>JBOGVG010000072.1:0-29395 GCA_050692435.1 Actinomycetota bacterium
TGGGCGGCGAAACCCGTTGCACCGCAATCTTCTCCAGCACCCCATAACGAACCCAGCCCCAGTCCACCCCGAAACCCCTGCACCGCAACACCTTCCGGCCGCCCCGCCCACACTCCACGGCGTACACGGCCCCTGTCCCGTCCTGTCCTGACCCACCCTCCCTCTCCAGCCCGCCGGAGCCCGAGCCGGAGCCCGAGCCCTGACCCACCTTCCCGCCCGAGCCCTTCCTCTCCCGTCAAGCACCTCTCCGGCTCCGCCCCGCGGGTCGTTCAGCAGTCGGAGAGCTCGGCCTCTGGGGCGCGGGAGGCCGTGACGAAGGCGATCTCGCCCGGCGCGACCATGCCCAAGCACTCGCGGGCCAGGCGCTCCAGCTCGGCCGGGTCGTAGAGGTTGGCCATGTCGGTTCGGAGCCCAGCGTTCTCCTGCTCCAGGGTCCGGGCCTGGCGCTCCAGCTCGGCGATCCGAGAGCGCTGCGAGAGGTACTCCCGAACCGGGACGGTCGAGAACACGGCCAGGACGGTGAGGACGATCAGCAGCACCGCCGCCCGGCCGGTCAGGCGGGGCCTGGGTGCGGCCTCGGTACGGACGGTCACGGCGCTCCTCGCCGGATCGCGCTCGCCCCGGCGTAGCGGGCGCTCTCGCCGAGCCCCTCCTCGATCCGGAGCAGCCGGTTGTACTTCGCCGTGCGCTCGCCCCGGGAGGGCGCGCCCGTCTTGATCTGGCCGGCGTCGAGGGCCACCGCCAGATCGGCGATCGTCGTGTCCTCGGTCTCGCCCGAGCGGTGGGAGACGACGACGCCGTACCGGTTCCTCGCCGCGTGCTGCATCACGTCCATGCTCTCGGTGAGGGTCCCGATCTGGTTCACCTTGATCAAGATGGCGTTGGCCGCGCCCTCTCGGAGCCCTCGCTCCAGCCGCTCGGGGTTCGTGACGAACAGGTCGTCGCCGACGAGCTGGCAGCGGCCGCCGAGCTCGGCCGTGAGCTCCGCCCACCCCTTCCAGTCGTCCTCGGCCAGGCCGTCCTCGATCGACACCACGGGGAACGAATCGAGAAGTCCACTCCAGAAGGCCACCATGTCGTCCGAGCTCCGGTCGGCTCCCTCCAGGCGGTACCGGCCGTCCAGGTAGATCTCGGAGGCGGCCGGGTCCATGGCCAGGGCGACCTCATCCCCGGGCTCCAGACCGGCCGTCTCGATGGCCCGGACCATGAACTCCAGGGCCTCGGAGGCCGTCCCGATCTGCGGGGCGAACCCGCCCTCGTCGCCTACCCCGGTGGCCAGCCCCTTCTCCTTCAGCAGACCTCGCAGGGCATGCATGATCTCTGCGCACCACCGGAGGGCCTCTGAGAACGACGCCGCGCCCACGGGGGCCAGCATGAACTCCTGGAGCTCGAGCTCGTTGTCGGCGTGGACGCCGCCGTTGATCACGTTCATCAGGGGCAGGGGCAACAGATGCCCGCCGGGCCCGCCGAGATAGCGGTACAGCGGGAGGCCGAGGACTGCGGCTGCGGCGTGGGCCGTCGCGAGGGACACGCCGAGCAGCGCGTTGGCGCCGAGGTTGGACTTGTCGGCGGTCCCGTCGAGGTCGATGAGGCGCGCGTCCAACCCCCGCTGGTCCAGGGCGTCCAGCCCGATGATGGCCGGGCCGATCGCGGCCACGACGTTGTCTACCGCCCGCAGCACGCCATTGCCTCCGAACCGGTTGGGGTCGCCGTCCCGAAGCTCAAGGGCTTCGTGCTCCCCCGTGGATGCACCGGAGGGGACGGCCGCGCGGCCCGCGGTCCCGTCGTCCAGCACGACGTCGACCTCAACCGTGGGATTTCCACGGGAGTCGAGGATCTCGCGGGCAGCCAGGGAGGCGACGGCAGGCATGGGGGGACGATTGTAGAGCGCCCCAGGGGTGGAAACGGGACTTCGGTGGCGCTGGAAGGCTAGGCGGCGTCCGACCCGTCGTCCGCCGCCGCGGCGTCGTTCAGGAACACGACCTGCCCACGCCCGCGCTCCTTGGCCTCGTACAGGGCCGCATCGGCTCGGGCCAGGAGCCCGTGGTCGCTCTCGCGCCCGTCCCACTCGGCCAGGCCGATCGAGCAGCGGGCCGAGGGGACCGCGCGCTTCAGCCGCTGGGCGATGGCCGCCCCCGTCTCCAGCGAGCACCCCGGGAGTAGCACGGCGAACTCGTCCCCGCCGATCCTGCCGAGCAGGTCGCCGGCCCGAAGGATGGTCTGCCACGCCGCCGACGCCTCCTTCAAGAGCAGATCCCCCGCCTGGTGGCCGCGGCGGTCGTTGTAGGCCTTGAAGTCGTCGAGGTCGAGCAGACCCACGGTGACCGGCATGCGCTCGTGCCCCGCCCAGGTCAGGGCTCGAACGAGCTCCTCGTCCCAGGCCCGCCGGTTGGCGGCACCCGTAAGCGGGTCGGTGCCGGCCAGGAGGCGAAGCCGGCTGGTCTGGCTCCGGAGCTCGGTGAAGAACCGGTTCGACACGAAGCCGATCGAGCCGCCGATCGAGGTGATGGCGATGAGCCGGACCCAGTCGTCACCGGCGGTGGCCGGCGAGAACATCGGGATGGCCAGGACCACGGCCATGCCGGCCATGGCGAGCCCGAGCTCGAGGGCCGTCCCGTACACGGCGACCCACAGCACCGGGAGCAGCGCGAGCTGTGCGTAGGTGGAGTCCGCGCCGCCGGTGGCCTCCCTGGTCAAGAAGGCGACGAGCAGGTAGACGAACGGAAGCACCCGGTGCAGCACGGCGGGGAGCCGGTCCCACGGGACCAGGATGATCGCCCCGATGGTGAGCGCGGCGAGCGTCGAGGCCTGGAGGATGTCCCCGGACCCGTCCGCCCCCACCTGGCGGGCGGCGATCGACAGGAACCCCAACAGGACCGCCCCCACCAGGCATCCCACCTGGCGGAACAGCGCCTCCCGGCCCAGCGGGTCGGTGCGCCGGTGGGTCTGAGGGCCGCTGGCCTGGGCTGTCGTCACGCCGGATTCCCCTTCGGCTCGTTCGATCGACGTCGCTGGCTCGAACCGGCCACGCCGGACCATCCACAAGGGTTATCGGTGGATAGGCCGCCTCCGGACGAGTCCCGAGGTGGAGGATTTAGTCGTTCGACCCCGGCTGATGCGGGGCCTCCTCCACCTGGGGGATGCCGATCGTCTTGAGATACCCCAAGAGATCGTCCTCGGAGAGCGTAGCGAGGTCCACGCCCTCCTCGCGGGCCTGCGCGAGCGCGCGTTCGATGCGCTTGGCGAACTTCGAGGTGGACCGGCGAAGCGCGCTCTCCGGGTCCGAACCGAGCCTTCGGGCCACGGCGACGGCGGCGAACAGCACGTCCCCCAGCTCCTCCTCGGCCTCCTCCGGCGTCGCGGCCCCGGCCAGCTCGTCGACCTCCTCGCGGAGCTTGCCCATCGCGCCCTCCGTTGTGCGCCAGTCGACGCCCCACCCTGCGGCGCGGCGGAGAACCTTGGCCGCGCGGGATAGGGCCGGGAGCGTCGGCGGGATGTCGTCCTCGACGTGCTTCCGGCCTTTCTCCTCGGCCTTGAGCCGCTCCCAGTTCACCAGCACCTCGTCGGCGCCGGACACCTCGAGCTCGCCGAACACGTGGGGGTGGCGACGGATCAGCTTTTCCACGACGCCCCGGGCGACGTCGTCGACGTCCCACGCGCCCTCCTCCGCCGCCATCTGTGCGTGGAAGACCACCTGGAGCAGGACATCGCCCAGCTCTTCGCGCAGGCGCTCCCGGTCGCCGGCATCGATCGCCTCGAGCACCTCGTGGGTCTCCTCCAGCAAGTGCCGGGCGAGCGTGCGGTGGCTCTGTTCCCGGTCCCACGGGCATCCGCCGGGCTGCCGGAGCCTCGACATCACGCGGACCAGGTCCAGCAGGCGCTCGCCGCGATCGCCGGACGGGACTGGGCCGCTCGGGACGTGGGCGAAGAGGTCGTCGGGTGGTCGGCCGGTCACGGCGCGGAGCCGGGGGTGGCCGTCGCGGTGGCCGGCGTGGCCGGCGTCGTCGCCGTGCTCCGGATCGGCAGCACGTCGCCGGTCGCGGGGTCGAACCGCCCATACTTCGGGTTCACGGTGATCTCGACCTCCGCGAGCTGATCCCTCAGCCAGTCGGAGAACACCTGCGCCTGGAGCGTTCCGGCGAGCTGGTCCCGCACCTCCTCGAGTGGCAACACGTCGACGCTCACGAGCTGGATGACGTGCCACCCGAATCGGGTCCGGACGGGCGGGCCGATCTCGCCGGGGTCCAGCGCCAGTGCCCCCTCCACGAAGTCCGGGTCGAACGTCGATGCCGCCACCGTCCCGAGGTCGCCGCCGTTCGGTGCGGACCCGGGGTCGATGGAGAACCGCTTGGCGAGCTGCGCGAAGTTCTTCGATGTTGCCCGGTTCACGATCCGGACGGCCTCGGCCTCCGTCTCGAGCAGGATGTGCTTGGTGTGGATCTGGGTGAACTGTTGGCGCTGCTGCTCGTACAGCTGCCGGATCTCGTCCTCTCCGACCTCCGTCGTCGACAGCGCCTGCTCCACCTCATCGAACAGCAAGATCCGGCGGACGATCTGCGTGAGGTCCTCTTCGGTCAGGCCTTGCGCCTGGAGCTGCGCATCGAGTTCCATGCCGACGGCCGAGCGCACCTCGGCGATGGTCTCCGCCACCTGCCCGTCGTCGACCGCGATCCCGCGGCCCCGAGCGTAGCCCTTCACGAGATCCTCCCGGATCATCGTGGACAGCGTGAAGCGTGCGCAGGCCGACTGCTCCGTCTCCCCCGCCGTGACCTGGCCGCACGGCTGCCCGTTCAGGCCGGCCAGGAACCGGAACACCGCCATGTCCTCTTCCAGCTGTTCGTCGGTGATGGGGTCGTCGCCGACCTCGGCGGCGGGAGGCGGGCCCGCGCTGCACGCGGACACCGCGAGCGCGGCGACGAGCGCGAGGACGACGAGAGGCTTGGGGGGGCGGGGCATCAGCCGGCGATCGTAACAGAGGGGAGTTCGGAACCGGTGGCCGCGAGCAGGGCCCGCTCCACCCACCCGGGCAGCTCGATGCCGCCCACCCGCCCGGGCGAGAGGTTGAGGGTCGACGTGGCGGGGTGGTACCCGCCCTCCGGGATCCGATCCGCCAGCCCCAGGGCCTGGGCGTCGGAGAGCGCGACCGGCTTCGCCCGGACGTGGTCGCGGTATGTGGCGATCTCCTCAACGCCGAGCCGAAGGCAGGTGATCCGAAGCGACGCCACCGCGAAGAGCGTCTCGACCTCCGGCGGGAGCCGGCCGAACCGGTCGGTGGCCTCCACCCGAATCTCCTCCAGGCGTTCGTGATTTCCGGCCGTGGCGATCCGGCGGTACAGCTCGAGGCGAAGGGCCTCCTGGCCCACCCACCCCACCGGGATGAACGCCCTCACCGGAAGGTCGATGCGGACCTCTCGATCTTGCGGGGGCGGCTCGCCCTTCACGTCGGCCACCGCCTCCTGGAGCAGCCGGGCGTACGTGTCGAACCCGACCGCGGCGATGTGACCGTGTTGCTCGGCGCCGAGGAGGTTCCCGGCGCCGCGGATCTCGAGGTCGCGAAGGGCGATGTGGAACCCGCTCCCGAGCGCGGTGTGCCGGCTGATGCTGGCCAGTCGCTCGTGCGCGTCCTCGGTGAGCTGCTGCACGGGGGGGAAGAAGAAGTAGGAGAAGGCCCGTTCGTTCGACCGGCCCACCCGGCCTCGGAGCTGGTACATCTGCGCCAGCCCAAGGCGATCGGCTCGGTCCACCACCAGCGTGTTGGCCGACGGCACGTCGAGCCCGGACTCGATGATCGTCGTGCATACGAGCACGTCGGCGTCACGGTCCCAGAACCGCATCATCTGCTTCTCCAAGAGGGCCTCGTCCATCTGGCCGTGGGCCACCACCACGCGGGCCTCCGGAAGCTGCTCGGCCACCCACGCGGCCTGTCGGTCCACCGTGGCCACCCGGTTGTGGACCCAGAACACCTGTCCCCCCCGAAGCAGCTCGCGGCGGACCGCGCCGAGGGCCATGCCCTCGTCGTACGGGCCAACGAAGGTGAGCACCGGCTGCCGGTCCTCGGGCGGGGTGTCCACCACGCTCATGTCGCGGATGCCCGTGAGGGCCATCTCCAGGGTCCGGGGGATCGGGGTGGCGGTCATCGTCAGCACGTCCACCGAGGTCCGGAGCTTCTTCAGCCGCTCCTTGTGGGCCACGCCGAACCTCTGTTCCTCGTCCACGACCACCAGGCCGAGGTCGCGGAACGCGACGTCGCCGGAGATCAGCCGGTGCGTCCCGATCACCACGTCGATCCGGCCCGCGGACACGTCCGCCACCACCTGCCGCTGCTCGGCCGGTGACAGGAATCGGGAAAGCATCGCCACCGTCACCGGGAACGCCGCGAACCGCTCGGAGAACGTCACGACGTGCTGCTCGGCGAGGAGCGTGGTTGGGGCGAGGACCGCCACCTGCTTCCCGTCCATCACGGCCTTGAACGCCGCGCGGATCGCGATCTCGGTCTTGCCATAGCCGACGTCCCCACAGACCAGTCGGTCCATCGGTTTCGGCTTCTCCATGTCGCGCTTCACCTCGTCCGCCGCGGCGAGCTGGTCGCGGGTCTCCTCGAAGGGGAAGGCATCCTCCATCTCCCGCTGCCACGGGGTGTCCGGGCCGAACGCGTGGCCCGGCACGTTCAACCGGACCGAGTACAGGCGGACCAGCTCACCGGCCATGTCGCGCACGGCTCGCTTGACCCGTGCGGTGGTCCGAGCCCAGTCGCTCGACCCCAGACGGTGCAGGCGCGGCACCTCGCCGCCCGCGTACCGCGCCACCATGCCGACCTGGTCCGTGGGGACCGACAGCCGGTCGCCGGCCGCGTACTCAATGACCATGTAGTCGCGTTCGGCACCGGCCACCGCGCGCCGCCGGATCCCTTCGAACCGGCCGACCCCATGGATCCGGTGGACGGCGAAGTCGCCCGGCCGGAGCTCCGCCGCGATCGCGTCGGCCCGTCGCCTCGCGATGCGTGGCGCGCTCCGCGTATGTCGGCGAGAGCCGAACAGATCCTCCTCCGTGGCCACGGCCAGCTTCCCCGGCGCGAACACGAAGCCTCCGGCCAGCTCCGCCTCCACCGCGGCGGCGCGACTCTCGCCGTCGAGTCGCACGCCGCGCTCGCCGACCACCTCTCGCGCGCGCTCGAGGCTCCCGTGGCCTTGCGCCGCAACGACGACGCGGTATCCGCGCGATGCCAGGTCGGCCAGGCGCTGCGCGAGCTCCGGCGCGTTGCCCCGGGCCGTGCCCCAGCCATCGAGACCGAGGTCGATGCCCTCGGCGAACTCGGTGAGATCGAGGCGGGTCCTCCCGCGCAGGGCCTCATCGAGCGACTTCAGGACGGGCGGGCCCGGCCACCCCGAGGCCTCCGCCAGGGCTTCGGCTTCCTCCACAGCTGTGCGGGCCCGATCGAGCGTCCTCCGGGCCTGCGACAGCACCACCCACGACCCCGCCGGCAGCAGGTCGGCCGGGAAGGGCATCTCCTCGAACAGCAGCGGCGCGAGCCCCTCCATCCCCTCGAACACCAGGCCGTCGGCGAACCGCGTGAGCTGGTCCCGGAAGCGGTCCATGAACCGCGGCGCCAAGCGTTCGGCCTTCTCGCGGAGCTCCCCCGAGGCGAGCAGCTCGCGGACCGGCTGAACCTCCGCACGTCGAACCGGTTCGGTGGAGAGCTGGGTGGCCGGGACGAACTCCCGCAGCGATTCGACGTCGTCGCCATCGAACTCGGCCCGCACCGGGCGGCGCGCCGTTCCCGGGAAGACGTCGACGATGCCGCCCCGCACCGCGAATTCGCCGCGATGCTCGACGACGTCGGCCCGGACGTAGCCCAGCTCGACCAGCCGTTCGGCCAACGCGTCGGGCGCGACCGTCGAGCCCAGGGACACGACGACCGGCTCGACCCGGCCGAGGGTCGGCACGATCCCTTGGAGCGCGGCGTGGGCCGGTGTCACGAGGACGAACGGACCGCTCGCCCGGCGGAGGGCCCGGACCGCCCGTGCTCGGCGGGCCGCGGTCTCCGGCGAAGGGCTGATGCCCTCGTACGGTAGCGCCTCCCACGCCGGAAGCAGCGCGACCCGCTCGGGTCCCAGGAACGCCCCCACCCCGTGCGCCAGCTCCTCGGCCTCCCGGGGCCCGGGCCCCACGGCCAAGATCGGCGCATCCAGGGCCCGGGCCACGGCGGCGACGACGAAGTCGGCGCCCGCCGCCGCCCGGGCCAGGACGGGCCGGACCCGCTCCAGCAGGAGCCGCTCGAACGGCTCCGAGCGGACCAGGTCGTCGAGCAGTCGGTCGAGCGTCACGTCACTCCGTTCGAACCTCGGACAGCACGAAGAGGCCTCATCGCGGGGCGACGGGGCCTGGGGTTCGAGTGTACCCGTGGTGGTGCGGAGGGCGGCTCGGTGGCGCGGCCGGGACGGCGGCGAACGACGGGCTAGACGGCCTTCAGATGGCCGAGGGCCGGTCGGTCCGTGGCTCGGTCCCCGTTCCGCTCCGGCGGGGCCAATGCGCGGGCCGCGCCGCGCTCCTCGAGCCATCGGGTGACCTCGCGCTCGGGCATGGGCACGCACAGGTGGTAGCCCTGAGCCATGTCACAGCCCATGTCGACCAACCGATCCATGGTCTCGGCGTCCTCCACACCCTCGGCCACCACGGTCAGGCCGAGGTTCCGGCCGAGGTCGACGGTGGCCTGGACGATCATGAGGTCGTTGGGGTCCTCCCGCATGTTCACGACGAAGGACCGGTCGATCTTGATCTCGTGGATGGGGAGCCGCTTCAGGTGGCTGAGCGAGGAGTAGCCCGTCCCGAAGTCATCGATCGACAGCGTGATGCCCACCTCCGAAAGCAGCGCCATCGTCCCCACGGAGCGCCCCGAGTCCGCCATCAAGAAGCTCTCGGTGAGCTCGAGCGTCAGGTGCGCGGGCGGAATGGCCCACTGCGAGAGCAGGGCGGCCACCTGGTCCGGGAGCTGCGGGTCGAGCAGGCTTCGGGGCGACAGGTTCACGGCCACCTCGAGGGTCAGTCCCCGGCGAGCCCATGCGTGCGCCTGGCGGAGCGCCTCGTTGATCACGTACAGCGTCAGCGGGCGGAGCAGCGCCGTACGCTCGAGCATGGGGATGAACTCGTCGGGCTCGACGCGACCGCGCTCGGGATGCTGCCACCGGATCAGAGCCTCGACCCCAGCCGTCCGTCCGTCTTTCACCGAGACCTTGGGCTGGTAGTGGAGCGCGAACTCGCGGTTCTCCATGGCCGGCCGGACCTGGCCGATCAGGGTGAGTCGGTCGGGGCTATGGTCGTCGAGGGACGGGGTGTACACCTCGAAGCCGCCGCCCGACTCCTTCGCTGCGTACATCGCGACGTCGGCCCGGCGGAGGAGCGTCTCCACGCTGAGGCTGTGCAGCGGGTAGATGGCGATCCCGATGCTCCCGGACACGTCGAGTTGAAGGTCTTCCACCGGGAGCGGCTGCTCGAGCTCCTCCAGGATCCGCTCGGCGATCCGGATCGCGGTCGTCTCATCTGGGATGTCCGGCAGCACGATGCCGAACTCGTCGCCACCAAGCCGGGCCATGAGGTCCTGCTCGCGGAGGCAGGTCGACAGCCTTGGACCGATCTGCTGGAGCAGCTGGTCTCCGAAGTGGTGTCCCAGGGTGTCGTTGATCTCCTTGAAGTGGTCCAGGTCCATCAGCATCACGGCGACGAGGTGACCCCCCTCGTTCGGGGAGATGGCCTCGATCGTCTCGCGCAGCTTGTTCTGGAACAGCGCGCGGTTGGGCAGGTCGGTGAGCGCGTCGTGCAGCGCCTGATACTCGTTCTCGCGCTGCTTCGCTTCGAGCTCGACCGTCGCCTCCTGGAGCGACTGCGTGCGGGTGAACATCTGTCGGGCGAAGGCGAGCGGCGCGATGAAGACCGCGATCGACCACGGGCCGATCCGCACGAACGTTGTGGCCACGATGACGGCGAACAGCGCCAGCCCCATGTAGCTGAGGACGAACTCTCCGAACACGCCGACGTGCATCTCCTTGAGGATGTGGAGGGTGGGTTCCTTCGACCGCAGGTGGAAGTGCCATGCCACCAGCACCGTGTTCACCGAGTACCCCACCACCGCGCACAGCAGCACGGCGGCGCCGAGCACGTACCAGTGGGACCTCAGCGACGCCAGTTGATGGAACAGCACGCTCTCGATCACCACCGACCAGGCGATCTGGCAGCGGTTCCACACCCCCTGCGCGAACGGGATCTCCCTGCGGAACTCGCGCCAGTCGCTGCTGCCGAGGAGGGCCAGGGCCCCGGCCACCGGGGACGGGTAGATCAGGGCCACCGAGAGCTGGAGGGGGAAGCTCAAGCTGAACGGGAGTCCCACGGTGGTCGGGATGGGCAGCAGGTCCACGATCGCGATGGCGACCACCCACTCGAGGAGCAGCGGGTCGCTGATTTGAGCCGGGGAGCGGAGGAACGCCCAGGTGAGCCAGGCGAGCAGCGGGAGGATCACCCCCAGCTCGTAGAGCCGGATCGAGGCAGTCCGCGCCGGCCGGTCCCCGCGGCGATGCCATGCCTGTACGGCGGCCTCAGCGGACATGTTGCAAGCTCCGGATCGCGTCCGACGTCACGCCGACCGGAATGGGCCCCGGTCGAACCCGCGCCACCTGCCCCACCATGCCCATCAGGACCAGCCACAGCACCCCCGCGTAGGCGATCAGGTCACCGACGCTCGCGACCATCGAGACGGGCCGAATCACGATGACGTCACCGAGGAACAGGAGCCGGTCATCCGGCCCCACCAGGTGATGCTTGACCCCACCGTCCCGGGCGAGCAGCGAGAGCGTCTCCGCCTGGCCCGACGCCACCAACGCCTCCCGGCTCACCGGCATCCCCTGGTTCACGGCGATCACGACGAAGTTGAGGACGATGCCGATCAGGATGAGTGGGAAGCCGACCACCCTCGCCCTCACGTTCACCGCGGCGAAGGCAACGAGGAGGACGAAGGACACGAGCAACAGCACGAGCGGCAGGGTGGGCCCGGGGACCGGCGCCACCTGGAGCCCCAGTCCCGCCAGCGCCACGTACGGCCACCGGATCTCGAGCTGGGCGAGCGGTCCAAGCCGTCCGCCGGCCAGGTATCCGACGACGACGGCGAGGGCGAGCGAGGAGATGATCAGCCTCATGGCAGATAGGTGCGATGGAGCGGGTGGTGCGACCGTCCTTCGGTTCCCATCACCCTGGCCCCCCAGCGGACCGCCCCCGGTGCCGCCTCCCGTGGGAGGCCGCTCCGGGGGCAGCCACGTCACCTGTGCCCTCTAGGACTTCCAGCTGGCTCCGACGGCGAGCGCTAAGGAGACGAGCCAGCCGAAGGCGTACAGGATCCGGCGCACGCGCACGAGAATCCTCCTTTCCGTGCTGCTGACTACGACTTCCACTTCGCTGCGCCCGCGGCCCACAGCAGAGAGGCCAACGTGGCACCGGAGATCAGGATGCGAACGATCTTCTCTCGCATCGAACCACCTCCGCGCCGAGTCTCCCCCATCGGCCCGGTGGGGTACATCCGCCGCCGGTAGGAAATGTAGGTCGGGTGGGGGTGAGCCGAGGCGTCCCCCGGTACCGGGCCCGGAGTAGGCCGAATGGCGAGGCCGCGCTACTCCTTTGGACCAGGCCGGTTGAAC
The DNA here is from genome assembly GCA_050692435.1 of Actinomycetota bacterium. Lineage (GTDB taxonomy): Bacteria > Actinomycetota > UBA4738 > UBA4738 > HRBIN12 > AC-69. The sequence continues at coordinate 11,679 of JBOGVG010000072.1, forward strand.
CGATCCTGCGTGGCCGCCACCCCGTCACGCACGAGGGAGAGCGCGGCGTCGGCCGCGTCGCCCACGAGCACCGCCGCATCCGCCTGCTCGCGCCTGCCGAAGGGCTCGAGCACGAAGTCCGCCGGGTCCTGCCGGCCGGGGGGCCGCCCGATCCCAAGGCGCAGGCGATAGAAGTCAGGGGTGCGGAGGGCCGCCGCCAGCGAGTCCAGGCCGTGGTGGCCGGCGGTCGAGCCGGCGAACTTCACACGGAGCGCACCGAACGGCAGGTCCAGCTCGTCGTGGACCGCGGCCACATGGTCGGGCGTGATCCGGTTCTTCTTGGCCACCGAGGCGTACGCCGGGCCGGACTCGTTCATGTACGTGAGGGACTTCACGAGGAGCACCCGCTCGCCGTCGGCCCGGATCTCCGCGACGTCGGCGGGGATGAACCGGGCCTTGCGAAACCGTTCGCCGGCGCGGGCGGCCAGTTCATCCACCACCATGGCGCCGATGTTGTGCCGGGTCCTGGCGTAGCGGTCGCCGGGGTTCCCGAGCCCGGCGACGAGCCAGGTCATGGCAGACGTTGCGCCATAGACGGACGGATCGGGGGCGACATGGGCGGGGGCGGCGTGCGCGGGAGCGGTATGGGCCGGGGCGGCGTGCGCGGGAGCGGCATGGGCCGGCTAGCCCTCGCCGCCCTCCTCGGTCCCCGCCTCCTCCGCGGGCGCCTCCTCTCCTTCTGCCGGCGCCTCCTCCTCCCCCTCGGCCACCTCCGCGACCTCCTCGACCACGCGCACCTGCGGCACCACGACCGACAGGACACTCTCCTCGGGAGGCGTGAGGACGGTCACGCCCTCGGGCGCGACGATGTCGGAGACCCGAAGGGAATCGCCCACTTGGAGCTCGGAGACGTCGCCGTCGATGCCGTCCGGAACGTCCCCGGGCAGACACTCGACCTGGAGCTCCCACAGGTGGTGTTCCACGACCCCGCCGACCTTCACGCCCGGCGACTCGCCCACCACTCGGACCGGCACCGAGACCGTCACCTTCTCGTCCCGGCGCACCGCGAGGAAGTCGACGTGGACGTACCGGCCGCGCACGTGGTCGCGCTGGATCTCCCGGGGCAGGGCCAGATGCTCGGCGCCGTCCACCGTCAGGTTCACCAGGACGTTCGTGCCCGCGCTCCCGTGGAGCACCCGGAACAGGTCCTTGGCGCCCACCGACACGGACACGGGGCCAACGCCATGCCCGTACAGCACCGCGGGCACCCTGCCGCGGGCCCGGAGCTTGCGCGCCGCGCCCTTGCCGGACCCGTCCCGCTTCTCGGCCTCGAGCTTGAGTTCCATGTGGTTCCCTCCGGCTGCGAATCGTACCAACGACCAGATCGTTGCGACCCTCCGATACCGCTCGGGAGCCCGGCGCGTCTTTGAGGGTTCGTTCGTGTGGAGTCGTTCGCGGCCGGTGTCTCGACGGCCTCGCCGCGCTCTAATCCGAACGGAGGCGGCCTGCGATCCACCCCGGCCGCCTAGAGCTGGTTCTCTCCCCGGAAGATCTCGGAGACCGAGGTGTCCTCGAACACCGCCCGAAGCGCCATCGCGATGAGCGGCGCTATCGACAGCACCCGGAGCTTCGCGAACTGCTTCTCCTCGGGGATCGGCACGGTGTTGGTGACCACGACCTCCTGGATCGGGGCCTCCTCCAGGAGCTGGACGGCCTTGCCTGAGAGCACCCCGTGAGTGGCGGCGGCGAAGATCGGCCCGCCGCCCTGCTGCGCCAGCGCCGCGGCGCCCTTCGCCACGGTCCCGGCCGTGTCGATCATGTCGTCGACCAGGATGCACGGCCGGCCCTCGACCTCGCCGACCACCGCCATCTCCTCGATCTTGTGCGCCTCCTGGCGGGACCGCCGCTTGTACAGGAAGGCCAGGTCGGCGTGGAGGTGCTCGCGAAGCCGCTCGGCGGTCCTGATGCGGCCTGCGTCCGGGGCCACCACCACGACGTCATCGTCATGGAGGCCGAGGTCCCCCGCGAGGTAATCGGACAAGATGGGCAGCGCGGTCAGGTGGTCGAACGGGAAGTCGAAGTACCCCTGCGTTTGGCCGCTATGCAGGTCCACCGAGATCACCCGATCGGCCCCGGCTACCGTGATCAGATCGGCAACGAGCTTGGCCGAGATGGGCTCCCGGGCCAGCCCCTTCTTGTCTTGCCGAGAGTAGCCGTAGTACGGGATCACGGCGGTGATCCGCTTGGCCGAGGCGCGCTTCATCGCGTCGAGCATGATGAGCTGCTCCATGATCGACTCGTTCACCGGATCGGCGTGCGTCTGGATCACGTACACGTCGGCCCCCCGGACGCTCTCCTCCGACCGCACGTAGATCTCGCCGGAGGCGAACCGGGAGATCTTGCAGGGGGACAGCTTGATCGCGAGGTGGTCGGCGATCTGGGCGGCCAGCGCGGGGTGCGTGGTCCCGGAGAACAGCATCATCTTCTTCTTGGTGACGATCTCCACGGCGCGTCCTCCTAGAGCTTCCCCTTGCCCCGGCTCTTCCCCGTCGCCTTCGCCTTCGCCGCCGCCTCGGCGTCCTTCCGCTTCCGGTAACCCTTGACGGTACGTTGCTCGGCGCGCTCCAGGGCGAGCGCGCCCGGCGGGACGTCCTTCGTGATCACCGACCCGGCCCCCGTCACGGCGCCCTTGCCGATGCGAACCGGCGCCACCAGCATCGTATCCGAACCGATCCGCGCGTCGTCCCCGATGTCCGTTCGGTGCTTCGTGTACCCGTCGTAGTTCACGGTCACGGTCCCCGCGCCGACGTTCGCTCCCTTGCCGATGGTGGTGTCGCCCACGTAGGACAGGTGCGGGATCTTCGAGCCCTTGCCCACACGGGATGCCTTGATCTCGACGTGGGTACCTGCCTTCGCGCCGTCCTCCAGGATCGTGTGGGGCCGGACGCGGGCGAACGGGCCCACGCTCACGTCCCTGCCGAACCTCGAGCGCTCCACCACCGAGAAGTACACCTCGGACCCGTCGCCCACGGTCGTGTCGATCATCCCGACCGAGGGCCCGATCACGCAGTCGCGCCCGATCCGTGTGGCTCCCTCGAGGAACGTGTGGGGGTAGATCACCGAGTCCCGGCCGATCTTGACCTCGACGTCGACATACGTGGCCGAGGGGTCCACGAGGGTGACGCCGTTCGCCATGTGCCGGGCGTTGATCCGCTCCCGCATGACCCGGTTGGCGGCGGCCAGCGTCTGGCGCGAGTTCACACCGGCCCAGCCGCCGAAGTCCCCCAGCACCGCCGAGACCCGCTCGCCCTTGTCCATGAGGATGCCGAGCACGTCCGGCAGGTAGTGCTCGCGCTGGCGGTTGTCCCGCCCCACGAGGGGCAGCGCCTTGTACAGGTCATCCCGGCGGAACGCATACACGAGCGTCGACATCTCGCTGATGGCCCGCTGGGCGGGCGTGAGATCGGCCTCCTCGACGATGCCCACCAGGCGGATGCCGTCGCGGATCACCCGGCCGTAGCCGTCCGGCGCGTCGACCTTCGTGGAAAGGATGGACGCGGCGGACCGCGTCCGCCGGTGCACTCGGAGGAGCTTTCGGACGTGGTTGCCCTCCACCAGGGGGTCGTCCCCTCCCATCACCAATACCTCGGCTGCCCGGCCCACGGCCTCCTCCGCGGCCGCCACGGCGTGACCGGTTCCGAGCGGTTCGCCCTGGTCCACGAAGACCGGCTCCGGCGAGAGGCTCCAGGACCGGACGGCCTCCTCCACCTGTTCGGCTCCGTGGCCGACCACGAAGATCAATCGGCGAGGCCGGGCGGCTTGCGCCGCCTTCGCCACGTGCCACAGGGCCGGCCGTCCGCACACCGGATGGAGCACTTTGGGGAGCTTCGACTTCAGCCGCTTGCCGAGGCCCGCGGCGAGCAGGACCGCGGCAAGGGAGGTGCGGGTCTTCTCGGGCACCGACATCCTCAGTTCGATAGGGCCGAACCCTTTGTACCGGGGGGGACACCGGCTGGCAAGACGGCCGGTCAGGAGTCCCCGCCTCGCCGGGTTCCGGGGGGAGGAGTCGAACCTCCATCGAGGGCTCCAAAGGCCCGCGTCTTACCGTTAGACCACCCCGGACTGGAACCGATTATCCCCGACCGGGGCCGGTCCCGGCCGAACCCGCCTCTTCGGGGGGGCCGGACACGACCAGGGCGCCGCGGAACACCTTGGCCAGCGATCCAGCGTGTGCCTCGTCGCGGGCCAGGCCCGCCACCGAGGATCCGCTCCCGCTCATGACCGCACCGAGGGCGCCGGCGTCAAGCAGGTTCGCCTTCCCCTCAGCGATCTCCGGATGCCGGGCGAACACCGGAGCCTCGAGGTCGTTGAAAAGGAGCGGGCCGAGCAGCTCGGTATCGCCCTTCGCCGATGCCTCCAGGATCGGCCCGGGGTCGGGACCGGACGGCGCGCGATCATGGTCCCACCACCGGTACGCGTCGGGGGACCGGACGCCGAAGTCGAAGGTCACCAACACCCACCACAGCTCCTCGACCGAGGCGGGCTCGATCACCTCGCCTCGTCCCCGCATCAGCACCGGGACGCCGGCCAGCATGGCCGGGACGTCGGATCCGACTCGACCTCCCACGTCAGCCAGACCCCCCGGGCCGAGCCCGCAGCCCCATAGCTCGTCCAGGGCCGAGATGGTGGCGGCGGCGTCGGCGCTCCCGCCCCCCAGGCCGGCCGCCACGGGGATGCGTTTGTCGATCTGGACGTCGGCACCCCCGGCCCCTTCGCACCGGTCCGCCAGGGACAAGGCGGCGACCAGTGCGAGGTTCAATCCACCCCCCCGGACCTTCCCCACGAGGCGCTCGGCGCCCTTCGACGAGACTCGAAGCGCGTCGGCGGGGCGCGCCGTGACCCGGTCGGCCAGGGAGATCGGCAGGATCAGGCTCTCCAGGTCGTGATAGCCGTCGACCCGTCGACCCAGGACCCGAAGGAACACGTTCAGCTTCGCGTGGGCGTCACGGCGGATCGCCCTTCGCCTCACCCGAGCTCTCCTCCCCGAACAAGGGCGTTCGCGACGCGGGCGAAGTCCGCAAGGGAGAGCCGCTCCGCCCGGACCTCCGGCTCAAGCCCGCAGGCGGCCATGATCCGGGAGGCCGACGGCGGGTCGAGGCCCAGCCGTCGAAGCGCGTTGCCCATGGTCTTTCGCCGCTCCGCGAAGCCCTCTTCGATCACGCGGAACAGGACGGCCGGATCCACATCGACCGGCGCCGATCGAGGCGTGATACGGACGAGCACCGACTCGACGTTTGGCCGGGGCCAGAACACGGTGGCTGGGACGCGCCGGATCACCCTGGCCTCCGCCCGGTACGCGACCCGAACGCTGACGGCGCCGTAGGCCTGTTCCCCGGGCCTCGCCGCCAGCCGCTCGCCCACCTCCCGCTGGACCATCGCGACGTACTCGACGATCTGAGGGGCCCGGTCCAGCATCCCCACCAGGAGCGGGACGGCGACGTTGTAGGGAAGGTTCGACACCATCCTCCGGTCGCCCCGTCCCAGCACTCGATCCCAGTCCATCCGGAGTGCGTCGCCCACCTTCACCCGGACGTTGGTGAAGGGGGCGAGGACCTCCCTGAGCGCCGGCACCAAGGATCGGTCGAACTCGACCGCCACGACCTCGGCTTCCGTCTCGGCCAGTGCGACCGTGAGGGAGCCGAGGCCCGCCCCCACCTCCAGGATGGGCTCCCCGGCGCGCACCCCGGCGTCGACCACGATCGCACGCGCCAGGTTGGGGTCGGCCAGGAAGCTCTGGCCGAGAGCCTTGGAAGGATGGATCCCGTGGCGGGCGGCAAGGGCCTTCAGGGCCGCCCGGCCGAGACCGGAGCTACCAGCTGAGGCGGACGTCCATGACCCCTTGGCCGAGCGGCGCGAGGGCCGCGAAGGCCTGATCCGAGAGGTCGATGACGCGTCCGCCGAACGGTCCACGGTCGTTGATTACCACGTCGATGCTCTCGCCGGTAGCCAGATACGTCACCGTGACGATCGTGCCGAACGGGAGCCACGGGTGCGCCGCGGTGAACCCCGAACCTGGCGCGAACGAGTACCAGGAGGCCTCGCCGGTCTCGGTCCCGTGGATCTTGGCATCGAGCCGGCCGACCACTCGCCGCTGGGGGACGGCTGATCTGGTCACGTGGCGCGACAGCACGACCCGGCGCACCGCCTGGCCGTCCACCCGCTTCAGCCGGTACACCACGATCATCGAGCCCGGCTGGCCCCAGTGCTCGATGCGGACGACGCCCGGCGTGAGCTCGGTCGAGAAGGTGGTGTACGTGCTGAACGGGACGGGGACCATGACCTCCTTGATCCTCACGTCGATGTCGACGTACAGGACTCGCTCGCCATCGATGAGGGGGGTGCTGGGTGGCGGAAGAACGCGATCGCTACGGTCGGCCCTGATCCCCATGGCCGAGAGGAGTTCCCGGACGGTGGTCGCGTTCGTGAGCACGTCGTGAGTCTTCCCCTTCACGACAACCCGCGCGTCCACGATCCGGGTCGGCTCGACCGGCGCTCCTGCGGAGAACCCTCTCTCGGTGAGCTCGACCGCCAGCTTCGCCGACGGTCCGCTCCCTTCCACCACCCAGACCCCCACACCTTGCGACACCTGAAGCAACGGGCTAGTGGACCCGTCGGTGTCCACCACCACGGTCATACCGTCGGACAGGGGCGTCCCCGGCGGGGGCTCCACGTGGCCCGCGACGTCGAGGACGATGCCCCGGGCGTCCAGGAGCTCCCCGACGTTCGCGCTCAGGGTCCGGACCGGCGCCGGGCTGCCATCCAAGACAAGGGTGACGTTCTTCTCCAGGGCCAGGTACAACGACCCCACGGCGAGGGCCGCGACGGCAAGCGTCGTGTGGCCGATCGCGTGGCGGATCCGCAGCCTGCGAACCCGGGTGGGACGAATCCCCATCCTTCCCCCTGCCGACGGAAGAAGGCTTCGGGGGGAGGCGGCACGAGGCCGGACCGAAGCCTCCATGAGCACTAGCCCCGGACGCTATCAAACCCTCAACCCTCGATGCAAACTTGAAAGCGAACGAGCGTTCGAGCCTTTTTCCGCCCTCGTCCGCTACTTCAGACGACGAAACGCGGTCCTCGCGTTGGCCGTCGTGGCATCGCGAACGGTCTCGAAGGGGAGCGCTCGAACCCGAGCGACCTCCTCGACGACCGCCCGGACATGCGCCGGCGTGTTGTGGCGACCCCGGAAAGGCTGTGGGGAAAGGAACGGGCTGTCCGTCTCGGCCAGGATCCTGTCCATCGGCACCGCGGCGGCCGCCTCTCGAAGGTGCCCGTTCTTCGGGTAGGTGATGTTGCCGGCGAAGGACAGGAAATACCCGCGAGCGGCGCATTCTCCGGCGATGTCCGCATCGCCGCTGAAGCAGTGGAGGATCACCCGCTCGGCCGATCCCTCATCAAGAAGTCGAAGGGCGGACTCCCACGCGTCCCGAACGTGAACCACTACTGGAAGCCCGGCCTCCCGGCTCAGGGAAATGTGGAGACCGAAGACCCGCTCTTGCTCCGCTCGGGGCGACCGCATCCGAAAGAAGTCGAGCCCGCACTCGCCCACCGCCACGATCAGGGGGTTCGATAGCATCTCCTCGATCTCCGCCCCGGCAGCGGGGTCGAACCTCGAGGCCATGTGGGGATGCATCCCCGCGGTTGCGAAGACCCCCCGGAACGATTCGGCGAGCTCCAGGGAGGCCCGGCTGGTCTGGGGATCGATCCCCACGCAGATCAGGCTCTCCACCCCCGCCCCTCTCGCCGTCTCCACCACGAGGGATGGCTCGTCCTCCAAGAGGAACAGATGGCAATGGGTATCCACAGCCCCGCTCTCCACCCGTGCTGCGAGGTTGGCATCGCTCATCGAGCGCCCACCATAACGGTTCTCAACCAGCGGTCGAAACAGCGCGATCTTGTCGCTCCCAGTCTGGACCCCGAGTCGAGGCGCGGGGTCTCACGTGAAACGCGATCGGCCCGACCCTCACCTAGGAGTCGAGGCGAGGGAAGAGGGCGTCGCCCTTTGCGGCCCTCGTCCCGGCCGCGAGCCCGCCCCAGCTGGCGTTCCCGGGCAAACGTTGGGCGGACAGCGGCTCGGTTATCCCCAGCTGCTTCCACAGCCGGGCCGCGGCCTCCGGCATGATCGGCGAGAGCAATACGGCCAGGATCCGGAGGGTCTCGGAGGCCGCGTATAGGACCGAGGCGAGCTCATCCCGCCTACCCTCGTCCTTGGCAAGCTGCCACGGTTCCTTCTCCACCAAGTACTGGTTGGCCCGAGTCACGACCTCCCACACCGCCCCCAGGGCGGGGGTGAGGGCCACCTCAAGCATGAGCCGGTCATACCGTCCCATAACGTCCGCCACGAGGACCGGGAGGTCTGCCTCGGCTCCCTGGACGGTCGCCTTCGGCACCTCCCCGTCGAAGTACGACCCCAGCATGGCCAGCACCCTGCTGGCCAGGTTCCCCAGGCCGTTCGCCAAGTCGGCGTGGTAGCGGTCGTTCATGGACTCCCAGGAGAAGGACCCGTCCTGGCCGAACTGGATCTCCCTCATGAAGTAGTACCGGTAGGCGTCTACCCCGAACTGGTCCACCAGCTCGAACGGGTGGATGCCGGTGGCGTTGGTCTTCGACATCTTCTTGCCGCCGACCGTGAGGAATCCGTGGGCCCACACCTGGGTCGGCGGCTCGACCCCGGCGGCCATCAGCATGGCCGGCCAGTAGATGGCGTGCTGGCGGAGGATGTCCTTCCCGATCATGTGGACGTTCGCGGGCCACATCCGGGCGAACAGATCCGGGTCCGAGCCGTACCCGGCCGCGGTGATGTAGTTGGTCAGGGCGTCGAACCAGACGTAGTTCACGTGCGTCGAGTCCCACGGCAGCGGGATGCCCCACCGGAACGACGTCCTGCTGATCGAGAAGTCCTGGAGGCCGCCGCGGATCAGCGCAAGGACCTCGTTCCGCCGGACCTCCGGCTCCACGGATCCGGGGTGGAGCTCGTAGTGCTCGAGGAGCCGATCTCCGTAGGCCGAGAGCCGGAAGAAGTAGTTCTCTTCGCGCATCTGCTCCACCGGCCGGTCGTGGATCGGGCACTTGCCGTCCACGAGGTCGTCCTCTGTGTAGTACAGCTCGCAGGACACGCAGTACAGGCCCTCGTACGTGCCCAGGTAGATGTCGTCCCGGCCGTTGTCGTGCACGGCGTTCAGGAGCTCCGCCACGGCCGCCTCGTGGCGGGGCTCGGTGGTCCGGATGTATCCGTCGTAGGCGATGTCCAGGCGGGCCCAGACCTCCTTCCACCGGGGCTCCATCGAGTCCACCCAGTCCTGCGGGGACATGCCGGCCGCCTCCGCGGCCCGCTGGAGCTTCAGGCCGTGCTCGTCCGTGCCGGTGAGGTGGAAGACCTCGTCGCCCCTGAGGCGGTGATACCGGGCGATGAAGTCGGTGGCGACGGCGTTGTACGCATGCCCGATGTGCGGCACATCGTTCGGGTAGTAGATCGGCGTGGTGATGAAGAAGACGTCCCGTCCCATGGTCGGGCCATTTTAGGATCACCCGGGCGGGGCCGCGGCTTCATTGCCCGGGAGGCGACGGTGGGCCGGACGAAGTCTCGACCAGCACGCGGTAGATGGCGTTCGCCGAGCCCCCGCGCTTCCGGGCCACCTCGGCCGCGGCGTCGCGCTTGCGCCGGCCCACGGCCACCAGGGCTCGAGCCTCCGCCACGAGCTCCCCCAAATCGAGGGCCTCGGGGTCGCGGCTCCCCTCGATCACCACCACCACCTCGCCCCGAAGGCCCAGATCCCGGATGGTGCCCAACACCTCGGAGGCCCGGCCCCGGATGACCTCCTCGTGGAGCTTGGTCAGCTCCCGGGCGATGGCGACCCGCCGGTCCCCCAGCTCCCCCACCACCTCGCGCAGGAGGGAAGCCACCCGCCGGGGCGACTCGAAGATCACCAGGGTCCGGCGGTCCTCCGCCACTTCCCGCAGGCGGAGGCGTCGCTCCCCCGGGCGACGGGGCAGGAACCCCTCGAACGCGAACCGGTCGGCGGGGAGCCCCGACACCACCAGCGCCGACACGGCCGCGGTTGGGCCCGGGACCACGCGGACCTCGATCCCCTCCTCCACGCAGGCCCGGACCAGGCGGTGGCCGGGGTCGGACAGCCCGGGCATCCCGGCATCGGAGACGACGGCCACGTCGCGGCCAGAGCGGAGCTCCTCCAGCAGCTCGTCGGTGCGCCGTGCCTCGTTCCCCTCGAACAACGAGACCATCTTGGCCTCGATGCCGAAGTGGGCGAGGAGCCGGCCGGTTCGCCGGGTATCCTCCGCGGCGACCAGTCCCACGGTCCGCAAGGTCTCCCGGGCCCGGTCCGTCATGTCCCCGAGGTTCCCGATCGGCGTTCCCACGAGATAGAGGGTCCCCGTCATGGGATCGATGGTGTCACGGTTCGGGCGCGCCGAGAACTGCCGCTCGAGCAGGCCCATCCAACGGTAGAGTGACGGCCCGATGGCCACCACGGCATCTCGCGGTGACTACTCGGGGACACCGCTCCCCAAGAAGCTTGGCATCCGGGAGAGCTCCCGCGTCCTGCTTGTGGGGGCACCCGAGGGGTTCGCCCTGGGGGACCTGCCTGCGGGGGCGGAGGTAGTCGGGCGGTCTGGCGGGCAGCTGCACGTGGTGGTCCTGTTCGCCACGCGGCGGAGCGACCTGGAGAGGCGGTTCAGGCCCTTGGCGAAGCTGCTGGACCCGGCGGGACGCCTCTGGGTCGCGTGGCCGAAAGGGGCGGCGAAGATGAACACGGACCTCACCTTCGACGTCGTTCAAAGGGTCGGCCTGGACGCCGGATTGGTCGACAACAAGTCGGCCTCCATCGACCAGGCGTTCCAGGGATTGCAGTTCGTGTACCGGGTGACGGATCGGCCGGCACGATGACGCGTGCCCCCCCTGAGCCGGAGGGCCTCTCGTACCATTACGCCGTGCAGACCCGGTCCCCCCAGATCGAGGCTCCCGCCCCTCGAAGCGTCGGGCCCTCCATCCTGGCCGCCCTCCGTGGGTGGGTCAACCGGCCGGTCGTGGCGGTGGTGGCTGTCGGCCTGATCGCCGGGGTTCTTCGGTTCACCTACCTCGGCACCCCGAACCAGCGGCTATTCGACGAGATCTACTACGCGAAGTCGGCTTGCATCTATCTGGGCTACTCGAATGCGCGCTGCGACGTCACCAGCGACGACGAGAAGCACTGGCGAAAGGACAAGAACGATACAGGAGCGTGGGTGCACCCGCCGCTCGGCAAGTGGGCCATCGCCCTCGGCGAGCTCGCCTTGGGCAATGATCCCTTTGGATGGCGCGTGCCATCGGCCATCTTCGGGACGGCCGCGGTGGTGGTCCTTGCGTTGATCATCCAGCTCCTGTTCGGCAGCGTGATCTGGACGTTCATCGGGGGGCTGCTGCTTGCCACCGAGAACCTCAGCTTCGTGCAGTCGCGCGTGGCGATGCTCGACATCTTCGTCGCGTTCTGGATCGCGCTGGCGTTCCTGTTCCTGCTCCTGGACCGGCGGTGGATGGAGCGACGCATACCCCCCGCCCAGGACGTCGACGCGCTCGAGGAGGCACCTCCACCTCCTCGCGTCCCATCCCCGCTGCTCCGGCCGTGGCGGATCGGCGCCGGCCTGGCCCTGGGAGCGGCCGTGGCTACCAAGTGGTCGGGGGTCACGGCGATCGCTGGCGCCGTGGCGCTGTCCTTCATGTGGGAAGCGGTGCGCCGCAAGCGTTCAGGCGTTCGTCGGCCCATATGGCGGACCATCCAGTGGGAGTCCTTCCCCATCGGGCTGTTCCTCCTGGCGGTACCGGCCCTGGTGTATGTCGCGTCGTACGTCGGGTGGTTCCAGCACTTCGGCTTCCATCTCGACGATTGGCTGAAGCTCCAGCAGGACATGGTGGGTTACCACGAGAACCTTCAGACGATCAATCCCAAGACCCATGAACCCATCCACCCGTCTATGGCCCAGGCCTGGAAGTGGATCCTGCTGTGGCGGCCGGTGCTGTACGCGGCGGAATACGGCAAGGGCGTGCGGTGGGTGATCTACGCGAACGGGAACCCCGCGATCTTCTGGGGAAGCCTCCTGGCCATCCCGTACGTTGCATACGCGTGGCGGCGGAAGCGTGACTGGCGTGCCGGGTTCGTGGCTGTCGCCATTGCCGCGCTGTACCTGCCGTGGTTTCTGGTGTCCCGACCGCAGTTCTTCTTCTACGCCACGCCCATCGTGCCCTTCTTCGTGCTTGCCTGCATCTACGCCCTGAAGGACCTGTCCGAGGCGCACATCGCCGGATCCCGGTCCCGTCCGTGGCTTCCGGTAGCGGTGGGATTCGTGGTCGTCTCCGTGGGCCTGTTCTTCTTCTTCTGGCCCGTGATGACGGGCGGACCGTTGTCCGGCTCCGCGTGGTCGGCGCGAGCCTGGTTCCCGAGCTGGGTGTGACGCGACCGCCGGCCGAGGCGCCGGAGCCCATCCATCCGGGCGCCCGGCTACGATTCCCGCCGATGCCCACCGCTCACACGTTCATCCCCATGAGCGACGGCATCCGCCTGGCCGCGACCCTGTATCTCCCCGGAGGCGAGGGGGCGTGGCCGGCCATCCTGGAGGCCCTCCCGTACCGAAGATAGCGGGCGCAACCTCCGTCCAACGGTTCGCCAACGCATCGTCCCTAGCCTCAGTCCCCGGCGCCGGTCGTTCCGGCGTCCGAGGAGGTGGCGCCATGCCCAGGAGCCTTTCCGTCCCCGCGGCGACCGCGGCACTGATCGTGATGGTGGCCGGAGGGATCGCCGGCGCGCGAGCGTCGTCGTCCGGCGCCGCCGAGGGCCGGACGATGACGGTGGTCCAGCGCGCCCCGGAGCAGGCGTTCCAGGACTTCGGTACCCCGGGGCCGACCCCTGGCGACATCCTGGTCTTCCGGAGCGCGCTGTTCGACGAGACGAACACGACTCCCCTGGGCGACGTGCACATCCAGTGCGTCGTGAACTTCGGGGACAAGGCCGTGTGCGTGGGGATCTTCTCGTTCACGGGGAGAGGACAGCTCGCGGTCGACGCGCTGCCCGAGTTCCCCCTTCCGGCCACGGGGATCGTGACCGGAGGGAACGGCGAGTTCCAGCGGACGCGGGGCCAGGCCGACATCGAACCTCAGCCCGACGGGACGACCGTGATCACGTTCCACCTGTTCGGCTGAGGTGAGGCGGTGGTCGGCGAGCTCCAACGACCTGAGGTGGCTAGGCCCGGTCGCCCGGCCGGGTGTTCATCCGGAGGCCGATCGAGCAGCGCTCCCCGCGCCGGGGCCCCCCTACCGTGTGGAACGGCCGGCCGTCTCGCCGGCCGGCCAGTCCGGGGCCACGCAGCAGCGTCAGGCCACCGGGGCCGGCCTGCCACCGCTCGATCACGTCGCCGGAACGGTTGCGGCACACCGTGAACGGCGCGGCGCCGTGGATGGTGACCACGGCCACCAGGCGCCGGTACCACTTGCCGTCGAGGTGCGGCGTGATGCCGATCGAGCCGGCCCGGTACAGGCCCACGCCCGCCTCGTTCGGCCGCCACGTGGCCAGGCCGCGGATCCCCCGCCCGTGTGATCGCACCATCGCGGCGAGCTCGTCGCGGAGCTCGGCCAGGACCGGGAAGCCGTCCATGGGATCGGGGACGTCGTATCCCTCGATCTCCTGGCGGACCTGGCCGAACGAGTCCTCGAACCGTTGGAACGGGCCACCACGGATCTCACGCCAGAGCCGGCGGCTGAAGGCGTCGTCGAGCGCCTCCTGCATGTGGGCGTACCCGCGTTCGGCAGTCATCCGGACCGCCCGGCGAAGGTCCAGGCCCGAGGCCAGCGCCACGGCTACGCCCCCGGGAGATGGTCGCGGAACAGGAGGTACCCGGCCCCGGCCCCAACGTCGAGGAGGAAGTGGGCGATCAGGATGGGCCACGTCCGGCGGGTCCTGACGAAGATCAGGCCGAACAGGATCCCCAGCGCCACGTTCCCGGCGAACCCGCCCCATCCCTGGTACAGGTGGTAGGACCCCCGCAGCAGCGCGGACAGCCCGATGGCCCCCCCCTGCGAGACTCGGAACTGCTGGAGCCTCGTGATGAGGTACCCGACGACGATGACCTCCTCGGTAAGCGCGGCCTCCGCCGCCCTCAGCAGAAGCACCGGCACGGTCCACCAGTGACCGACCGGTGGCACCGGCACCACGAACCGGTTCACGCCGAGGGCCACCGAGCCCAGGTACACGCCGATCCCCGCCACGGCCACCACCGCGAACAGGACCGCACCGGACGCGATGTCCCTGCGGGGCCGGTCCCACGCTATCCCGATGGCCGCGGTCCCTTCTCCGTTGCGCCGCACCAGGTACAGGACCAGCCACACCGGCGCCAGGCCGAACACGACGTTCGCGAGTTGCGTGGGGAGCCCGACCTGGGGAACGACGAAGACGGTCGCGCCCTTCACCGGGGCAGAGGTGAGGCTGATGATCGCGTACACCGCGCTCGCCAGGAGCGAGAGCGACAGGACGACCAGGACCTCCTCGAGGAGCGTCCGTTGGGAAAGCGGCGCTGGGGCCCGGTCGGAGGAGCGGGACGGCGCGGCCATGGCCAAAGCCTACGCCGCCACCCGCCTAGCCCAGGTGCACCTCGACCATCAGCAGCTCGGTGGGGGCCTCGGCCTCCAGCGTGATCGCCGGTTCATCGTGGATCTTCGCCGCGTCGCCGGTCCCGAGCTTCTCGTCGTTCACGAGGAGCACACCCTCGATCACGTACAGGTAGGCACCGTGACCGGCATCGAAGGCGTGCTCGAGCTTCGTCCCGGCATTCATCGACGACACGTAGACCGCGGCATCCTGGTGAACGAGCACCGCGTCACCGCCCTCACCCGAGATCGCCTTCAGCAGCCGATCCGTGCGATCCTGCTTGGCGAACTCCTTCTGTTCCACCTCCGGTGGCAGCCCGCGCTCGGCCGGCATGATCCACATCTGGATGAACCGGAGCCGCTCGGTATCGGAACCGTTCTGCTCGGAGTGCCAGGCGCCCGAGCCGAGCGTCATCCGCTGGACCGACCCCGCCGGGAGCATCCCGGGTGGCCCGCCCACGTCGTCCTGGTGCCGGAACGTCCCCTCCACGACGTAGGTGAGCCCCTCGATGTCGCGGTGGGGGTGGAGCGGCCAGACCGCGCCGGGGATCAGCCGGTCGTCGTTGAAGACCCGAAGCGTGCCGAATCCCATGTTCGCCGGGGCGAAGTACTCGTCGAACGAGAAGTGCCACCGTGCGCTGAACCAGCCGCCGTCCTTCGCGTAGATCTCGGCGTCCCGCCGGATCTCGACCATCGCGGTTCCCCCTCGGATGGTATCGCCCGGTGCAAACACGGGCGCGGGGACAGCTATTCCCCCCCTACCAGCCGCCGGTACAGTCCGCTGCGGTCTGCGCGTCCACCCGTCCGAAGGTGACGAGGTCGCCGGTGGCCGCCGCGCATACGAACCCGGAGCCGGTCGACGTCACCATGACTACGCTGATCGGCGTGACGCTCCGGAGGCTCACCACGCCGGGGACGGCCGGTCCGGTGGTGAACCTCACCGATGGGTCATACTGCGAGGCGGCCTGGGGGCCGAACCCTTCGTAAGAGCCATGCTCGGCGAAGTAGACGCTCGCCGTCCGGATGGCGGTCCTCATGGTGGCCTGCGCGCCGAGGTCGTTGGCCTTCCCGATCTGCGACACGACCGGCCCGCCACGCTCGGCCTCCTGGCGCCCCGCGAGCACGAACGGGATGGTGACGATCATGCCCCCCACCATGGCCACGCCCACGACCATCCACAGGCTGGCCGCGCCTCGTGCGCTCCGTGCAGCCATCGGTCCGTGCCGGGAGTCGGTCCGGCCTCCGCCGTTCATTCGGCACGGCCGAGCGGGCGCTGAAGCCCGCTCTTACAACTGGAGCACGGGGCAAGTGAGGGTGCGGGTGACGCCCTCGACCGCCTGGATCGGCATGACGATGGACTTGGCCAGCTCGTCGAGGTCGGCCGCCTCGCCTCGGGCGATGACATCGTACGGCCCCGTCACCCCGTCGACCGCGGAGATGCCCTTGATCTGCCCGATCTCCCGGGTGACATGGCTGGCCTTGCCCACTTCGGTCTGGATCAGGATGTACGCGCTGACCACGGGAACCCCCCTCGTCCGGATGGCTCGGCGGTATCGTACGCGAAGGACCGGAGGTCGCGCGAACCGCTCGCGCCGCTGTGGACCGGTCCGAGCGAAGGCTGTCTCAGGGGATCACCCGCGGCTGGGGGTCGATGGTCGGCTCGACATCCGGCACCGGCGCCGGGCGCGTGAGTGAGGGCGTAGCGAGCGAGGGGTAAGCGAACAGCCCGCCGGCGAAGGCGAGCCCGGATGCGACGACGTAGAGCGTCACCGAGCCGAAGGCCCCGTACAGGTAGCCCCCGAGCTGACCGCCCCGGCCACGTACACGGCGCGTAGGCCGAACCGGCGGGCGGTCCGCGAGAAGAACAGCATCATCGGCACCTCCGCCGTGCGGGCGCCCTTGGGGTTGCGCCCCAGGGTACCCCTCCGCATATGATGCGAGCTCTGACGACGGAGGCAAGGGGGAAGCCATGCGGAGGATCCACGTGACCAGTATCGTCATGCTCGTCTTCCTGTTCGTCACTCCCGACGTGGGCTGGAGCGCGCCGTCCGAGGGCGGCCAGGAGGCCGGCTCCGCGCTGAACATCGAGGTCGTAGGCCATCACGACCTGGGAGGCCGGGGGTTCAACGCGGACGTCTGGACCCACGAGGGCTTCGCGTACATCGGCCACTGGGGGTTCACCGACTGGTCCTCGGGCTCGAAGACGCGGTTCTGCCCCCAGGCGCCGGACAACGGGGTGGCCGTCGTGGACGCCCGGGACCCCGCGCGCCCGGTCATGGTGTCCCGCCTGCAGAACCCCGTGGGCACGTCGGCGGAAGATGTCGTGGTGTTCACGGCCAGGCACGGCCCGATGGCCGGTCGCGACATCGCGGCGGCCGGGATCCAGGTGTGCGGCGGACCCCGGACGGACGCGAGCATCCCCCGGGGCCTCATGCTCTGGGACGTCACCGACCCCGCCTCGCCAGTCGAGCTCGGTTTCGTCAGCACCGGGTGCTGCGCCCGAGGGCTGCACGAGCTCGAGGTGCAGCAGCGAGACGACCTCGGCCGGATCTTCGCCTACGCGTCCGTCCCCGCCAGCCGTCAACCGGATCCGGACAGCCCAAGCGGCTTCCGCGATGTGAACGGCGACGGCGACTTCCGACTGATTGACATAACCGCTCCCATCCACCCGGTGCAGGTCTCCGACTGGGGGATCGAGGATATCGGCGGGCCGTTCTCCGACGGCCAGGGGTGCGATCCGGACCCCATCTTCGGTCACAGCGCCGAGCCTTCCGATGACGGCAGGCTGGTGTTCGTGTCGTACTGGGACAGTGGGTTCATCGCCCTCGACGTGACGGATCCGGCCCACCCGGTGTTCCGGGGACGAACGGTCTATCCCGCCGATGCCGACGGGGACGGCCACTCGGCCTCATTCGACGACGCTCGGCGGTTGCTGTTCACCGCCGACGAGGACTTCTGCCCGAACTCCGGGCCGGGGATCGAGAAGGGCTGGGGGTACCTTCGCGTGTACGACTACTCGAACCTGGCGGCGCCCGTGCAGATCGGTGAGTAC
>JBOGVG010000073.1:0-31853 GCA_050692435.1 Actinomycetota bacterium
GCCCTGCGGCCCGGCAGGTCCTGGCGCTCCTGGACGCCCTGGAGGAGCTGGACGACGTCCAGAACGTCTCCGCCAACTTCGACATCCCCGAGGAGGTCCTCGCTCAGGTGGGCTGAGCGCCGTCCGCGAACCGCTCGGCCCCGGCGAGCACCTCGTCCACCATCGCGAGGAAGCGCTGGACGTCGAGCGGCTTCGTGATGTGGTCGTGAGCCCCGGCCGCGATGAGGCTCTCGACCTGGCCGCGGGCGACGTCGGCGGTGATGACCACGACCGGGATCCCACTCGTCTGGGGGGACTCCTTCAACTTGCGTAGGATCTCCTGACCCGGGACGTCCGGCAGGTTGAGGTCCAGCAGGATCAGGTCGGGCCGGTGCTGCTGGGCGAGTTCCAATCCCAGCCGGCCCTGGAGCGCCGAGATGACCTCGACCGCCGGCCGGTGGACCAGGACGCGCTCCACGAGCGTGAGGTTGGACAGGTTGTCCTCGATGTACAGGACGGTCCGAGTGCGCCCGCTCGGTCGGGGAGGCGGGCTGGGCTTCTCCGCGAGTTCGTGGGCACTCACCGGAGGTTCCGCTCGAGGTAGCTGGATGAAAAACGTCGTTCCCCGATCGGAGGTGGCTTCAAGGCTGATGGTTCCACCCATGGCCTCGACCAGCCGCTTCGACAGAGCCAGGCCGAGCCCGGTCCCTTCGATCTCACCCTGCTCTGCTCCCATCCGCTCGAACGGGTTGAACAGCCGATCGATCCGGTCCGGCGGGATGCCCGGCCCCGTATCGGTCACCTCGATGCGCACCGTGCCGTGCGCTTCCCCGAACGCGACGGTGACGACGCCCTCTTCCCTGTTGTACTTGACCGCGTTGGACAGCAGGTTGAGCAAGACCTGCTTGAGCCGCTGCCGGTCGGCCATCGCATGGCCGTCGGCGCCGTCGGCCAGGTCTGCTCGGAGCTCGATCCCCCGCCTGGTGGCGATGCCCCGGACCAGATCTACCGTCTCCTGGGCAACCTCACGGACCGGGACCGGCTCCACGGAGAGCGAGAGCGTCTCCGATTCGATGCGGCTGATGTCCAGCACCTCGTTGATCAGGTCGAGGAGGTGCCTGCCGGCCTTGATGATGTGCCCGACGCTTTCGCGCTGATCTGGATTCAGGTCGTCCATCTCCAGAAGTTGTGCGAACCCGAGCACCGCGTTGAACGGTGTGCGGAGCTCGTGGCTGACGCGGGAGAGGAACTCGCTCTTGGCCCGGCTCGCTCGCTCAGCTTCGTCCTTCGCCCGGCCGGCGGCCTCCTCGGCTCGCCTCCGCTCGGCGTTCTCCGACCGCAGCTCGTCGTTGACGGCGGCCAACTTCGCCGCGCTCTGCTCGAGTTCCTCCTTCAATGCGAGGAGCTTCACGGTGGCCGCCCGATAGCCGCGTTGGGCCATCTCGAACGCGGCCAGGCTCTCGGCGAAGAAGGTCATCGCGGACTTCATCGATCCACCGATCGCCTCGGGGGCGGCCCGCTCGAGCGCGGCCGTCATGGCCTCGTGGTGGATCGTCGCGATGTCGAAGAGGCTGAGGCCGCTGTCGATGGTCCGACGCCCGATCTCATAGGCCCTGGCGAGTGCGGCCTCGTCCGCACCGGCCAGGTAGTCCCGGAGAGCCGCGGCGTAGTCCTCGGCCAGCTGCGGCACGGTGGAGGTCTTCACGCCTCACCTCCGATGACCCGAGCCACGAGGACCAGCGCGTCATCGGTTCCCCGGCCGAACTGCGTGAGGATCCGATCGGCGGCCTCTTGCGGCCGCTCGCTCCACGAGAGGTCGGCCACGAACCCCGAGCGGACGCCATCGGTCGCGAAGATCAGGGTGTCCCCGCGGGAGTAGGGGAAGACGCTGGCCCGGAGGGGAGGGAGGCTGTACCCGACCACGCCGCCTCGAAGCATCACGCTCTCGCGAGCCACGGCGGCGTGCCCTCGCCCGCGGATCAGGACGCACTCCACGTTGCCCACGCCGAGGCAGCTCATGGTCTGGCCGGCGGCGTTCAACGAGACCAGGCTCATGGCCACTCCGCGCGTCCCTCGCAACTCCTCGTTACACCGCCTCATCAGGGCCTCGACCGGTTCCTCGGCGTGTTCTTGCAGCGTGGTGACCGCCATGCCGGCGGCCTCCGCCGCCTCCTCACCGTGTCCCAGCCCGTCCACCACCGCGATCAGCGCCCCGCCGGCGAACTCCTTGACGAAGTGGAGGTCACCCGATCGGACCTCCCCGGCGAGCGCCGCCCCGGCCACGGCCCAGTCGATCAGCGGCGCGCGGTCGAGGACGAGTTGTGCGTCCATTTCCTCATCGTCACGGTCGTTCCGGTACCGATCTCGGACTCGATCTCGAACTCGTCCATCAGCCGCCGAGCGCCGGGCAGACCGAGTCCCAGGCTCTTGCTGGTGGAGTACCCGTCCTGCATGGCCTGGGCGACGTCGGGGATGCCCGGTCCCCGGTCCGAGGCGACGACCGCGATGCCCCGCCGTTTCCCGTTGGTGAGGAGGGTCAGCACGATCTCCCCCTCCCCGGCGTACTCGACGATGTTTCGAGCGAGCTCGGAGATGGCGGTGGCGATGAGCGTCAGGTCGCTGCCGGTGAAACCCCCGTCGACCGCCAGCTCTCGGCCTCGCTGGCGGGCCGCCAGGATGTCGTGCTCGGACCCGATCCGGACCCGGATCTCATCGGACATCGTCGGCGCTGCCCCCCATCTGGCGCTCGAGGAGCGCCAACCCTTCCTCGAGGTCGAGCGCGGTGGCGACTCCGTCCAGCCGAAGGCCGAGCTGCACCATCGCGAACGCCACCTCGGGCTGGATGCCGACGATCACCGCGTCCACTCCACGCAACTTGCCGATCTGGACCACCTCGAGCAGGGTTCTGATGGTGAACGAGTCCATCACGTCGATCGTCGTGACGTCGACGACGAGGCCGCGGGCGCTGACGTCGCCCACCTGCCGGGCAAGGTCCTCCCGCAGCCGGACCAGGTCCGCGTCACCGACCTCCGACTGCATCGAGGCGATCAGGTAGGGGCCCTGCTTGAGGATGGGGATGGCCATCGTTGCACTCCTCCCGACGCCGGCCGGCTACTGGGACCTGACGACGGTGTATCCCAGCATCCGGTTGGCCTCTCCGATGCCGTCCTGGAGGCTCCCGGTCGTTCGCACCTTGCTCAGGTCGACGCCGATGCGGACGACGGTCTGGGCCACCTCGGCCGACAGACCGGTGAGGATGGCGTGCGCCCCGAGGAGGCGGGCGGCCTCGACCGCTTGCACCAGGTGGTTGGCGACCATGGAGTCCACGGCCGCGACCCCCGTGATGTCGATGACCACGACCTTGGCCCGCTTGGCCCGGATGGCCTGGAGGAGCTGGTCGGTCATCTGCCTGGCCCGGGTGGAGTCGATCACGCCGACGACCGGAACTAGGAGCATGTCGTCGCGCACCTGGAGGACCGGGGTCGAGAGCTCTCGGATCGCCTCCTGGTGATGGCTGATGATCTCTTCTTTGGCCCGCAGATACTCCTCGCCGATGACGGCCATGGCCCCATCGATGAACTCGTCCATGGCGCCGATGGCCGACCGCAGCCGGTCGGGCATCTCCCTGAGGGCGTCGAGCAGGAACCCGGAGAGGAGGGGCCGGAAGATGCTCAGGAGCCGGAACCAGCCGGCGAAGCTCACTCCCATCTGCGCGTATCCGAACCCCTGGACCCGAAGCTCGGAGAAGTAGGGGTCCCACTCGCCCTCCACGATCGCGCGGCGCATCCGTTCGCGGGACTCGCGGTTCTGCTCCTCCCGCTGTTGCTGCGTCATGGACGCGAGTACCGGGCCGAAGTCAGGATCGTCGGCCAGGAGGGTTTGCGCATCGTTCGAGATCTCCTCGTAGTGCGCGTCGTAGACCCGCCAGAAGTCCTCCAACCCTCGCTGGTCGGAGGGTTTCGGTGCGGGCGGGACGGTGCGGCCTACGTCGGTGGTTGCCCTGCTCATCGCCTCAGCCTCCTCGTGGACGTTGGACCGGCCGTTGCCTTCGGGTCCGGCGTGCATCAACTGGTCCCTTCATCGGACGGGCAAGCAAGATGGTTAAGGGGCCCAAAGGGCCGCGGCGACCGGGTCGGCCCGATCTCAAGAGGGTGTTTGCCCGCCCTGCGGTCCGACCGTAGACTGAACACATGTTCGAGCCGTGCGTGCTCGGCGTGGACCCGGGACTGGCCTCCACCGGCCTGGCTGCCGTCACCCGGTCCCACCCACGGGCTCGGGTGGTGTGGTCCGACACCGTGCGGACGCCGGCCGGCCTCCCCGAGGCCCAGCGCCTCCGACGCCTGGCCGAGGCGGTCCGGGAAGCCATCGCCTCGCTCCGTCCGGAGGCCGTGGCGGTCGAGGCGGTGATGTGGGGCCAGAACAAGACCAGCGCGCTCTCCGTGTCCCGCGCGACCGGCGTCATCCTCCTGGCCGCCGCGGAGGCCGAGGTGCCGGTCGAGGAGTATGCGCCGCTGGAGGTGAAGATGGCCGTGACCGGCTCGGGGACCGCGGAGAAGGACCGGGTGCGGACTGCCCTGGTCCGGGCCCACCGCGTGGAGGGCGTCCCGGAGCAGGCCGACGCCGCCGACGCCGTGGCCGTCGCCCTGTGCCACCTCCATCAGTCCCGCCTCCGGCGCGCGTCGAAGATCGCGGGAGCGCGGTGATCTCGTTCCTTGACGGCGACGTCGCCGAGAAGACGGGCGGGCGCGTCGTGGTGTCCGTGGGCGGGGTCGGCTACGAGGTCCAAGTCTCGGCGTCCACCGCGGGGACGCTTCCCCGGGTGGGCAGGCCGGCGCGGCTGTTCACCCGGATGCAGGTCCGTGACGACGCCATGGTCCTTTACGGATTCGCCTCCCATGACGAGCGGACCCTGTTCGACCTCCTGGTCACGGTAAACGGGGTGGGGCCGAAGGTCGCGCTGTCGTTCCTGTCGGTTCTTTCCCCCGACGCGTTCCGCCGCGCGGTGGCAGCAGGTGACGTGGCCGCGCTCATGGTGGTGCCGGGAGTGGGGAAGAAGGTGGCGCAACGCGTGGTGCTGGACCTGAAGGACCGGCTGGGCGGCGACGTCGTGATCGTGGAGGGGCCGCTGTCCGACGTGCGCGAGGCCCTCCTCGCGCTCGGCTTGTCGTCTCAGGAGGCGAGTGAGGCCATGGCCGGGCTGGGGGCGAACGGCGACCGGCCGGTGGAGGACATGCTCCGCGAGGCGCTCCAGCGCGTCGGGCGGGGGTAGGGCACGATGGCCGAGGAGCGGATCGTCGAGCCGGAGCTGTCGGCGGAGGAGCGCGAGTTCGACGCGGCGCTTCGGCCCCGGACGCTCGGTGAGTTCGTCGGCCAGGAACGGATCAAGGAGCAGCTCGCCCTGCTGGTGGAGGGGGCGAGGGCCCGGGGTGAGACCGTGGACCACCTCCTGTTCTCGGGGCCGCCCGGGCTCGGCAAGACCACGCTCGCCGGCATCGTGGCGAACGCCCTGGGGGTGGCGTTTCGGCCAACGTCGGGGCCGGCTCTCGACCGACCCGGCGACCTCGCCGCCATCCTCACGAACCTGGAGGAGGGCGACATCCTGTTCGTTGACGAGATCCACCGGATGCCCCGGGCCGTGGAGGAGGTGCTGTATCCCGCGCTGGAGGATTACAAGCTCGACGTGGTGCTGGGCAAGGGGCCGAGCGCGAGAAGCATCCGCCTGGACCTCCCCCGGTTCACGCTGGTCGGGGCCACCACCCGCCCGGGGAGGATCACCCTCCCGCTCCGGGAGCGGTTCGGGTTCTCCCCCCGTCTCGATTACTACTCGCGCGACGACCTGGCGAGGATCGTCCGCCGCTCCGCCGGCATCCTCGGCGTGCGCGTGGACACGGAGGGGTCCCGCGAGATCGCCCGGCGGTCGCGGGGCACGCCCCGCGTCGCGAATCGGCTCCTCCGGCGGGTCCGCGACTTCGCCGAGGTTCGCCACGACGGAGACGTCGATGGCGAGGTGGCCCGGCGCGGCCTGGAGCTGTTCGATGTGGACGAGGAGGGCCTGGACAAGCTGGACCTCGCCATCCTGTCGGCGGTGATCGACAAGTTCGGCGGCGGGCCGGTCGGCCTCTCGACGCTCGCCGCAGCGGTCGGTGAGGAGACCGATACGGTGGAGGACGTCTACGAGCCGTACCTGCTCCAGCTGGGGCTCCTCAAGCGAACGCCGCGAGGCAGGGTGGCCACGGAGCGGGCCTACCGGCACCTCGGGGTGGCGGCCGAGGGCGCCCTTCCGCTCTCCTAGCGGACCCTTCCTGCGGTGCCCGCGCTAGCCTGTATGCTGCGGGTTCGTTCCCCGCAGCGAAAGGCATCTCGATGATCTCGATCCTGGCCCAGGCCGACTCGCAGAGCAGTTCGCCCGCCCAATATCTCATTCCGCTCCTCCTCATGGGAGGGGTGTTCTACTTCCTGCTCATCCGGCCCCAGCGGATGCGCCAGCGCCAGCAGCAGAGCCTCCTCGACCGCCTCCGGATCGGCGACGACGTCATGACCTCAGGCGGTCTGTTCGGGACCGTGAAGCGGATCGACGAGGACACGGACACGGTCACCGTGGAGATCGCCCCGGGGACCGAGGTCCGGATGCTCCGAAGGGCCATCGCCCAGCGTCTGGTCGAGGACGAGGGCGACGGGGACGACGGGACCGACGAGGGCTCCGATGAGGAGGCCGGCAGCCGGCCGTGAAGAGGAGCGCCGACGCGGTTCCCGAGGCGTCGTCGATGAGGGCGCCGGTCCCGGGGCGGGAGCAGCCGGAGCCCGCGCTCGAGGCCATCAGCCTGGAGAAGGTCCGGGCCCACGCCGAGCTCTCCACGTTCATCACCGCCGCCGACAGGGTGATGGAGGGGCTGGGCTACACCGAGCACGGGTTCCGCCACGCGAACCTCACCGCCCGCATCGCGTACAACGTCCTCACGCGGGTGGGGTTCGACGAGCACACGGGCAGCCTGGCCGCGGTGGCCGGCTATCTCCATGACGCGGGAAACATGGTCTCCCGCGAGATGCACGGCCAAACCGGGGCGGTGCTGGTGTACGAGGCGCTCCGGGACGAGGTCCCGCCGAGCGATCTGGCCGTCATCGTCTCGGCCATCGCCAACCACGAAGAGGACAACGGGGCCCAGGTCTCGCCGGTGGCCGCCGCGGTGATCCTGGCGGACAAGTCCGACGTGCATCGCAGCCGGGTCCGCAAGTCGGGCCAGATCGAGTTCGACATCCACGACCGCGTGAACTTCGCGGCCGAGCAGTCGTTCCTGCGGGTAGACTCGATCGCTAAGACGATCACCCTCGAGCTCACCATCGACACCGAGATCAGCCAGGTCATGGAGTACTTCGAGATCTTCCTCGGCCGCATGCAGATGTGCCGGAGGGCCGCCGAGGTCCTCGACTGCAAGTTCAAGCTCACCATCAACCGGGCCCAGCTGGCGTGAGGCGGACCGCCCGCAACCTCTGGCTGTCCATCGGGTTCGTCGGTCTCCTGGTGGCCGGCTCGATCGCGGCGTTCGCGGTCGGGGTCCGGCCGGTGCTCGGCTTGGACCTGGAGGGCGGGGTGTCCGTCATCTTGTCGGCGCCGGAGGGGACCCCCGGAGCGGTGATGGAGCGGGCCCTGGAGAACATCCGGAACCGGGTGGACGCCTTCGGCGTGGGCGAGCCGCTCCTGTTCCTGTCGGGGACCACCATCGAGGCGCAGCTCCCCGGGCTGGCCCGCGGCTCCATCGAGGAGCGGGCCAAGGAGCAGTACTGCCTGTCCGGTGGGGACATCCTGTTCAAGTGCTTCTCGGGCGAGGACCAGGCGCGGTCGCAGCTCGACGACGCGAGCGTCGAACGGACCGTGTCCGAGGTCTGCCTGACCGGCCTCCAGGGGTTCGCGCTTCCGTGCTTCCAGGACCGGACGACGGCCGACACCGCGCTGAGCTCTGCCCGGATCGTCGAGAGTGGAGAGCAGTTCTGCTTTTCCGGGAGCGGCTTCCCGAGCGACTTGTGCTTCGAGACGAAACGGGCCGCGGAGAGGGCCAAGGACGAGATCCAGCTCGAGGAGGGGTACCGGTACTGCGTGACCTCGACGGGCGGGTCGCCGCTGGCCGGTCCCGCGGGGCCGGCGTGCTACGCGCAGGAGGCGGAGGCCGAGGGTGTGCTGGCGTCTCTGTCCGTGGAACGGAAGACCGCGGAGTTCTGCGTCCTCAGCTCGACCGGGACAAACCTGGGGTGCTTCCTGTCCGGTGACGAGGCGGAGGCCAAGCTCCAGGAGACCGGCCAGGAGCGCCTGCTCCAAGTCATCGGCACGACGGCGCGGCTCGAGCAGCGGGAGGTGCTCCAGGTCATCGACGTGGGCACCCCGGAGTTCGCGGCCACCCCCGTGACCTGCGGGACGCCCCAGGAGCGGGACTCGGAGGCGTGCACGTTCGACGCCCTGGATGACCAGACAGTCGTGTTCTTGGGCAAGGACGGCGAGAAGTACCGCCTGGGGCCGGTTGAGATCACCGGCGACATGATCAGAAGGGCCACGGCGGTCCTGGACACCGGGAGCCAGACCAGCGTGGGGACGGGCTGGCAGATCGACTTCACCCTCACCGAGCAGGGAGCGAGCACGTTCGCCGAGGTCACGGAGCGCCTGGTCGGCAGGCAGCTCGCCATCATCGTGGACAACGTGGTCGTATCGGCCCCCACCGTCGAGGACGCGATCGCGGGCGGCAACGGCGTCATCACGGGGGGCTTCACGAGGACACGGGCCCAGGACCTGGCCACCCAGCTGAACGCCGGCGCCCTGCCCGTGAACCTGAAGAAGGAGCAGGTGCAGACGGTCAGCCCGACCCTGGGGCGCGAGTCGCTCCGCGAGGGCCTGGTGGCCGGGATCGCCGGGCTCATCCTGCTGGCGCTGTACCTGCTGTTCTACTACCGCCTCCTCGGGGTCGTGGCGTGGTTCGGGATGACCATCTGGGCCATCATGGCCATCGCGCTGGTGTCGATCGCCGGGCGGGCCTTCGGCTACGCGCTCACGTTGGCGGGTGTGGCCGGCCTGGTGATCTCGCTCGGCGTCACGGCCGACTCCTACATCGTGTTCTTCGAACGGCTGAAAGACGAGGTGCGCCACGGCAAGACGCCGCGTGCGGCCGTGCAGCCCGCCTTCAAGCGCGCCTACAAGACGATCGTGGCCGCCGACATCGTCACCGCCCTCGCCGCCATCATCCTGTACCTCACGGCGATCAGCTCGGTCCGGGGGTTCGCGCTGACCCTCGGGGTGGCGACACTCCTCGACCTGTTCGTCGTGTACTTCTTCAAGCGTCCCACCGTGTTCCTCATCGCTCGGAGCGACCGGCTGGTGAACCTGCGCGGGTTCGGGCTGACCAGCGGCGTGGCGGCCGAGCCGTTGCCCGGCGAGCCGGTACCGGTGGCGGGAGGTTCGAGGTGAACATCCGCCACGCCGTGGCCACGTTCCGCGGTCACCGGGAGCCGCACTTCCGGATCATCGAGCACCGGCAGTGGTGGTTCCTGCTCTCGGGGGTGGTCCTCCTGATCTCCCTGGTGGGGCTGGTGTCCCGCAGCCTGAACCTGTCCATCGACTTCGAGGGCGGCTCGCAGCTGATCTACGACAACGAGAGCGGCGTGACGGTCGACGAGGTGCAGTCGGTGCTGGCGCAGTCCCCCTGGAGCCTGGGCGGCTCGGAGGTGCAGATCGTCGGGGGGAACCGGATCTCGATCCGGACGTCCAGCCTCACCGAGCTCTCCGACGTCGAGCGGACCCGGCTGATCGACGCCCTGGCCGAGCAGGCCGGGGTGGGTCCCGTCGACATCAGCCGAACCGACGTCGGTCCCACCTGGGGATCCGAGATCTCTCGAAAGGCCCTCCAGGGCCTGCTCGTCGTGCTCGTCGCCATCACGCTCTACATCTCGTTCCGGTTCGAGTGGAAGATGGCGGTCGGAGCCCAGGCGGCGATGCTGCACGACGTGATCATCACCGCAGGCGTGTACGCGCTAACCGGACGGGAGGTCACGCCGGCCACGGTCATCGCCATCCTCACCATCCTGGGGTACTCGCTGTACGACACTGTCGTGATCTACGACAAGATCAAGGAGAACACAGAGTCGCCGGCCATGCTGGCCAAAGACACCTACGCCGGACTCGTGAACACCTCGCTGAACCAGGTGTTCATGCGGTCCGTGAACACGTCGCTCGTGGTGGTCTTCCCCATCTTCTCGCTGCTGCTGTTCGGCGGTGCCACGCTGAAGGACTTCGCCTTCGCCATGCTCGTCGGCGTGATCTCGGGCGCCTACTCTTCGATCTTCGTGGCGGCGCCCATCCTGGCCGTGGTGAAGGAGCGGGAGCCGAAGTTCGCACAGCTGCGAACCCGGGCGGCCGCGCGGGAGGCCGCCGGGCGGCCCCTTCGGGCCATCCCCGCGGGCGCCGCGGTGGAGAGGGAGACTGGGAGCGATGGCGACGAGGCCGTTCCGTCGGGCGTGGGCGCGGCGGCGGCGGGGAGGCCCACGACTCGCTCGAGACCGGGTCCGCAGCGGCCCCGGCCGAGGCCGAAGAAGAAGCGCAAGCGGAGGTAGTGCGTGGACATCGAGCAGATCAAGTCGTTGGTCCGTGACGTGCCGGACTTCCCCCAGCCGGGGATCGTGTTCAAGGACATCACGCCGCTGCTCGCCGACGAGATCGCGTTCTCCACGGTCATCGACCTCATCGTCGTGCATTTCGGCCGGGGCAACGTGGACAAGGTGGTGGGGATCGAGGCCCGAGGGTTCATCCTGGCTTCCCCGGTCGCGTACCACTTCGGCGCGGGGTTCGTGCCGGTCCGCAAGAAGGACAAGCTGCCGTGGGAGACGGAAGCGGAGGAGTACGAGCTCGAGT
Organism: Actinomycetota bacterium; assembly: GCA_050692435.1. Lineage (GTDB taxonomy): Bacteria > Actinomycetota > UBA4738 > UBA4738 > HRBIN12 > AC-69. Next base: position 10,868 of record JBOGVG010000073.1, read on the forward strand.
ACGGAACCGCAACGTTGGAGATCCACCGGGACGGCGTGACGGCCGGGGAACGCGTCCTGATCGTGGACGACGTGCTGGCGACGGGCGGCACGGCCCGGGCCACCGCCAAGCTGGTGGAGAGGATCGGGGGAAAGGTCGTCGGTATCGTCTGCCTGATCGAGCTGGACTTCCTGAACGGACGGAAGCAGCTCGAGGGTTATGAGCTGTTCTCGCTGATCAACTACTGAGTCCGGAGCTTCCCGGCTACACTGGCCTTCCAGAGGAGGCGAGTCGTGGACAGCCGGGAGCAGGCCAGGACCGAACGCCGCGGCGGGCTGCTCTCGCGGCTGCGGCCCGCCACCGAGGAGGCGCCCCCGCCGGATGGGCTCGGGTCCCTCCTCCGCACCGTCCGGTCCTACAACGCGAAAGCCGACGTCAAGGATATCGAGCGGGCCTACCGGTTCGCCGAGGCGCACCACGCCGGCCAGAAGCGCCTGTCCGGCGAGGACTTCATCGAGCACCCACTGGCCGTGGCGCAGGTCCTGGCCGAACTCGGTCTTGACACCACCACGCTCTCCGCCGCGCTTCTCCACGACGTCGTGGAGGACACCGAGGTCACCCTGGGCGAGCTGGAGACGGACTTCGGCCCCGACGTTGCGCGGATCGTGGACGGCCTCACGAAGCTCCAGACCATCGCGTTCAAGTCTCGCGAGCAGGAGCAGGCCGAGAACGTCCGCAAGATGATGGTGGCCATGGCCGGCGACATCCGGGTCCTGCTGATCAAGCTGGCCGACCGACTGCACAACATGCGGACCCTGGGAGCCCTGTCGCCCGGGAAGCAGCGGGAAAACGCCACCGAGACCTTGGAGATCTACGGCCCACTCGCGCACCGACTCGGCGTGCAGCAGGTCAAGTGGGAGCTGGAGGATCTGGCGTTCAAGACGTTGTATCCCGGCCCCTACCGGGAGATCGCCAGCCTGGTGGAGAAGCGGCGCGGCGACCGCCAGCAGTACGTCGAGACGGTGCTTGGCGCGGCCCGGAACCGATTGCGCGAGGCCGGGGTCCGGGCCGAGGTCGAAGGCCGTCCGAAGCACCTGTACTCCATCTACGAGAAGATGGTGCTCGGCGGCAAGGAGTTCAACGAGATCTACGACCTCGCCGGCATGCGCATCCTGGTGGACTCGGTGCGCGACTGCTATGGCGCGCTCGGCGCGATCCACTCCCTGTGGAAGCCGGTCCCCGGCCGGTTCAAGGACTACCTCGCGATGCCCAAGTCGAACATGTACCAGTCGCTCCACACGACGGTGGTGGGGCCGCAGGGACGCGCCATCGAGGTCCAGATCCGGACCCACGAGATGCACCGCACTGCCGAGTACGGCATCGCCGCGCACTGGCGCTACAAGGAGGGTCGCGACGGCAAGAAGGCCAAGGAGGCCGCCGACCTGGCGTGGCTCGGCCACATGATGGAGTGGCTGAAGGACATGGCCGACCCCCGGGAGTTCATGGAGGGCCTGAAGATCGACCTGTACCGGGGGCAGGTCTTCGTGTTCACGCCAAAGGGAGACGTGGTCAACCTCCCGGCCGGGGCCACGCCGGTGGACTTCGCGTACTCGATCCACACGGAGGTCGGGCACCGAACGATCGGGACCAAGGTGAACGGGAAGCTCGTGCCGCTCGACTGCGAGCTTCGGACGGGCGACACGGTGGACGTCCTCACGTCAAAGGCCGAGGGCGAGGGCCCGTCCCAGGACTGGCTGAAGTTCGTGGTCACGCCGCGGGCCCGGAGCAAGATCCGCCAGTGGTTCTCCAGGGGGCGGCGGGAGGACGCCCTGGAGGAAGGCCGCGAGCAGCTCCACCGCCTGATGCGCAAACAGAACGTGCCGTTCAAGCGGCTGGCCACGGAGGAGGCATTGCACCAGGTGGCCGAAGAGATGAAGTTCCCCGACCTCGAGTCGCTCTACGTGGCCGTGGGGGAGGGGCACGTCTCGCCCCAGTCCGTGGTGGCCCGCCTGACCCGTGCCGTCTCGGGGACGACCGAGGAGGACGCCACCGAGGTCCCCCTGGCTCGGCCGGTCAGGGTGGGGCAGCCCGACATCACGTCGGGCGTGGTCGTCCCGGGCTCCGCGGACGTGTGGGTTCGGCTGGCCCGGTGCTGTACGCCGGTGCCGGGTGACGAGATCATGGGGTTCGTCACGAGAGGACAGGGCGTGTCGGTGCACCGAACCGACTGCCCGAACGCCCGGGGGCTGGGGAAGGAGCCGGAGCGGCTGATCGACGTGAGCTGGCGGACCGGGAGGCCGACCTCGTTCGTCGCCACCATCCAGGTGGAGGCCCTGGACCGCACCCGGCTGTTGTCCGATGTGGCCACGGCCCTTTCAGACCACCATGTGAACATCCTCTCGGCCACCTCCGCGGTGGGCCGGGATCGCATCACCTCGCTTCGTTTTACTGTCGAGCTGGCCGACATCGCCCATCTGTCGCAGCTGCTGTCGGCGGTGAAGAAGGTGGAGAACGTCTACGACGCGTACCGCGTCGTACCCCGGTAGCGCGGGATGCGCGTCGTCCTTCAACGCGTCGCCCGCGCGACCGTGCGCGTGGGAACCGAGACCGTGGCCGAGATCGGGCCGGGTCTGGTCCTCCTGGTGGGGGTGGGCGGCGACGACGCGTTCGGCGAGTACGACCGGCTGGCCGAGAAGGTCTTCAACCTGCGGGTGTTCGAAGACGACCGGAGCAAGATGAACCGGTCGCTGTCGGACGCGGGGGGCGAGATCCTGGTGGTCCCTCAGTTCACGCTGTACGGCGACGTGCGAAAGGGCCGGCGACCGTCGTGGGCGAGGGCCGCGCCGCCGGAGGTCGCCGCCGACCGGGTGGAGGCGTTCGCCCGAGCCCTGGAGGCTCGGGGGGCCGTGGTCAAGCGAGGCGCGTTCCGGGAGCACATGGAGGTGGAGCTGGTGAACGACGGCCCGGTCACGCTGATGATCGACACGGCTGACCTGTAGGCTCGCTCGCGGTGCCACCGGCTAAGATGCCCTGCCATGTACCTGGACGCGTTCTCCGACAACTCCTTCGAGACCAACTGCTGGCTGATCGGAGCCGACGGGACCGAAGACGCCGTCGTGGTGGACCCCGGGTTCTCGCCCGGCCGGGTCCGGGCCATGCTGGAGGCCGAGGGCAAGCGCCCGGTGGCGGTGCTGGCCACCCACGGCCACTTCGACCACATCGGGGCCGCCGCCGAGTTCTGCGGGGACGATCTTCCTTTCTACATCCACCTGGCCGACGCGCCCGCCCTCAGCGATCCGGAGGCGTGGGGGGCCGGGTTCGCCACGCCGGCGGTCCCGGTGAAGGACGTCAGGACCGTGGTGGAGGGAGATGAGCTTGTCTTCGCCGGGTTCCGCATCGAGGTCCTGCACACCCCGGGCCACACACCCGGCAGCGTGTGCTACCGCACGGACGGGTGGGTGCTGTCGGGCGACGTGGTCTTCGCCGGCTCGATCGGCCGGAGCGACTTCCCGAACAGCTCGCCGCGGGAGATGGAGCGGAGCCTCCGCCGGTTCCTCGAGCTGCCGGACCCGCTGGACGTGCTCCCCGGCCACGGGCCCCGAACCACCGTCGGGCGCGAGCGGACCCGGAACCCGTTCCTGGTGGAGCTCCGGTAGATGGAGCTCGGGCCACCGAGGGGGACGACGGACCTGTTCCCGCCGAGGTCGGAGGCCCTTCTCGGGCTGACGGAGGAGGCTCACCGGACCGCGCGGCTGTTCGGGTACCGGTTCGTCGAGACACCCGCCTTCGAGCACACCGAGCTGTTCGCGCGGACGTCGGGCGAGTCCTCCGACGTCGTGACGAAGGAGATGTACACGTTCGAGGACAAGGGCGGTCGCTCGGTAACGCTCCGGCCGGAGAGCACCGCGCCGGTGGTGCGGGCCGCCCTACAGCGACTGCACGACCTGCCGCTCCCGTTCAAGGCGTACTACGTGCACCTGAACTGGCGACACGGAAGGCCCCAGGCCGGGCGGCTCCGCGAGTTCCGAGTGTTCGGCGTGGAGGTCCTCGGCACCGAGGCACCGGGGGCCGACGTGGAGGTCGTGGCCGTGGGCAACCGGTTCCTCCGCGATCGGGGGCTCCGGCGGCTCACGCTGCTGGTGAACTCGATCGGCGACGAGGTGTGCCGGCCGGCTTACCGGGAGAAGCTCGTGGCGTTCCTGGAGCAGCACGTTGATGACCTGTGTGAGGACTGCCGGCAGAGGATCCACACGAACCCGATGCGGACCTTCGACTGCAAGGAGGAGGGCTGTCGCCGGGTCATGCGCGACGCGCCGGTCATCTCCGACCACCTGTGCGATCCGTGCGCCGAGCACTTCGCCGGGGTGCGAGACGGGCTGGACGACGAGGGCATCGCGTACGAGCACGACCCCCGCCTGGTCCGGGGGCTCGACTACTACACGAGGACGGCCTTCGAGTTCGTGTCCGCCGTCCTGTCCCCGGCCCAGGCCACGGTGTGCGGGGGCGGGCGGTACGACGGGCTGGCCGAGGCCCTGGGCGGCCGCCCCCTCCCGGGTGTGGGGTTCGGCGCCGGGCTGGACCGCATCCTGCTGGCCATGGAGGGCGAGGGGGTGCCGGCGCCCGCGCCCGGAGCGCCCACCTGTTACGTGGTCACGATCGGCCGGGAGGCGGAGGCTGCCGGCCGTGACCTGGTGCGGGTCCTGCGGGCCGCTGGCGTCTCGGCGGCGACCGGCTTCGAGGAACGTCCCCTGAAGGCGCAGCTCCGCGCGGCCGACCGGGCGGGCGCGGCGTTCGTGGCCATCCTGGGCGAGCGAGAGGTGGCCAAGGGGACGGCCACCGTGAAGCGTCTCGCTGACGGGGTGGAGGAGCGGGTTCCCCTCGAGGACGTGCCGGGCAGGTTGGCGAAGCTCGATGTCTGAGCTCGCCACCTCCATGCGGACGCACGCCTGCGGCGAGCTCGGCGCCGAGCACGTCGGGTCCGACGTCACCCTGTGCGGTTGGGTGGCCCGCCAACGGGACCACGGAGGCCTGACCTTCGTGGACCTCCGGGACCGCGAGGGCCTGGTGCAGCTGGTGTTCCACCCGGAGGAGGCGCCCGAAGCGAAGGCGGCGGCCCAGCAGCTCAAGACCGAGTCGGTGGTCCGGGTGACCGGCGAGGTCCGCCACCGGCCGAAGGGCACGGTGAACCCGGCGCTGCCGACCGGCGAGGTGGAGGTGACCGTGCACACTGTGGAGGTGCTCTCGGTGGCCGACACGCCGCCGTTCCCCATCGAGGACCGGGTCGAGGCCGACGAGCTCCTCCGGTTGACGTACCGCTACCTCGACCTCCGGCGCCCGGAGATGACCCGGATGCTGCGCCTTCGGCACACGATCAACGGGATCATCCGCGACCACATGGAAGGACTGGGGTTCATCGAGGTCGAGACGCCGCTGCTCACCCGGAGCACCCCGGAGGGGGCCCGCGACTTCCTTGTTCCCTCGCGCCTGTGGCCCGGGTCGTTCTACGCCCTGCCCCAGTCGCCCCAGCAGCTCAAGCAGCTGCTGATGGTGGCGGGTCAGGATCGTTACTACCAGATCGTCCGGTGCCTGCGAGACGAGGCTCCCCGGGCCGACCGGAGCTTCGAGTTCACCCAGCTCGACGTGGAGATGTCCTTCGTGGATGAGGAGGACGTCTTCGCCGTGATCGAGCCGCTCTATGCGCGGATCGTCCGCGACGTCCTGGGGGTCGAGGTGTCCGTTCCGTTCCCCCGCCTCACATATCAGGAGATGATGGCGAGGTTCGGGACCGACAAACCCGATCTCCGGTTCGGCATGGAGCTGGCCGACCTGAGCAAGGTGCTCGGGGGGACGGGCTTTCGGGCGATCGCATCGGTCCTCGCCGAGGGCGGGGCGGCGAAGGGGCTGGCGGCGCCGGGCGGCTCGGAGCTCTCCCGCCGCGAGCTGGACGACTTGGTCCAGGTGACGAAGGAGCGTGGAGCGGCCGGGCTGGTCTGGCTGGTGGTGGAGGACGGCTCGATCCGCTCGCCCGTGGAGAAGCACCTCTCGAAGGAGGAGGTGGGGGGAGTGATCGAGGCGACCGGAGCACGAACCGGCGATCTGGTCCTGATCGTGGCCGACCGGGCCGACCGGGCCGACGTCGCCTTGGACGGCCTGCGCCGGCAGATGGCGCTCCGCCTCGGGCTGATCCCGCAGGGGGAGTGGCGGTTCTGCTGGATGGTCGAGCCCCCCCTGTTCGAGTGGAGCGAGGAGGAGGACAAATGGGTCTCGGTTCACCACCCGTTCACCTCTCCGGAGTCGGAGGACCTCGGCCCGGAGACCGCCAGGGCTCGCGCGTACGACCTGGTCCTGAACGGCTTCGAGCTTGGCGGGGGCAGCATCCGGATCAACCACCCCGAAGTGCAGCGAAAGGTGTTCGACGTGCTGGGCCTCACCCCGGGGGAGACCGAGGAGAAGTTCGGCCACCTCATCCGGGCGTTCAGGTACGGTGTCCCTCCACACGGCGGCATCGCCATGGGCCTCGACCGCCTGGCGATGCTGATGGGGGGGAAGGAGTCCCTCCGCGACGTGACGGCGTTCCCCAAGGCCCAGTCGGGCCAGGACCCCTTGACCGGGGCGCCCGCGCCCATCCCGGACGAGCAGCTCCGCGAGCTCGGCATCAGGGTGGTCGGGGCCGCTCGGGGCACGAAAGATGATTGATGCATGCCCACCGCGCTGACCGACTTCGACCTCGAGGTCCTGACCGGCGCGAACTTCGCCCAGTTCGTCACGCTGAACCCGGACGGCACACCGCATGCCACCGTGACCTGGGTTGACGCTTCGAACGAGCATGTCCTGGTGAACACGGCCGCAGGCAGGAAGAAGGACCGCAACGTGCAGCGTGACCCGCGGGTGGCGGTCTGCGTGGTCCACCGAGACGACCCCTACCGCTGGATCAGCGTGCAGGGGACGGTCGTGGAGCGGCTGACCGGGGAGGAGGCCGACGGGCACATCGATTCTCTGTCCAGGAAGTACGACGGGAAGCCGTGGAGCCCCGTGGATGGGCAGGTCCGCGTGCAATACCGTATCCGTCCGGACCAGATCATCCGACACCGTGAGTAGGGTTGTGGCCGACGTCCCGCTCGCGACCAGAATGCGGCCCCGCTCGTTCGAAGAGTTCGTGGGGCAACCTCACCTCCTGGGCGCTGGGACGACCTTGACCAGGTTGCTGGAGGGAGGGCACCTCCCCTCGGTCCTTTTGTGGGGCCCCGCCGGGAGCGGGAAGACCACCCTCGCGTACCTGCTGGCCGATGCGGTGGGCGCCGAGTTCGTTCAGCTCTCGGCGGTGGCCTCCGGTGTTGCCGATGCCCGCAAGGTCATGGAGCGGGCGAAGGGCGGGTTGTTCCGCATGGTGCTGTTCGTGGACGAGGTCCACCGATGGAGCAAGGCCCAGCAGGACGTCCTGCTTCCGGCGGTAGAAGAGGGGACCATCACGCTGATCGGCGCCACCACCGAGAACCCGTACTTCTCGCTCGTCACACCGCTCTTGTCCCGGTGCCTCCTGCTCCGGCTGGAGCCGCTCGCGCCGGAGGAGGTCCGCCGCCTCCTTGCCCGGGCCCTCGATGACGAGGAGCGGGGCCTCGGCACCCTCTCGGTGAAGATGGGTGAGGAGGCCTTGGACCACCTGGTCGAGGTGGCCGGAGGGGACGCCCGGATCGGGCTCATGGGACTCGAGGCGGCGGTACTGGCGGCGAAGGTCGCCGGCGAGGACACCGTGACCCTGGAGCGGGCGGCAGACGCCGTGCAGAAGAAGGCCATCGTGTACGACCGCCAGGGCGACGCCCACTACGACGTGATCTCGGCGTTCATAAAGAGTATCCGGGGATCGGACCCCGACGCCGCATTGTTCTGGCTGGCCCGGATGATCGAGGCCGGAGAGGACCCCAGGTACATCGCCAGGCGGATGGTCGTTCACGCCTCGGAGGACATCGGGCTGGCCGACCCCCGAGCCCTGCTGGTGGCCGTGGCGGCGGCCCATGCCGTGGAGTACGTGGGACTGCCGGAGGCCCGGCTGAACCTGGCGCAGGCGGCGCTTTACCTGGCCAGGGCCCCCAAGTCGAACAGCGTCATCGAGGCCCTCGGGAAGGCCACCGAGGACGCGGCGGCCAGCGACCCGGTGCCGCTTCACCTTCGGGAGGCCGGGACGCCGACGGCGCGGCGGCTCGGGCACGGGAAGGGATACCGGTACCCGCACGATTTTCCCGGCCATACAGTGGAACAGGAGTACCGTCCGGTGCGCTTCTCCGACAAGCGGTACTACGAGCCATCGGGCCAGGGTGAAGAGACCGGCGAAGCGACGGAGCGGGAGACCGGCGAGGCGACCGACCCGGAAGCCCCGGTATGATTCGCATCCCTGTTCCCTGTTGGCAAAGGAGTGTGCGATGGCCGTCGTCGCTACAGCCGGAGACATGGCGCTGATCGTCCTGGCAGCCTTCTGGGCCCTGCTCGTCTTCTTCCTATGTGTGGTCTTGCTGAACACGTACAACGTCCTGACGAGCACGAAGCTGCTGATCGACGGGATCCGCGAGGAAACCGTCCCCCTCCTGTCCGAGGTCCGCAACTCGGTGGTCAAGACCAACCGTGAGCTCGACCGGGTCGACGGGATGTTGGCCTCGGCCACCACCATCGTGGGCCGGGTCGAGAGGGTCTCCGGCCTCGTGGAGAAGGCGGCCTCGGGCCCGCTGGTGAAGGTCATCTCCTTCGGGGCGGGCCTGTCCAAGGCCGCGTCGCGGTTCCGAGGCAAAGGCGAAGCGAAGAAGTGAGGCGGCTCTTCTGGCTGGCGCTCGGCCTGGGGGCCGGTGCGGTCGGGGCGGTCCTCACGGCGAGGTTCGCCCGCAAGCAGATGCAGAAGGTGGCCCCATCGACCCTGGCCCGCGAGGCCCGGGGAGGCATGATGGAGCTGTCCAAACGCGTCTCCGAGTCCATCGCCGAAGGAAAGCGGGCCATGGAGCAGAAGGAGAAGGAGCTCCGCACCGACGGCGGCGAGTGAGCTCCCGAGCCACCCGGGTGCGGCGGCTAGACTAGCCGCCGATGGATGGCCGGCAGATCCGCGAGACCTTCCTTCGCTTCTTCGAAGACCACGGGCATCGTCGCGTGCCCTCATCGTCGCTGATCCCGCCACCCGAGTCCGGGTTACTCCTCACCAATGCCGGGATGAACCAGTTCATTCCGTACTTCTTGGGCCACGCTCGGGCGCCCTTCTCCCGTGCCGTGACCGTGCAGAAGGTCTTCCGCGCGCTCGACATCGACAACGTCGGCCACACCGCCCGCCACCTCACCTTCTTCGAGATGCTCGGCAACTTCTCCTTCGGCGATTACTTCAAACGGGAGTCGTGCACCTGGGGGTTCGAGCTCGTCACGGAGGTCTGGGGGATCGACCCGAACCGGATCTGGGTCACGGTCTTCGAGACCGACGACGAGGCGATCGGCGTGTGGCGGGAGATCGGCGTCCCGGCCGAGCGGATCGTTCGCCGGGGCAAGGACGACAACTACTGGTGGACGCACGCGGCCGGGCCGGCGGGACCGTGTTCGGAGATCTACGTGGACCGAGGTGCGCGCTTCGGCCGCGAAGGCGGTCCCGAGGTCGACGAGGAACGCCACATGGAGATCTGGAACCACGTTTTCATGCAGGACGAGGTCGACGACGAGGAGTCGATCCTTCGCGAGCTCCCCGCGAAGAACATCGACACGGGCTCGAGCGTCGAGCGCGTGGCGACGGTGCTACAGGACGTCGACAACGTGTTCGAGACCGACCTGCTCCGTCCACTGCTCGAGGTGGCGGAGTCGCTCTCGGGGCGGACGCACGGGCGGGACCCGGCCGCGGACGTCTCGCTGAAGGTGATCGCTGAGCACGGCCGCGCCACGACGTTCCTGCTCGCCGACGGGGTCTTGCCCTCGAACCAAGGGCGGGGCTACGTGCTCCGCAGGATGCTCCGGCGCGTGGTGAGCCACGCCCGGCGCCTGTCCATCGAGGCGCCGGTCATGGAGAAGCTCGCCGCGCGGACCGTGGAGCTGTTCGGCGATTCCTACCCCGAGCTGGTGGAGAACCGCGCACAGGTCCTGAACGTGGCCGCCTCGGAGGAGGAGCGGTTCGCCGCGACGTTGCGGCAGGGGATGGAGCTGTTCGAGAAGGCGATTCCGCAGCCGCTCGTCACTACGAGTAAGCCCGGACCGAAGACATTCGGCGGCGGGGTCCTTGCCGGAGACGTCGTGTTCAAGCTGCACGACACGTTCGGCTTCCCCATAGAGCTGACGCGCGAGCTCGCAGAGGACAGGGGCCTGTCGGTCGACGAGGAGCGGTTCGAGGCCCTCATGGCCGAGCAGAGGGGACGGGCCAAGCGGGCCGTGAAGAAGGAGCGGTTGGGGGACGAGTTGGCCGACGTGGCATCGTCCGCCGGCCGCACCGAGTTCCTGGGGTACCGGACCCTGGAAGCCGACGGTCGCCTGGTGGCCCTGGTCACCGACGGCGAACGGACCGAGGTCACCGAGGAGGGGCAGGACGTGCGCCTGGTCCTGGACCGCACCCCGTTCTATGCGGAGTCCGGGGGCCAGATCGGGGACCACGGGTACGTACGGACGCCGGGAGGGCTGGTGCGCGTGGTCGACGCCCAATGGGGACCGGGCGACGTGATCGTGCACACGGGAATCGTCCAGTCCGGCGAGGTCCGGGAGGGCGAGGACGCCCACGCCGAGGTGGACCGGGTCCGCCGGGAGTCAACGGCCCGGGCCCATACCGCCACGCACGTCGTGCACTGGACCCTCCGCCACGTCCTCGGCGAGCACGCGCGGCAGGCCGGGTCCCTGGTCGCCCCGGGCCGCCTCCGATTCGACTTCCCGCACCACGCGGCGGTCCCCCGCGACGTGCTCGAGCAGGCCGAAGAGGTGGCCAACCGGCGACTGGCCGAGGACTCGCCGGTCCGGATCTACGAGACCACCTTCGACGAGGCCAAGAACCAAGGGGCGATCGCGCTGTTCGGCGAGAAGTACGGCGACTTCGTGCGAGTGGTCGAGGTGGGGGACTACTCGGTCGAGCTGTGCGGGGGCACGCACGTCCCCCGGACCGGGAACGTCGCATTGGTCAAGATCCTGGGCGAGTCGAGCATCGGGGCCGGCATGCGCCGCGTGGAGGCGCTGGTCGGCCCGGACGCGCTGAAGGAGATGAACGCCGAGCACTGGCTCGTGGAGGACCTGGTGAGCCTGCTCCGGAGCGATCGGTGGGCGGTCGCCGATCGGGTCCGCGAGGTCCTGGAGGAGAACAAGCGCCTCCGAACCGAGCTCGGCAAGTTGGGGGCCGCCGAGCGCACCGAGCTCGTCAAGGACATCGTCGACAGGGCCTCGCAGGTGGCCGGGGTGACGCTCGTGAACGAGGGGCACGATGGCGATGCCGGCGAGCTTCGGGAGCTGGCGCAGGGCGCGGTGGGCCGGCTGGAGAGCGACGGCGGCGCCGCGGTGGTGCTCGGCACGGGCCGCGGCGGCGCCGGTCTGATCGTGGCGGCGTGCAGCAAGAACCTGGTGTCGCGGGGGGTGACCGCGCCGCTGCTGCTCGAGCCGGCGGCGAAAGCGATCGGCGGACGGGCCGGCGGCAAGCCCATCCTGGGCACGGCAGGGGGCCCCAAGGGCGATGCGGTGGACGACGCGATCCGCAAGCTGATCCCGGCCCGGCTGGAGGAGCTCCTGCGGGCCGGTGCCTGAGAAGGGCCGCGTCCTGGGCCTGGACCTCGGCGACGTGCGGATCGGCCTGGCCATCTCGGGCCCCGACCGAAAGGTGGCCGTGCCCTTCGGCACCGTACACGCGGGGGCACCGGCGGACCTGAAGGCCATCGCCAGGATCGTCCAGGAGAACCAGGTCACGCTGGTGGTGGTGGGCAACCCGCTCCGGATGTCGGGGGAGACGGGGAGTCGGGCCCGCCACGCCGAGGAGTTCGCCGGCGCCCTCCGGCAGTTCCTGCCGGTCCCGGTGGCGCTCCACGACGAACGGCTCTCCACGGCCGAGGCGGAGCGGGCATTGAAGGAGGCCGGGGCCGGGGGGCGTGAGCGGCGCCGGGCCGTGGACCGCTCCGCAGCCGCAGTCATCCTCCAGTCCTACCTCGACGCGTCCCCGCGCGGCTAGCGGCTGGCCCCCGACGCCGCCCGGTATGCTCGGTCCCCGGCATGCTCGAGCCCACGTCCGCCCAGGCCCACGCCGAGGTCCCCGCCCGCCCCAGGCCTGGGCGGGGCGCCCGTATCGCGCTCACGATCCTTCTCCTCGCCGGGCTCCTGGTCGCCGCCGGCGTGCGCTACTACACGTGGTGCGAGGAGGCATCGGGCCCTCGGACCCCGATCGCGTTCACGGTCCCCGAGGGCGCATCCGGTTCGGAGGTGGTGGATGCCCTGCACCGGGCCGGCGTGATCCGGTGCGACACGGTCTCGAAGTGGCTGCTTCGCCGGAGCGGCCTGGCCGACGAGATCCGGGAGGGCTCGTTCGACCTCACGACGAACATGACCCCGCACGAGGCGTTCGTCGTCATCACGGACCCGCCCCCGCCCGCCCCCACGGTCCGCCTCACGATCCCCGAGGGGTACCGGCTCACGCAGATCGCCGAGCGCGTGGAGGAGGTGGTGGGCATTCCCGCGCAGCGGTTCCTGCGGGCCGCGGACTCGGGCGAATGGTCGCTCCCCCCTTACCTCATGGCGGGCGAGTCCCTGGAGGGCTTCCTGTTCCCGGAGACCTACGAGTTCCTGGAGCGCGGGACGACCGCGGACGACGTGATCGCACGGCTCCTTGACCAGTTCGGCCAGGACGCGGCCTCGCTCGGGTGGGATGGCGCCGCCGACCTGGGCCTCACGCCGTACGAGACCGTGATCGTGGCCTCCATGGTGGAGGAGGAGGCCAGGGTCCCAAAGGACCGTCCGCTGATCGCGGCGGTCATCTACAACCGGCTGGCGGCGGGGATGCCCCTCGGGATCGACGCCACCGTCCAGTACATCGATCCCAACCCCAACGACGGCCTCACGGTGTCGGACTTCGAGATCGACAGCCCCTACAACACCCGGCTGCACGCGGGCCTGCCGCCGACCCCCATCGCCAGCCCCGGCCTGGCGTCGCTCCAGGCCACGCTGAGCCCGGCCGACGTCGACTTCCTCTATTACGTCCTGTGCGGCGCCGACGGGCACCACTCGTTCAGCACCACGTACGGGCAGTTCCTTCGCGACAAGGCGAGATGCCTGGGGTGATCCGGGCCGATGAGTGAGGAACGGCGCACCGCGAGGGTCGGCGGCTCCACGCGGACGGTCGGCGTCATCGGGTGGCCGGCTTCGGTGAGCCTGTCGCCGGTGATCCACAACGCGGCCTTCGCCGCCCTCGGTCTGGACTGGGTGTATCTGCCCCTTCCCGTGCCGCCGGGGGAGCTCCGGGCGGCCCTCCCGGGTCTCGTAGCCGTGGGGTTCGCCGGGGCCAACGTCACGATGCCGCACAAGACCGAGGCGGCCAGCCTGGTCCGCGACCTGTCCGAGGACGCCGAACGGCTCCAGGCCGTGAACACGATCGTCGTGGGACCCGCCGGCCTGTCCGGCCACAACACCGACACGCCGGGCTTCGACCGGTTCCTCCGCCGGGACGCCGGCTTCGATCCGGCTGGCCGGACGGCGCTGGTGTTCGGGGCGGGTGGAGCGGCCCGGGCGTGCGCGCTGGCCCTGGCCCGCGGGGGCGTGGAGCGGCTCCTGATCGCGGTGCGCGAGCCGACCCGGGCCGAACCGCTCGTGCGATCGCTGGACGGGCTCCCCTCCGAGGTGCGCGTGGGGACGCTCGAGTCGGCCGAAGGCGCCGACGTGCACCTCGTCGTGAACGCCACGCCGGTGGGGGCTGAGGGCGAGGCCCTGCCGCTGCCCCGCCTCCACCCCGACGTGCTGGTGGTGGACCTGCTCTATCGCCCCAGCGCGACCCCGCTCCTCTCCGCGGCCAGGGCCACTGGGGCCCAGGCTTTCGGCGGCCTCGGGCTCCTGCTCCATCAGGCCGCGCTCTCGTTCGAGCTGTGGACGGGGCGAGAGCCTCCACTCGCGGTGATGTCGGCGGCCGCACTGGCCGAGATGGCCGAGACGGCCGAAACGAGGCCCCGGGACGCCTCTTCGTCCCACCCCCCGTCCCGCTAACGGGGTAACCCGGTCTGCCCCCTCAAGTGGCCTTACGGCCTCCCCGATAGCTAAAGGGAGCACGTTCATGGAAGAGTTCTCCGCCCTCGCGGCACGGGTTGCGACCAGCGTCGCTGAGCTGCGGGGCTGCCTGATCCTGTCCCGGGATGGCTTGGTCCTGGGGTCCTTTCCGTCGGATCAGGAGAGCCTCGTCAAGCCGGCGTGGCTGAGGTTTGCCGCCATCGGGGAGCCGGAGAGGGGATTCGTCGAGTTCGGGGACGAGATCTGGACCTACGTCCGACGGGGGCCCTACGCGGCGTTCGCCCTGAGCGCCCCCGGGGTGCGTCCGGGGCTGATCATCGATCAGCTCGAGCAGATGCTGTACGCAGCGGAGGAGATCCGGGCGCGGCGCGAGGCGCTCCGCGTGCCGGAGGTGTCCCCCGCCCCGTCCGGCAAGCCACGGTCCTCGCTCCATCCCGAGGCCAAACCCCCCGCCCCCGTCCCGGCCGGCGCCCGAACGGAGCCGGCGGAGCGCGAGGCGCGCCCGGCTCCGTCCGAAGACGTCGGCCCGGCCCGTCGGACCGGGCCGGAAGAGGGCGGTGACATCGACCGGGTACTGCTCGCCCAGGAGTTCTCCAGGCTCCTTCAGGAGGGCGGCGACAGTGACGAGAACCAATGAAGCGACCTAGGACCAACGGACCGTGGTGACGGCCAAGCGCAAGCCGAAGCAGCTCGGGCAGATCCTCCTGGAGCAGGGGCTCCTCTCACAGGAACAGCTGGACCACGCCCTCCAGGAGCACCGAAACACGCCCAAGTCGCTCGGCCGCACGCTGATCGACCTCGGGTACATCAAAGAGCGCGACCTGGTGAGCGCCCTGGCCGAGCAGGTCGGTCTGGACTTCGTCGACCTCAGCGAGCACCCGATCGATCCGGTGATGGCGACGCTGCTGCCGGATCAGCTGGCCCGCCGGTACCGGGCCATCCCCATCGGCGAGCGCGACGGCAAACTGCTCGTCGCGATGTCCGACCCCGCCAACGTGTACGCCCTTGACGACATCCGGGCCATCACGAACCGCGACGTCCAGCCGGTCGTCGCGACCGCGAGCGACGTGGAGCAGGCCATCGACAAGTTCGCGGGGATGGGCGAGCAGGTCGTGGCCCTGGCCAGCGAGGCCTCGAGCAGGCTCGAGGCCGAGGAGGGCGCGGAGGACCTGGAGGCGGCCGTCGAGGACGCCCCCATCGTCAAGCTGGTGCAGGCCATCATGACCCAGGCCGTGGCCGACCGGGCCTCGGACGTCCACATCGAGCCCCACGAGAAGGACGTCCGCATCCGGTACCGCGTGGACGGCGTGCTCCACGAGGTCATGCGCTCGCCCAAGAACATCCAAGGAGGGCTGATCAGCCGGCTGAAGGTCATGGCGGACCTCAACATCGCGGAGAAGCGCGTCCCCCAGGACGGCCGGATGAGCCTGAAGGTGGGCGGCAAGGTGCTCGACCTCCGTCTCGCCGCGCTCCCCACCGTGTTCGGGGAGAAGGTGGTCATCCGGATCCTGGACAAGAGCCAGGCGCTGCTCCAGCTGTCCGAACTCGGCTTCCACGAAGAGGCGTTCAAGCGGTACGAGCAGTCCTTCCGCAAGCCCTACGGGGCCATCCTGGTAACCGGGCCGACCGGCTCCGGGAAGTCGACCACGCTGTACGCGACACTCAACATCGTGAACACCCCCGACCGCAACATCATCACGGTTGAGGATCCGGTGGAGTACCGGCTGCCCGGCGTGAACCAGATGCAGGTCAATCCCAAGGCGGGGCTGACCTTCGCCTCGGCCCTCCGCTCGATCCTCCGTTCCGACCCGGACGTCGTGCTGATCGGCGAGATCCGTGACCGGGAGACGGCCATGATCGCCGTGGAGGCCGCGCTCACCGGGCACCTCGTGCTGGCCACCCTCCACACGAACGACGCGGCGGCGGCCATCACCCGTCTGACCGAGATGGAAGTGGAGACCTTCCTCGTGGCCTCGGCCATCGACTGCGTGGTGGCGCAACGGCTTGCCCGGCGTCTGTGCGAACGGTGCAAGGAGCCCTTCACCCCCGAGCCGAAGAAGCTGCTCGAGGCCGGCCTGCCGGAGTGGCGGGTGAAGGACGTGAAGGAGCTGTACCGGCCCCTGGGGTGCTCGGCGTGTTCGAACACCGGCTACCGGGGCCGTACCGGCCTGTACGAGGTCATGCCGATCAGCGAGGAGATCGAGCGCCTCACGGTGGAGCGCGCGTCGTCCGACCAGATCCGGGCCGCCGCCATCGAGCAGGGGATGTTGACGCTGCGCGACGACGGCCTCGACAAGTGCATCCAGGGCCTGACGTCGCTCGAGGAGATCGCGAGGGTGGTGAAGTAGATGAGCTCTGTGATGGCGCCCGAGGACGGGGAACTCCAGGTTCCCGTCCCCGAGCTGCTCGAGATCGTGCTGGAACGGGGAGCGTCGGACCTCCACCTCACGGCGGGGGCGCCGCCCACGATCCGGTTGCATGGGGACCTCATCCGGCTGATGGAATACCCGATCCTGTCGCCCCGCGGCCTCCAGGGGATGATCTACGCGATCCTGCCGCAGAAGATGCGCGAACGCCTGGAGCAGGAGCTGGAGCTCGACATGTCGTACGCGCTCCCCGGGAAGGCGCGGTTCCGGGTCAACGTGTACTTCCAACGGGATTCGATCGGAGCGGCCTTCCGCCTCATCCCGTACGAGATCAAGTCGATCGAGTCTCTGGGGCTCCCAAGCGTGGTCGCCGACCTGGCCCGGTACCCCAGGGGCTTCGTCGTGGTGACGGGGCCGACCGGCTCCGGCAAGTCGACGTCGCTCGCCGCCATGGTCGACATCGTGAACCGGGAGCGGTCGGCCCACATCATGACCGTGGAAGACCCCATCGAGTTCCTCCACAAGCACCAGGCCTGCATCGTGAACCAGCGAGAGGTTGGGGCCGACACGCACAGCTTCGCCCAGGCCCTCAAGCACGTCCTTCGGCAGGACCCCGACGTCATCCTGGTGGGGGAGATGCGGGACCTGGAGACCATCTCCACGGCCATCACGGCGGCGGAGACGGGCCACCTGGTCTTCGCCACGCTCCACACGCAGGACGCCCCGCAGACCATCGACCGCATCATCGACGTCTTCCCGCCGCACCAGCAGCAGCAGGTGCGCGTGCAGCTTGCCACCACCCTTCAGGGGGTCGTGACGCAGCAGCTGCTCCAGGGCGTCGACGGCCGGTCGAGGGCGGTGGCCTGTGAGGTCCTCATCTGCACCCCGGCCGTCCGCAACCTCATCCGCGAAGGCAAGACGCACCAGATCTACTCGATCATGCAGGCCGGCGGGAGGTTCGGGATGCAGACCATGGACCAGGCCCTGGCCAACCTGGTCAAGGGGGGGCAGATCACGCAGCAGGTCGCGTACGAGCGGAGCCACGACCCCGAGGAACTGAACCGCCTGATCGGCGGAGGCGGGGCCGGGTACCAGGCGGCCGCCGGGGCGGCCGGCGCCGCGGGGATCTCGTCGAGCGGCGGCTGGGCGACGGGAGGATAGGCGATGCCCACGACATTCGACTACAAGGTCCGGGATCGGTCGGGGAACCTTGTCAGCGGCCAGCTCGTTGGCGACAGCGAAGGCCTGGTCATGACCAAGCTCCGCGAGATGGGCCTCACGCCGATCGAGGTCAAGAAGGCCGGCGGGGGACTCCGGATGGAGATCAACCTCCGCCCGGGGCGGGTGAAGCTGAAGGACCTGGCCGTATTCTCCCGGCAGTTCGCCACGATGGTGAACTCGGGCCTTCCCATCTTGCGGGCCCTGGCCATCCTGGGCGACCAGACCGAGAACAAGGAGCTCGAGAAGGTCCTGACCCAGGTACGCGTGGACGTGGAGCAGGGCCAATCGCTCTCCGGCGCCATGGACCGGCACCCCAAAGCCTTCAACGACCTCTATATCGCCATGGTCAAGTCGGGTGAGACCGGGGGCGTGCTGGACACCGTCCTGCTGCGGGTGGCCGACAACATCGAGAGGGAGGTCGAGCTCCGTCGAAAGATCAAGTCGGCCATGACCTACCCCCTCGTCGTGGTGATCCTGGTCACCTTCATCCTGGCCGCGATGCTGCTCTTCGTGGTTCCCCAGTTCGAGACGATCTACGCGCAGCTGGGGGGAAAGCTCCCGCTGCCGACCCGGATCCTCCTCGGCGTCTCGCAGGCTCTCCGGAACTACTGGTACGTGTTCATGGGGTTCGTCGCCGCCTCCGTCTTCGCCCTCCGGCGGTACAAGCGAACCGAGCAGGGCCGGACCACGGTGGACGCCGCGAAGCTCAAGATCCCCATCTTCGGGCAGTTGTTCCGGAAGACCGCCCTGGCCAGGTTCTCCAGCACCCTGGGGATGCTGCTCCGATCGGGGGTCCCCATCCTCCAGGCCCTGGACATCGTGGCGGACACCGTCAACAACAAGGTCATCAGCAAGGCGGTGATCGACGTGCAGGGGAGCGTTCGCGAGGGCGAGTCCATCGCGAAGCCCCTGTCGAGGCACGCCGTCTTCCCGCCCATGGTCGTCCAGATGCTGGCGGTAGGGGAGGAGACGGGGACGGTCGACACGATGCTGGACAAGGTCTCCGAGTTCTACAACTCGGAGGTGTCCGCGTCGGTCGACGCCCTGACCTCGCTGATCGAGCCGCTGCTCATCGCCATCGTGGGCGGAGCCGTGGGCGCTGCGGTCATCGCCCTGTACATGCCGATGTTCAACATCATCAACCTCATCAAGTAGGCCCGGGACGCGAGTAGTCAGGGCTGACTAGCCCGTTCGAGTCAATTCCCCCTGAATCCCCCGTTCGGGGGTTCAGGGAACGGGACGCACGAGCCGACACCTCACACAGGGCGCGTCAGTGGGACGCGCCAACGGTACGAGAAGGAGGAGGTGACTCCATGCTCAAGCGCTTCTGGGAGCGCCGCAGGGACGAGGAGGGCTTCACCCTCATCGAGCTGATGGTGGTCGTTCTGATCATCGGCATCCTGATCGCCATCGCTCTGCCCACGTTCCTCGGCGCCCGCAAGCGGGCCCAGGACCGGGCAGCGCAGACGGACCTGCGCAACGCGATCGCGGCGGCCAAGACCGCGTACACGGACGTCGACAACTACTCCAGGGCGACCGAGGCCGCGGCCGACCTGCCGGCGATCGAGCCGTCGCTGACGTTCGTGGCGGCCGGCGCGGCGTCGACGGCCGCGAACAACTTCGCCGTCAGCGTTGTCGTCGCCGACGTGAACGCTGCCAACGCTGACCAGGTGTGGGCAGCGGCGAGGTTGTCCGCGTCGGGCACGTGCATGTACATCAAGGACGTGGCCGCGAGCGGCGGTGCCGGCGCGGGCAACACGCCCGGGACCTGGTACGACGCAGACACGGCCGCGTGCACTGGCACGCAGGCCCTGACCGAGGCCGACAAGCCTCGCTGGTAGCCAGGTCAGATCCAGCGTCGATGGAGGGAGCGGCCCTCGGGCCGCTCCCTCCGCTTATCCGGAGGGAGCATCGATGGACGCTCGGATGCGCCGCGATGCTGGGGATGGGTTCACGCTGATCGAACTGACGTACCGGGCCAGGACCCGCAACTCTACCGGCCATTACGTGACCGCTCACGGAGCGGCACGTGCTCCCGCTTCCAGCGTCCACGTCACGCTGTCGTCTCCCAGTTTCGGACGGCTGGAGGCCCTAGCCTCCGATCATCCGGGTCCCTGACCTCGCGGTAGAAAGAGGGACGTCCGCTGCCAGGCCTCGGCCCGGGACGGAAGCCCTACGGGCGGGCGATACGCACGTCTGCGACGAATTGGCGGAACGCGCAGGTGTTCGCGATGTCGCAGGCGATCAGGAACGCATCAACGGTCGCCCGGCCGGGGTGGTATGGCCCGCCGCTCACGACCAGCGTGAACGGGGTCGGGGCGGTGCCGCACGAGTTGACGGAGTCGAAGCCGTCTCCCATCCTGCCGCCTCGCCCCCCACCGCGCTGGTGGAGCGTCAGGTGCATCTCGGCGAACGCGACCGCCGCCGGGAAGTTGCACGTCAGCGTGCCCTCGACCTGGACCTGTCTCGAGTCGAGCCGCGTCGCGGACGTGATGGTCGCGTCCACGGAGGCCTCTTCGGCCGAGGCTTCACCCGCGGCCACAACGCCGAGGCCCACCAACAGGACCGTGAGCACCATCCACTTCTTCGGCATCATGCTCGGACCTCCTTCGACTATTAGGGTCGGCGCTGTAGGCCGTCCGGAGCATCCCCCTGCGGAGTGATTTGGCTCCTCACCCGATTGACCCCGTCTCGCTTCCCCGAACGGCTGGCACGGTGGGGGCCGACGCGTGGGACGGGCTAGGTCCTCGGGACCGGACGACGGTCTGGCGGCAGGAGTCGAATGCCACGAGCCCGGGGGCTAGGGTAAGAGGCCGAGTTGGAAGCCCGGACCGCGCCCTTCAATAACGAGCCGAATCCGACCCGCCCGGCGTGAGCTCCCCGCGTGGGCGGGCGGCCCTCCTAGGTCGATCGGTGGACCGGCCTCAGCCCATCGGCCTCGGCCGCTGCGGGCCGAGCGGCGCCCGTCGGTGGGACGAAACGTGTCCCGCGCCGCTCAAGAAGCGCCGGTGCCCGTTCGATAACCACTACGGTGGTCATGAGACGTCCCGGCTGGCTGGCTCGTGTTCGCGTTCGCGCCCATTCGGACGAACGCGGGTTCACATTGCTGGAGACGGTCATCGCCGTCACGGTGATATTCGGCTCGCTGCTGATGCTCGCCTACACCGCCACGATCGGGTTCACCTATGCCAGCCTGGCCAGGGAGCGCCAGAGCGCCACCGGCCTGGCCAACCAGG
>JBOGVG010000074.1:0-29467 GCA_050692435.1 Actinomycetota bacterium
CCGACCCAATGAACATCGTGTCGCCGTCGGCGCTGATCTGAGCCGAGGTTCGGACGCCACCCAGGGATCCGAGCTCCACCGCCTTCGTGCGCAGTATCTCCAGGGTGCGCGTGTCCATCACGGCGACGAGTCCCTTGACCGAATCCACGATGTACAGGAGCCTCCCATCCGGAGATGTGGCAATGGCCTGCGCGCTCGCCGGCTGTCCCCAGATTTCCCTGGGAAGCCCGGCGCAGTAGGCCCATCCGCGCCTCAGGTTCAACACGTGGACGAACGAGACCTCCTCGTCTTCGTAGCTCCACGAACCGACATCCCTCGCGTACGCCCCCGGCTCGTTCGTGTACAGGGTGTAGAGCTGTCGCCCATCGGGATCGAGCTCCTGCCGGAGACGGATCCCCGGCATCCGCTCGGGCGGAGTCTTGAACCGCCCGAAGACCTGCCGAACGTCGCCATCGACCAGGTCGAGGACGGTGACTCGGTAGGCGGCGGGGGCTTCCGCCGGGAGATATTGGATCAGGAACAGCCGCGAATCCTCGATGGAGAACGCCTCGGGCTCGAAGTTGCCGTCCAGGCGGTAGCGCCGGGCTTCGCGGGCGCCGGTGGGATCGGCGACCACGATCGTGGTGTGTGAACGAGGGATGGGCGTCCACGCGTCCACGCCTTTCGGCAGCGGCTCCATGAGCGCGATGGCTCTCCCGGTTCCCGACACGACGCGGACGTCGAGATCGCCGCGCACGCGCGTGCTCGAGAGCACCGAGCCGGTCGCGGCGTCCGTCGTTCGAAGCACGGTTTCCCGGCCGTCGGTCGACGTCGAGTGCAGGCGCGACCCGTCCGGACCGGCGACGGCGCCGGTGCCCTCGGCCACCACCGACCCGGTGGCCAGGCTCACCGCAACCGGCCCTTGCTCGGTGCCCAGGAGCAGGATGTCCGAAAGGAGGGAGCCCTCGGTTGCACCAGGACCGGTCGGGTTGGGTCGAACCGTCGCGTCCTGCGTGCACGAGGCGAGCGCGACGACGATCGCCGGCACGATGATGAACAGCTTCGCGCGCATCGTTGCTCCCTTCAGGAGTTCCGGCGCACCAGGCGCCGCTCTTCGGGCCTCCTGAAGGGAACTACCCCGGTGGGACACGGAAGGTTCCCGGGACGAGCTCGACAGGAATCGCCAGGAACCCTCGTCGCGCCGGGCCGGTCTGGCTGGGTGACGGTTCGACCGGACGGAGGGAGGCGGCGATGCGGGCGCTTCGATGGTTCGTGGTATCGGCGGTGATCGGGGCGGTGCTCGCCATCCCCACGGGCGCGACTGCCAACGGCGGTGCGTACATCGACTTCGACAGGACACACTACCTGCCGGGCGAGACCGTGATCGGAGAGACGTACGTCTACGTCCCGGAGCGGAAGCAAGGGCTGCTCGAGCGAGGGCCCTTCTACGCGTACGTCCTGCCGAGGGGGACCTCGATCCGGGAGGGCCGACCGATCCCCGGAAGCGCCATCCGGGTGGGAACCTTCTCCATCGAGAAGGAAAGGCGCGAGGAGTTCGAGCTGCGCGTCTCGTTCACGGTGCCCGACCTCGCCGGCGATTTCTACTCCATCATGGCGTGTAACGACCCCTGCACGATCTCGGGCTTCAGGGAGCCGCTCACGGGCACGATCTCCGTTGTGCGGACGGTTCGCGAAGGCCAGCTGATCAGCCAGCAGTGGCGCCTCGAGGGCAGGATCTACGGCCTGCGACGAGACGTTCGCAAAGCCGATCGGAGCAACGAGGAGCTCCAGGCTCAGCTCGAAACGAGCGAGCTGGAGCGATCAAACCTCGCGACGCAGGTCGACCGGCTCGAGCTCGAGCTGGCCGGCGCGGCCGCAGCCGAAGAACCGGCCACCCGGCCGCTGATCGACTCCTGGGCTGCGATCGTGGTCGCCCTGCTCGCATTGGCCGGCGCCCTGGCGATCCGTCGGCTCCGGTCGGCGCGTATCTTGGTGCCCGACACGATCGAGGAGCTCGACCGGGAGATGGAGGGGCCGGCACGGCGCTGAGCAGCCCCCCGGACGGACCCGCGATCAGCCCGCGGGGGTTGGGGTGGGCGTTGGGGAAGGTGACGCGGTCTCTCCGCTCTGCCTGGAGGCCAGCTCGCTCGCCCGGTCGATGGCGGCCTGCGCCGCCTCGATCTCACTCTGGTACATGGCAAGGTCACCGGCCCGGAGCGCCTCCTCGGCCCGTGCGAAGTGGTCCACGGCCTGCTGCAACAACCTTCCGATCTGCTGGGGGACCGTCCCTCCCGGCGCCGGCTCCCCGTCCTCGGGCGGCACGACCGCCACGCCGAAGGAGTCGTTCAGGGCAAGCTGGAGGTTGGCGCCGTAGCCGAGCCTCCCCCCGTTCGCGATGAGCACCCGTTTCAGCTCGGGGATGGCGGTCTCCTGCGAGGACCGCACGTAGACGGGCTGCACGTACAGGAGCCCGTCCGAGATGGGGATGATCAGGAAGTCGCCGAACCTCACGTCGGATCCGCTCTGGCTGAACAGGGTCTGGTCGGCCGAGAACCTCGCGTCCTGCTGCATCCGGGAGAACACCTGGGAGGGGCCGTCGACGTTCTCGCCCGAGGGGAACTCGAAGACCACGATCTCCCCGTAGTCCTCGGGGTCCGACTTCGCCGCCATCCACGCCACGATGTTCTGCCGTTCCGCAGGCGTGAACGGCAGGACGAGCACGAAGGTCTCGTCGGCCTCGCCGGGGAGCCGCATGAGCAAGTAGTAGGGCCGGAGCGGCACCTCCTCCTGCGTGACGTCGTCGACCCTTGCGGAGACCGTTGGATCGAACGGGACCGCCCAGAAGTCCTGCTTCTGGTAGAAGACGTCCGGTTCGGTCACGTGGTAGTTGGCGAACTGGGATGCCTGCACCTGGAGCAGGTTCTCCGGGTAGCGGAAGTGCGCGGCGAGCTGCGACGACGCCTGGTCGATCGGGGTGAACAGGTCGGGGAACGCGTTCCCCCACACCTGGATGATGGGATCGGCCGGATCGGCCACGTAATACGTCATCGTGCCGTCGTACGCGTCCACCACGACCTTCACCGAGTTCCGGATGTAGTTCGCGGAGCCGTGGAGGCCGCTGAGGTCGGCCGAGAGCGGCGTGGCATCGTCCAGGTTGACCTCCTGCGAGTACGGGTACCCGGTCGTCATGGTGTAGGCGTCCCAGATCCACACCACCCGGCCGTCGACGATCGCCGTGTACGGATCGCCATCGAACTCGAGGAACGGCGCCGCCTTCGGCACACGCTCCTGGATGGTGCGGTTGATCATGATCCGCGAGTCGTCTTCGATCAGGCCTGAGATCAGCAGGTTGATGTCGCGGAACCGCCAGGCGAACAGGGCCCGCTTCAGGAACCCGCCCATGGAGATCCCGCCTTCTCCCTGATACGTGCTGGTGACCTGCTCCTCGCTCCCGGACCCCTGGTAGTCGAGCTCCTCCGTTCCCGTGTCCACCACGACGAACGAAGTGGCCAGGGTGTTCTCCCCATAGTAGACGCGGGGCTGGGTGTCGAGCCCCGGCTGCCCGCGCGGCGGGATGTCCGACAGGGTGAACTGCGGCGCGCCTTCGGGGGTCGCGCTGTTCACCTGCGCCGCCACGGCCCCGAAGCCGTGGGTGTAGACCAAATGCTGGTTCTGCCACGTTGCCCCGCCGCCGGGGATGCTGTCCTGATCCACCTCGCGGGCCGAGAGCATCACCACCCGTCGCTCGCCGTTCAGCTCGTACCGGTCGACGTCCACGTCCCTGAACACGAAGTACTGGCGGATCCGCTGGAGCGATTCGAAGTTCTCTCGCAAGATGTCGGGCCGCCACAGGCGGATGTTGGCCGCGGTCGCGTCGTTGTCCCTGACTCCCTCCGGCGTCACCTCATCGGCCACCGGCCGTGGCTCCACCTGGATGGAGTCGAGCCCGAACGCCTCGCGCGTGGCCTGGATGTTCCGCTCGATGTACGGCAGCTCCCGCTGGAGCTCCTGGGGCCCTACCTGGAACCGCTGGACGAACGCCGGATACGCGCCGCCGGCCGCGATCGACACCAGGGCCAGCAGCCCGACGGCGATGACCGGCAGGGCCCACCCCCGCATCCGGATGTTGACCAGGAACAACAGGGCGCAGGCGACGGCGATGAACATCAGGATGCGAAGGGCCGGGAGCTGGGCCCGAACGTCGGTGTAGGAAGCCCCTTCGACCACACCGCGTTTCGACGTCAGCAGGTCGAACGTGCCGAGGTAATAACCCCACGCCTTGGTCAGGATGATCAGCCCGAGGAGCACCGACAGGTGGGCCTTCACCTGCGGCGTGACCTTCTCGCCGAACCCCGGAGCCTGGGGCCGGATCCCGCCCCACAGGTAGTGCGCGAGGGCGGTGATGAACGTCACGCCCACGAGGGACGAGAACAGCCACCCCTGGACGAACTCTAGCCACGGCAGGCCGAACACGTAAAACGCCGGATCCCGGTTGAACAGCGGGTCGCCCGTGCCGAAGGTCACGCCGGAGGAGTTGCGCCACAAGAGGAACGTCCGCCACTGGGCGGTCACGCCGAACCCCACGAACAGGGCGATGACGCCCGCGATCACCGGCAGCAGCCACCAGGCGTAGGGTTCGAACGCCACGCGGTACCGCTCGATGACCTCCTGGTCCGGCGTGAGCGGGCGGTACTTGGGCGTGAGCATCCGGACGATCAGCAGGTTCGCGTACAGGATGGCGAAGAACGCCGCCCCGAAGATCAGGCCGAGCGCGATCTTCGTTCGCAGGATAGTCCAGAAGACCTGCGTGTAGCCGACCTCACGGAACCACAGGAGGTCCACGAAGAAGCCGGAGAGCGCGGTGAAGCCGATGAGGAGCGCCGCCGCTGCCGCCGCCGCTATGAGCAGCCAGCGACGGCCGCCGACGGGCCGGGGAACGCGCGCCACATCCATCCTTTCGTCCCTGGGAGCGGCGCTCAGCCTATCACCGGGGTTCCGCCGGGCGGGTCGCTCAGGCCTCGCGCTCCAGGTAGGCCAGGGCGTCGGCGAACGTGGACACCGCCACGAGATCCATCCGGTCGCCTCCGGCGGCCGCCGCCTCCTCCAGGTTGTCCTGGGGAACCAAGAACAATTCGGCGCCGGCGCGCTCCGCAGCAACGATCTTCTCGCCGATCCCCCCGATGGCATACACGGTGCCGTCGAGCCCGATCTCCCCGGTCCCCGCGACGGTCCTCCCCCCGGTGAGGTCGCCTGGGGTGAGCAGGTCGTACAGCCCGAGGGCCCACATCAGCCCGGCGGACGACCCGCCTACGCCGCCGCTTTCGATCTCCACGCCGAACGGGAAGTTTGGGATCAGCGACACCCCGACCAGGGCCTCCTCCGTTCCGCCGCAGGGCTCGCGGACCAGGTCGATGTGGTGGCGCTCGCCGCCCGCTCGGACGTCGAACGCCAGGGTCGATCCGGGAGGCGCGGCCTCGATAGCCCGGGACGCATCGGCGGCGCCATGGATGGGCCGACGGTCGATGGCACGGATGAGGTCCCCCGGGTACAGCACGCCGTCCGCGGCGCAGCCCTCCACGACGCTCTCGACCAGCGCGCCGCGACGGTGCTCCTTCGGGTAGCCGGTGAGCTCCGAGAGCGCCACGTAGGTGGCGTCGAGCTTGCTTTGGTCCATCAGCGAGATCGCCCGCTGGCGCTCCTGCTTGGCAGTCTGACCCGGCGCGAACAGCTCCGAGCGAGGCACCACGGCCCGGTGCGGGTCGATCCACGCGAAGAACGCGCCGAACGGCGTGAGCCGGTCGAAACGGATCGAGGTCATGACGAATCGTCCGGTCGAGACGTACTCGGGGTGGCCTTCGACTTGGATCAGGGGTTGGATCTCCCGGGCCGGGCCCGGCCCCACGGAGTACCACGGGAGCCACACCGTCCCCCCCAGGACGACGAGGGCGATCGGCGCGAGGATGGCGAGCCGCCTGAGGATCCGCATCCGGCGCCCATGCTACGAGCGCAACCGCCAACGGAGCGGAACCCCGCGCGATAGGCTCCGGTCTGAGGGAGTGAGATGCACCCCATGGCCATCCTCGGGATCGCCCTCGTCGTGGGCCTGATCGTGTACGCCCTGTCGCTCCGGAGAGGCGAGCAGCTGGCCGTTCAGCCGGCCGCGGACACCCCGGAGGGCGATCGCGGCCCGCTTTCTGGCGACGACCCCCGGACCATGGGGTTCGGTCCCGAGGCTCCCCCGCCGGCGGAAGGATCGTTCGTCTACGTCCAGTTGGCTCCGAGCACCGAGGACTGGCGGACCCGGCTCGGGGGGGTGGCCGGTCTCATCGTCCTGGTCGTCCTCACCGCGGCGATCCTGGCCGGTGTTATCTACCAGGCCGGGCACATCATCAACCAGTCGCTCGCCAAGCTCCTGCGGTGAAGCCGGGCGTCACCGCCGCCTGACAAGCTGGAACGAGTTCCGGTACTCGTCGAGGTGCTCGAGCATGGCTCCGGCCCCCAGGATCACCGTCTCGAGAGGCCGTTCGGTGAGATGCACGGGGACCTCGCACTCCTGGGCGAGCAGCAGGTCCATCCCCCGAAGCAATCCACCGCCCCCGGTGAGGAACATGCCGGTCTCGAGGACGTCGTGGGTGAGCTCGGGCGGGGCCTCGGCGAGCGTCTGCCTGGCGGCGTCCACGATGGCCTGCACCGGTTCGGCCATGGCCTGCCGCACCTCGTTCTCGGTGATCTGGACCTCCACCGGCGCGCCGCTCGAGACCTCGCGGCCCGTGACCACGGCGATCAGCTCCTCCGGGGTGGGAAAGGCCGCGCCGATCGCGATCTTCAGCTCCTCGGCGGTCTTCTCCCCGATGGCCACGCCGTACCGGCCGCGGCAGTGGTCCCGGATCGCGATGTCGAGGTCGAACCCGCCGATCCGGAGGGAGCGCCCGCTCACGACGCCGCCCATCGAGACGACGACCATCTCGGTGATCCCGCCGCCGATGTCGATGATGAGGTTGCCGACCGGCTCGTGGATGGGGAGCCCGGCCCCGATCGCGGCGGCGAGGCCCTCCTCGACCAGCACCGGGCTTCGCCCTCCGGCGAACCGCACGGCCTCCTGGACGGCGCGGAGCTCGACCGCGGAGCTCTCGGAGGAGACGCACACCAGGACCCTTGGCTTGGGGAACCGGGGGACGCCCACCGTCCGCAGCACGGTCTCGATCATCTGCTGGGTGACGTCGAACTCCGTCATCACCCCCTGACGAAGCGGGCGCACCACCGCGACGTTCCCGGAGGGCCCCCCAATCATCTGCCACGCTCCCTCCCCCGCCGCCTGCACCTTCCCCGTGGCCGCGTTCATCGCCACCACGGTTGGCTGGTTGTAGACGATGCCCTCGCCCTGCCGGAACACCAGCGTGTTGGCCGTGCCGAGGTCGATCGCGATCTCGCGGGCCACTAGCTCCCCATCACCCAGCGGGACTCGCCTTCGGCGAGGTGCTCCTTCTTCCAGATGGGGACGTCTTCCTTCAGCCGCTCGATGCCGTGGCGGCAGGCCTCGAAGGCCTCCGACCGGTGTGGCGCCGAGCAGGCCACCACCACGGAGACCTCGCCGATCGCCAGGTCGCCGGTCCGGTGAAGGAGGGCGACCCGCCGGATCGGCCACTTCTCGAACATCTCTCCCGCCATCTCCTCCAGGCGCTTCGCGGCGAGCTCCTCCCACGCCTCGTAGGTGAGACCCGTGACCGGGCCCGCGCCGGAGTGGTCGCGCACGGTGCCCAGGAACACGGCCGTCCCACCGGCGGCGCGGTCGGCCACGAAGTCGACGGCCTCTTGGGCGGTGATGGGATCGGCGGTGATCCGGACCAGCAGTTCGTCTCGCACGGCCTCATTGTAGGGACGCTCGGAACGGGCGGGACCGGCCAAACGCGGGACCGAACCTACAATGGCTCGCATGAACAAACCAGAGGATCCGAACCCGTTCGGCGTGCCGCTCGGCGACATCTGGGGGGACGTCCCGTTGTTCCGCGAGATCCAGCGGGTCCTGCTCTCCTCGACCGGTCCCGTCAACTGGGAGCTGGCCCGCCAGGTCGGGATCGCCTCCGCCTCTTGGGGCCGGGAGGATCCCCCGCCCACCGACCAGGACGGGCGCGCGTTCGATGAAGCGGTCCGGGTGGCCGAGCTCCAAGTGGCGACGTTCACCGGCCTCGAGCCACCGTCGGGCCTTCCCAGCATCCGGGCGGTCCGGCGGGCCGACTGGGTCCAGGCCAACGTCGAGGGATTGAAGGCGCTGGTCGAGCCGGCTGCCGCCAGGCTCGCCTCGGCCATGGAGCAGGTCCAGCGGGAGTCGGTGTCCGCGGAGGCTGCGGGGTTCGGGCGGCAGCTGCTCCAGCAGCTGTCTCCGCTCCTCATGGGGGGGCAGGTGGGCGCGGTGATGGGCTTCCTGGCCCAGCACGTCCTGGGGCAGTACGACGTCGCGCTCCCTCGTCCCGGTCCCGACACGCTGTTGTTCGTCGCGCCGAACATCGCAGCATTCGAGAAGGACTGGAGCCTTGATCCCACCGAGTTCCGCACCTGGGTGGCGCTCCACGAGGTCACGCACCGCTTCGAGTTCGCCCGACCGTGGGCGGCCCCGCGGTTCCGCGCGCTCCTCGAGGACTTCCTGTCCACGCTGGAGTTCGACCTCGCCGGTCTCCAAGCACGTCTGGAGTCGCTCGACATGTCCGACCCCCAGGCCATGCAGAGCATGTTCCAGAGCGACGAGGGCCTCTTCGGCACCGTCCTCGACGCCGAGCAGCGGCTGAAGCTCGGGCGGATCCAGGCGTTCATGGCGGCGGCCGAGGGGTACGGCGATCACGTGACGCACGGCATCGGTCGAACGCTGCTCTCCACCTACAGCCGCATCGAGGAGGCCATGCGCCGGTATCGAGAGACGGAGCAGGGGGACCCGGTGTTCGAGCGGCTCTTGGGGGTCGAGATGAAGCGGGAGCAGTACCGGCTGGGCAAACGGTTCTGCGACGCGGCCGCCGGGATTGCCGGCGAACAGACCCTGGCGCGGATGTGGGAGTCGGCCGACTCGGTCCCCTCGCTCCCCGAGCTGGATGAGCCGAGCCTGTGGCTGGCCCGGATCTGACGCGCGCCGAGGCCCGCATCCCCGGCTATCCTTTCCGCCCGATGACCGTCGGAGAGCTCGTGTTCGCGAGCGTCGTGGACCAGCGTGTCTACCAGACCCAAGGACCGAGTGGCCCCAACGCGGTGTATGTGATCGGCGCGCCCGGCCGGGCCATGCCGTTCACGCTCTACCGGGCCTGGAAGATCGGGACCGGCATCGTGACCGAGGAGGTCCACTTCTACGGGCCGTCCGGACGGCTCGTGTACCGGTGGGGGCCGGTGGTCCGGCGGATGCTCGGCGCGATGGACCTCACCGAGGAGCGCGACCTCGTTGAGGACGCCCACTTCGACGAGACAGGGAGCTACGTGGTGTCGTTCGTGGTCGACGGGGAGATCGTCGGCGAGATCGACTGCGGGGTGTTCGTGCAGGAGGCCCCGGTCAAGCTTCCGAAGCAGGTCGAGGACGGCCTCCGAAACTCCGACGTGATCTGGGTGGGCGTTGAGCGGAACGGCGAGCCGTACACCGCCCCGGTGTGGTTCGCGTACCGGAATGGGAGGATCCTCGTCCTGTCGAAGCGGGAGCCGGGCCCCGAGGAGCAGACGGTCCCCGGCATCCCCGGGGAGTCGGATCTGTTGGTGATCACCCGCCGCAAGGCCACGAACCCGGAGCGACGAGGCCGGGACACCGCCCTTGACGAGTTCCACGCGAACGCACGATTGCTGGAAGGGGCGGAGTGGGAGGAGGCCGCGAAGCTCCTGGTGGACCGGCGGCGGAGCCGGGCCGGCCCGCCCGGCGAGTGGATCCAGCGGTGGCGGCAGACATGTGCCATCGCCGAGCTCACGCCGATCGTCCTGCCATGATCTCGCCCGGGGTCCAGCCGCGACACCTCGAGCGCCCCAAGGCGTGACGTCCCGGCGTCGCCTGGCCGCTGGGCTGAGCCTCGTGCTCTCCTTCGCCGCCTGCCAGGGATCCGGCGAGCAGGCTCGGCCGACGGAACCCCCGACCCCCTCGCCCACGGGAACCGCTGAGCCGACCGAGGCGCCGCAGCAGCGGTTCGATCCGAAGCAGGTCCGCCTCGGGCTCAGGCGGGTAGCCGGCGGTTTCACCTCACCGGTCCTGGTCACCAACGCCGGGGACGCATCCGGGCGGCTGTTCGTTGTGGAGCGAGGCGGGCAGATCCATGTGGTCCGTAACGGCCGCCGGCTCCCGGAGCCCTTCCTCGATCTCTCGGACCTCGTAACGGCGTCGGAGAGCCTCCTGGGGGAGCAGGGATTGCTTGGGATGGCGTTCCACCCGCGGTACGAAAGGAACGGGCGACTCTTCGTCAATTACACGGATCGCAACGGGGACACCGTCGTGGCCGAGTACCGCGTCTCTCCGAACAGGCCCGACCGCGCCGACCCCACATCAGCGCGAACGATCCTCTGGATCGACCAGCCATTCGCGAACCACAACGGCGGCAACATCGCATTCGGGCCCGACGGCTACCTGTACATCGGCATGGGAGACGGCGGGAGCGCGGCCGACCCGTTCGGGAACGGCCAGCGGCTCGACACCCTGCTCGCGAAGCTCCTCCGGATCGATGTGGACCGGGGCAGGCCGTACGACGTCCCGCAGGACAACCCGTTCGTCGGCCGGGCCGGGGCCCGACCTGAGATCTGGGCCTTGGGGCTACGCAACCCCTGGAGGTTCTCGTTCGATCGCGAGACCGGGGACATCTGGATCGGGGACGTCGGGCAAGGGCAACGGGAGGAGATCGACTGGACCCGCGCCGCGGGGGGTGGCCAGAACTACGGCTGGAACACGATGGAGGGAGACCTTTGCTTCAGCCCGCCGTTCGGATGCGACGCCTCGGGCTTGGAGCTCCCCATCGCCGTGTACCCCACGAACATCGGATGCGCGGTGATCGGGGGACACGTCTACCGGGGCTCGGCGTTCCCAGCGCTCCGGGGCGGCTACTTCTTCGCGGACACTTGCAATGGATTCATCTGGTCGCTGCGAGCCGACGGTCGGTCGCCTCAGAAGCCCGTACGCATGCTGGACACCGAACACGTCATCAGCTCGTTCGGGGAGGATGAGGAGGGCGAGCTCTACCTCACCGACCTCGCCTCCGGCGAGGTGCTCCAGGTGACGGCTTTGGCTCGGTGAGCAACGTGGAGGGGTGGCCATCCGGCCGCCCCTCCACTTTCGGCCTCTCCCGATCCGGCTACGGCGACGACGTCAGCACCGGGCAGTCCGGCGCCGTCCCTCCGTTCGAATCCACGCAGTTGATCCGGCCGTTCGGCGCCGCGTTCACGAACGGGCTGATCGGCGAGTTGTCCGAGATGTAGTCGGCCAGAACCTGGTCCATGATGTCGTGCGTCGTGGCGCGGCTCGAGAAATTCGGATATCCATCCCCGCCGCTCGCCATGAAGTCGTTCTCGGCGATCACGTAGGTGGAGGCCGCCGTCAGGACGACGGGGGTCGCGGTGCAGTTCCCACCCGCGTCTGCCATCACCGCCGAAAGGACTCGGCTTCCGGCCGGGAGCGCGATGTCGTACGTGAAGCAGAGCCCGGAGACCTGGGGAAAGCGTCCGTCAACGGCCGGCATCCGCGAGACCCCGTTCTCGAGCATCGTCTTCAGCTCGGATCCGCTCACGCTCAGCGTCACCACGACGTTGCCGAACGGGAGCACCGTCAGCACTTGGCCCCGCGTGATCGGGAACGGCGGCGGCGTGTAGGCAGGGCAGAAGTCGCTCGGGTTGTCGGTCGTCGAACAGGTCAGGTCGGCGCGGAGGCCGCCGGAGTTCGTGATCGCAAACTGGACCCCGATCGAGCCAAACGTCGTCCGCATCGCGTCTGTGACGACGTTCCCGACGAGCGACTCGCACGTCCGGCCGGCCGAGTTGGCGCACTGGTCGGCGCGCGGGATGACCTTCGTCGAGTTGCCGATCACCGTGTTGAAGATCGGCGCGAGCTGCGCGTTCAGCTCGTCGATCCGTGCCTGGATGGCAGGGTCGGGTGTCACGCCGATGTTCCACGGCTTGTGGAAGTCGGCCGTCGTGTACACAACCTCGTCGGCCACGGTGTCGATGACCAAGCGCACCCGCGTGAAACGGATGCCCTTGCTGCGGTTCTCCACCACCAGCACACCGTTGCTCCGGGCCTCCAGCACCTGGACGTCGGTGTGGTCACCCACGACCGCGTCCACGCTCGTGGTCGAGTCCGCCAGATCGATCAGCGGGCCTGCAGGATTGGCCACCGGATAGTAAGGCTCCGGCCGAACAGCGGCGCCCGACGTCGCGCCGAGGTGACCGATAGCCACGATCCCCGCCATGCCCGACTGATGCCCCAACTGATCGGCTCGCTCGTTCACCGCGACCAGCGGATCGGTGACGACGAAGGGACCGAAGGAGCTCGGAGTCACTAGGGTCGGGGCATCCGGGTTCGTGAACCCGATGATCCCGAGCTTGAAGGTGCCGAAGTTGAAGACCCGTGACTTCGACCACTCCGCGGGAGTGTCGCCGGTCTGCGAGTGGAGGACGTTCGCCGAGACGTACTTGAAGTCCGCCAGCGGGATGAGCTCTTCTCGCAGATACTCCTGCCCTCTGTCGAAGTTGTGGTTGCCGAGTCCGTCGAGGGTGAACCCCATCATGTTCATCATCTCGATCGTGGGCTTGTCGCCGAAGAAGTTGGAGATGGGCGGCGTGGCCCCCACCGCGTCGCCGGCGGTCACAGTGAGGGTGGCGCCGGGGTTCTCCGCCCGGTAGGCGTCGAACCACGGTTTCAGGAATGCGGCACCGCCGATGAGGAAGGTCGGACCCAAGGCCGTGGCCGTTCCGATGGTGAAGTCGGCCGCCTCGGACAGGGGCACGAGCTGCCCGTGGTAATCGCTGATGTCGAGGATATCGACCTCCCGAAGGTGCGAGGCCCCCTCCAGCATGTCCAGGCGGATCTTGCCGCGGGCGTTCGCCGGGCCGGGGATCCCCATCAGGAAAGAGATCGTGGGGGCCACGTCGATGGCCCGCATGTCTGCGACCTCGCCGCCGTCCTTGATCCCGGGGCCGGCGGCGATGAACGTCGCCCGCATGTTCACGTTGTTGGCCAGGCTGACCAGGTTCGGCATGTACCCGTGCTGCCCGAAGAACTGGGAGAACGCGATCCGCACACCGGGCGTGGCAGCGTCGGACTGGTACGGCGGCCGCAGAGCCACGACCACGTCCCCGCTCCGGTTGGGATGGAGTGCATCCGTGCCATCGACGTCTCGCAGTTCTTCCTTCAAGAACACCTCGTCCACGACCTGCGCTCCGGGGTTGGCGGGATCGGTCAGCGATTCGAAGGCGGCCGCGGCCGCCCCCCGGACCTCCTCGTACGTGGTCCCGGAGGGGAGCGTCGGGTTCACGTAGACCTGGATGGTCCCACCCGCCCAGCAGGCCTTCGACAGGTCGGTGGCCGCGGCCGCGCAGTTGCCGGTGGCCGTGGCCCCGCTCGCGTGGAGGCTGATGCCGTCCACGGAAGCGTCGAACAGCACCCGGCGCCCGTTGACCGCGAACCACTGCGGGGCGAAGCCGTGGTCGGAGGACGCGAACACCGCAGTATCGGTCCCCATCAGGCTGCGACCAAGGGCAAGGGTGGCGTCGGCCTCCTCGTAGGCCGATCGGATGTACCCCTCGCGCTGATCGATCCGTCCGTCGGGGATGTCGTCGTTCGTGACGTCGTCGAAGTAAGGGTTCGGATCCCCATCGATGTCCGAAGGTGTGACCAACGCCATGAACTGATGGCTGAACTCGTCGGTCACCGGGTTCCCCAGCATCAGCAGGTCGGGCTCAACGCCCAAGGCGGCGATCGTGCCGCCGCCGACGGTCGGCACCGGGCCGGTTCCCATGATGTATCGCGTGTACGTGAAGTGGGCGTCCGCCCACATCAGGCCCTGCTCGACGTACGTGTCCTCGTCTACGATCCCAGCCTCCAGCGGCGCGAAGTCTGCCGCGGTGGAGGTGGGGAACATCGCATTGAGGGTCTCCTCGAAGTTGGTCGAACCCGTCGGGCCGAGCGCGTTGTAGGTCGCGTTCGCCCGCTGCACGGAGGTGAAGTAGAGGCGGAACCGGGTCAGGTCGGGGGTCAGGTCGATCAGCTTCATGAGGAAGCCGCCCGTCCTGCCGGCGAACGGGCCGGACACCAGCGTGATCTTCGCGTCGGCCCAGTCGCCGGGCGCCAGGGTCGCCGCGCCCGCGCTCCCGTTCTTCGCGGCGGAGCGGTTCACGACGAGCGCGCGGTCGTAGTTCACCGTGCCGTCGTCCGTCGAGTCGTAGATGTAGACGTCCCAGGCGCCGCCGCCCGGGATCCGCGTGTCGTTGTGCGTGAAGAAGCTCTCCTTCGCCGGGCTGAACGATGTGGGCACGTTCGACCAGCCGGTGGCGTCCGCGAGTGCCCTCTGCTGGTACTGGACACCGAAGCTGCTCGCGGTCTGCCCGGGGATGTCGAAGTTGAGGACGATGCCGCGGCCCCCGAAGAACGTGCGGAAGTCAACGACCGGGCCCTGGAGAGCGGGAACATACCCGCGGGCCGCCACCCACTCCATGGCCACGACGGTCTTGCCCGCACGCTCGGCCGCCTGGGCGATGGTGTCCGTTTGCAGGATCCCGGTCGTGGCGAAGCTCGTGCCGCTGGTGAAGGTCGCTCCGGTTCGATGGAACGTGTTGTTGGTCGAGCCGTGCTCACTCGGCCAGGTCCCGGTGGCCAGCGTGGCCCAGCCGACACCGGTGTTGGGTGGGAAAGCCTGGAGCAGGCCGTTACCGCCGGCCTCGACGCCGTTGTCGAGGAGGTCGGCGTACGTGGGCATGCCGTCCTCGTCCACGTACTTGTGGACGAGGTCCTGCCGCATCCCGTCGGAGGAGAAGAGGATGACTTTGTCCGCCGTCGGCTTGCTGGCCTGCGCTTGTGCCACGCCTCCGAGGAGCGCGGTGAATACCGAGAGGACGGCGAGCAGCGCGATCAGGGGACGTCGGCGCATAGCTTCCTCCTTCGGGAACGAGCCGATGGGTATACGGGCGAGCCTAGGGACGTGGATGGAGCTGGCGATGCCTCGAACAAGCCTGCCTCCCTCCCGAGGGCGGGACTCGCCACGGCCTCGGTCGTCCGTTATTCGCTGCCCATGACCTACCGCAAACGATGCACCGCAGTCAAACGCGGCCTAATCGGGGCGGCGGCGAAGGACCTAGGCCGCAGGACCTATGTGAGTTGACGGCCGAGCGCGACCGCGAGCCGCTCGAGCTCCTTGGAGAGCTCCAGAAGGTCTCCGGGGGTAAGTGCCTGCGGCCCGTCGCACAACGCTTCCGACGGGTCGTGATGGACGTCCACCATCACGCCGTCCGCGCCGGCGGCGACGGCGGCCCGAGCCATCGGTGCGACGAGCTCCTTGTGCCCCATGGCGTGGGAGGGATCCACGACGACCGGCAGGTGGCTCTCGAGTTGCGCCACGGCCATACCGCCGAGGTCCAGCGTGTTGCGCGTGGATGGCTCGAACGTCCGGATGCCCCGCTCGCACAGGATGATCTCGGAGTTCCCTCGCTGGGCCACGTACTCGGCGGCCATCAGCCACTCCTCGACCGTGGCCGAGAAGCCCCGCTTCAGCAGGACCGGCTTGTTCGTGGCCCCGACCTCCCTCAACAGCGAGAAGTTCGCCATGTTGCGCGTGCCGATCTGGAGGGCGTCCGCCCACGACGCCACCAGCTCCACGTCCCGCGGCTCCATGACCTCCGTCACCACCGGGAGCCCCGTGTCGTCCCGGCACCTGGCCAGGATCTCCAACCCCCGCGCTCCGAGGCCCTGGAACGAGTAGGGAGAGGTCCGAGGTTTAAACGCGCCGCCTCGGAGGATCGAGGCGCCGGCCTCCTTCGCCCCTCGCGCCGCCGCCAGGGCCTGCTCCTCGCTCTCCACGGCGCAGGGTCCGGCGATCAGGGTGAACGTCTCGCGCCCTACGGCGGCCGGCCCCACCTTCACCGTGGTCGGCTGGGGGTGGAGCGCCCGGGCCACCATCTTGTATGGCTTGCCCACCTGGATCAGGTGGTCCACCCCGGGGAAGTTGTCCAGGCCCAGCCCGACGAACAACGCGGTGTCGCCGACGAGGCCGATGATCGTGTGAACGGCCCCTCGCGAGACGAACGCCTCGCCCCCGACCTCGCGGACCCGCTCGGAGACGCGTTCGATGTCCCCGTCCGTCGCGTCCCTCTTCATCACAACGACCATGCCAACCTCCACGTTCGGCGGGCTCGGGGGGGAAACGAAAACCCCGGGCTCTCGACCCGGGGTCCCCTTCGCTCGCTTCGGCTCAGGTGACTACGCCGGGCCCCGCCCGCCGTAGAAGAACCAGTAGCCGAAGGACGTCCTCATCCGGCCCATCATTCTGGGGGCAGCCGGCGGCGATGGCAACCCCCGCTCGGCAGCGCTCGACAGGCGTGGCCACGCTCGGCGGCACCTCGGCGGCGGTCGGCGGGGCCGCGACCCTTCGGATTAGGATGCCCCCGTGTCGGTGACGGTGGTCGACCATCCCCTCGCGGAGCATCTGCTGGCGCAGCTCCGCGACCGGACCACCCCTCCGCCCGTGTTCCGAACCCTGGCCAAGCGCCTCGCCCTGACTCTCGCGCTGGAGGCCATCCGCGACCTCCCCACCGAGGAGGTCAAGATCGAAACGCCGCTCGAGCTCGCCACGGGCCGGGTGCTGGGCGAGACCCTGGTGGCAGTCCCGATCCTCCGGGCCGGCCTCGGCATGCTGGAGGCCGTCACCGAGCTGTTCCCCGAAGTCGCGGTGGGCTACATCGGGCTGGAGCGGGACGAGGCCTCGCTCCTCCCCCAGTCCTACTACCGGAAGCTGCCGCCGGTGGCCGGGCGCCACGTGCTGGTCCTGGACCCCATGCTGGCCACGGGGGGCTCGGGCGCGGCCGCGTGCGCCGCCGTGAAGGAGGGCGAGCCGGCCTCGGTCCGGTTCGTGTGCGTGGTGTCCGCGCCAGAGGGGATCGCGAAGATGGAGGCCGAGCATCCCGACGTCCCCATCTTCACGGCGGCCGTGGACCGCCAGCTGAACGACCGGGGCTACATCCTGCCCGGCCTGGGCGACTTCGGTGACCGGCTGTTCGGCACGGAGTCGGGAGCATGAGCCGGTGGCGAGAGGCGCGGACTTGCCAGATGCGCGGGACCGCCGGGGCAGGGTAGATTCCACCTAGCGGACTTCTGGGGAGCCGGCCGGCATCCTGAGGGGCCGGGAGCGACGTACTTGTACGTGTCTGGGGGGGACCCTGGGAAGGAGGGGCTGGTATGAGACGTTTGTGGCGGTTGCTCGCGCTCGTCGCGGTCTTGACGATGATCGCGGCAGCGTGCGCCGACGAGGAGGAGCCCGGACAGCCGAGCCCCACCGCCGGGGAGGCGGTGTCGGTAGGCCTCGTGTACGACATCGGCGGACGAGGCGACCTGTCGTTCAACGACTCGGCCGCGGCAGGGCTGGACAGAGCCGCGAGCGAGTTCAACGTCGAGCCCCAGGAGCTCGAGCCGAACCAGGGAGGCACGAACCGAGCTGAGCTGCTCGACCTGCTGGCCTCTCAGGGCACGGACCTGATCATCGGCGTGGGGTTCCTGTTCGCCGAGACCGTGTGCGCCGCCGGGGCCAAGTACGCGGACGTGAACTTCGGCGACATCGACGGCTTCATCAACCAGGACACGCCGAACTGCCCCGGCGCCCACGAGCTCACAGCGGATGACAACGTGGCGTCGCTGCTGTTCGCGGAGGAGCAGGGGTCGTTCCTGGTTGGCGCGACGGCAGCCCTCAAATCCGAGACCGGCCGGCTGGGGTTCATCGGCGGCGTGGACATCGACCTGATCCACAAGTTCGAGGCGGGCTTCGTTGCCGGGGCCACAGCGGTCAACCCCGACGTCGAGATCGACATCAAGTACATCAGCCAGCCCCCGGACTTCAGCGGGTTCAACGACCCGGCCAGGGGCAAGGAGATCGCGGCCAGCATGTACGAGTCCGGGGCCGACGTCGTGTACCACGCGGCGGGCGGCTCCGGCCTGGGGATGTTCCAGGCGGCCAGGGAGTACTCCGCTTCCAGCGGCTCGAAGGTCTGGGGCATCGGCGTCGACTCCGACCAGTACGAGACGCTGGGAGCGAGCTCGCCCCAACTCCAGGAGTACGTGCTGACCTCGATGCTGAAGCGGGTCGACGTGGCGGTGTACGAGACGATCAGGGCGCAGGTTGAGGGGACGTTCGAGGGGGGCTACATCATCTTCGACCTGTCGAGGGACGGCGTGGGGTACTCGACCTCGGGTGGGTTCATCGACGACATCGTGCCCCAGCTCGAGGACCTGAAGCAGCAGATCATCGACGGCGAGATCACGGTTCCGACGAGCTAGCCACCGAGTGTGGCGCGCGCAAGGGCCCGAGGGGTAGCATCCTCGGGCCCTTGCTCTTGGGGAGGGCGGGATGACCGGTGGATGAGCGAGCGCCAGCCGTCGAGCTGAGGGGTATCACCAAGACGTTCCCAGGCGTCGTTGCCAACGACGACATCAACCTCACGGTTCTCCCGGGTGAGATCCACGCCGTGGTCGGCGAGAACGGCGCCGGCAAGTCCACGCTGATGAAGATCCTGTACGGGATGCTTCGGCCGGACGGCGGTGAGATCTCGGTGACCGGCCAGGTCGTGCACTTCCGCTCGCCGAAGGACGCGATCGGCGCCGGGATCGGCATGGTCCACCAGCACTTCATGCTGGCCACGAACCTCACGGTTCTGGAGAACGTGGTCCTCGGGTCTGAGCCGGCGCACGCGGGCGTGATCGACTTCGACGAGGCGGGCAACAGGATCCGGGAGCTGTCTCGGACGTACGGGGTGCCGCTCGATCCCGAGCGGCTCGTCGAGGATCTCGCCGTGGGCGAGCGCCAGCGGGTGGAGATCCTCAAGGTGCTGTACCGGGGGGCTCGGATCCTGATCCTGGACGAGCCGACGGCGGTGCTGGTGCCCCAGGAGGTGGAAGAGCTGTTCCGGAATCTCCGGGAGCTGAAGGATCGGGGCGTCACGATCATCTTCATCTCCCACAAGCTTGACGAGGTCCTCGAGATCGCGGACACGATCACGGTGATCCGGGGCGGCCACACCGTGGCCACCGTGAAGCCCCAAGAGGTCACGGCGCGGCAGCTGGCCGAGCTGATGGTGGGCAGCGAGCTGCCGACCCCGGAGACCAGGGAGTCCACCGTCACCGACGTGGTGGTCCTGTCGGTTCGGGACGTGGGCGTGTGCGTGGCGAACCGATGGGCCCTGCGGAACGTGACCTTCGACATCCACCGGGGGGAGATCGTGGGCATCGCCGGCGTGGAGGGCAACGGGCAGCGGGAGCTGGTCGACGCGCTCATGGGGCTGCTCACGCCACAGGATGGGAGCATCTTGCTCGACGGCACCGACATCACCCGCTGGTCTCCTCGGAGGCGGCGGGAGGCTGGCGTGGGGTACGTACCGGAGGACCGCCATCTCCGGGGCCTCCTGCTGCCGTCACCGTTGTGGGAGAACGCGATGCTGGGCTACCAGACCATCGTCCCCTTCTCGTCCGGGCCTTGGGTCGACCGAGCGGGAGCCCACCGGCGTACGGACAACGTGATCCACGAATACAACGTCATCGCGCCGGGCCCGGACACCTCGGCGCTCGCGCTCTCGGGCGGGAACCAGCAGAAGCTGATCGTGGGACGGGAGATGGTCGCGGAACCGAAGGTCCTGATCGCCGCCCACCCCACACGCGGCATCGACGTTGGCGCCCAGGCCGCTGTGTGGGAGCACATCCGAAGGGCCCGGGCGGCGGGTCTGGCGCTCCTGCTGATCTCGGCGGACCTGGAAGAGTTGATCGGCCTGTCGGATACCCTCCACGTGATCCTGCGGGGAACATTGGTTGCCAAGCTGGATCCGGCCACCGTCACGCCCGAAGTGCTGGGCTCGTACATGACCGGGGCGAGGGAGGCGGCTTCGGCGTGAACGTGAGGGTCAAGATCGCGCTCCTGTGGTTGCTGGTGCCGGTCTCCGCCATCGTGCTGGCCCTGGCCGTGTCGTCCCTCGTCCTGATCATCATCGGCGAAAACCCCCTCACGGCCTTCCGGTCGATGGTCAGCTACGGGAGCCAGCCGAACTCCCTCGCTTCCATGGTGAACCGGGCCGTGCCCCTGTACGTGGCCGGGCTCGCGGTAGCCATCGGCTTCAAGATGAACCTGTTCAACATCGGGGTCGAAGGGCAGTACCGCCTGGCTACCCTGCTCGCCGCTGCCGCCGGGGCCGCCCTCACCCTCCCCGCCCCCTTGCACATCGCGTTCATCATGCTTGTCGCGATGGCCGTCGGCGCGCTGTGGGCCGGGATCGCTGGCGTGCTGAGGGTGAAGCGGGGAGTCCACGAGGTCGTCTCCACGATCATGCTGAACTTCATCGCCACGAGCCTGGGGGCCTACCTGCTCGCGGACTACCTGCGAAAGCCGCGGCTGCCGAACGAGCTCATCATCCAGACCCGGCAGATCCCTGCCTCCGGGCACCTCCCACCGCTCACCGTGGTGGGCGGCGAGGACCTCCGCTCCTTCGTCCTGATCGCGGTCGCGCTCGGGATCGCGGTGTACGTGCTGATCTGGCGGACGCGGTTCGGGTACGACCTGCGGGCCTCTGGGATCAACCCGGAAGCGGCGCGCGCGTCGGGGGTCGATCCCGGCCGGATGATCATCATGACCATGCTGATCTCTGGAGCCGTCGCCGGGCTCATCGGGATGACCGATCTGTTCGGGTTCTTCCACGCCTACACGCTGGACTTCCCCACGGGCCTGGGGTTCGACGGAATCGCCGTCGCCCTGGTGGGACTGAACCACCCCGCCGGCATCGCCATCGCCGCCCTGCTGTTCGGATGGGTTGACCGGGCGGCCCAGATCCTCGACCTGGAGGGCATCCCCAAAGAGGTCATCATCATCACGAAGGGGGTCATCATCCTCTCGGTCGTCATCGCCTACGAGGTCGTGCGCCGCATCGTCCAGGCCCAGGAGATCAAGGCCGCGGCGGAGGAGACTCGCAGGCTCGAGGAGGAGCGAGAGGCAGTGCCGGCATGAGCTGGGCGGGCGTCGACACCGGCCTGGTGGAGGCGGGGAAGGGCCGCCGCCTGGAGACTCGCCGGCTGCTCTACCTCCTTGGCCTGGTCATCGTGCTCCTGTCGGCGGTCCGATGGGTCACAGGGGCGGACGACCTCACGTCCAGCGGCACGTACGGAGCGGCCCTGCGACTCGCCGTGCCCATCCTCCTGGCCGGACTTGGCGGCCTGTACGCGGAGCGAACCGGCGTGGTCAACATCGGCCTCGAGGGCATGATGATCCTTGGGACGTGGTTCGGGGCGTGGGCCGGGGTCGAGTACGGCGTGTGGTGGGGGGTACTCCTCGGCATGACGGGGGGCGTGCTGGGAGCGGTGGTCCACGCCGTAGCCACGATCACCTTCGGCGTGAACCAGATCGTGTCGGGCGTCGCGATCAATATCCTGGCGGCGGGGGTCGCCCGGTTCCTGTCGGTGATCGCCTTCACCGGCCAGGGCGGCGGCGCGACCCAGTCCCCCCAGATCCCGACGCGACTGCCGCACGTCACGGTCCCGGTGCTGGCCGGCGGCGACGTGTTCGGTTGGCAGTCGCCGGACGCCCTGGGGTGGCTGGAGCGGAAGCGCTGGTTCCTGGTCTCCGACTCGAGCGCGCTGTTCCGGGGGTTCATGGATGACCTGTCGATCCTCACGGTGATCACTCTCCTGCTGGTCCCCGCGACCTTCTTCTTCCTGTGGCGGACCAGGTTCGGCCTCCGGATGCGATCGGCGGGCGAGAACCCCGAGGCCGCCGAGTCGCTTGGCGTCCCCGTGTACACGATGAAATACCTCGGAGTGCTGATCTCCGGGGCCCTGGCCGGCCTGGCCGGGGCCTTCCTCGTGCTGGAGGCGGCCGGCATCTATCGGGAGGGCCAGACCGGCGGCCGCGGGTTCATCGGTCTCGCCGCGATGATCTTCGGCAACTGGCGGCCGACCGGTGTCGCGGCGGCCGCAGGGCTGTTCGGCTACACCGACGCGCTGAACCTCCGCTCGGCGCCGGCGGTCCATGCCCTCGTCCTGTTCGCCGCCATCGCCCTCGCAGCGATCGGCGCGTGGTACCTGTACCGGCGACGGTTCACGGGCGCGGCTATCGCCGTCGTCATCGCCGGCCTGGCGT
Source organism: Actinomycetota bacterium (assembly GCA_050692435.1). Lineage (GTDB taxonomy): Bacteria > Actinomycetota > UBA4738 > UBA4738 > HRBIN12 > AC-69. The sequence goes on from JBOGVG010000074.1 coordinate 22,290, forward strand.
TGCTTTGGTACGGCGTCACCGACTCGGTGCCCCGGCAGTTCGTCTCCAGTGCACCCTACGTCGCCACGCTGGTCGTCCTGGCCGTTGCCTCTCAGCGGCTCCGTCCGCCCGCCGCCGACGGTCTCCCGTACCGCCGGGGACAGCAGACCACCTGAGGCCTCAGTAGGCGTCCGATTGGGCCGAGCCGGGTTCGCTGGTCACGATCCGGACGCCGGCGCTGGAGCCCAGGAGGTCCGCGCCCGCCGATAGCAGCGCCTCGGCGTCCTGGCGGGTGCGGATCCCGCCGGAGGCCTTCACGCCGACCCTGTCACCGGCCAGCCCGCGCACCTCGGCAACGAGCTCCGGCGTGGCATCGCCCCCACCGAAGCCGCTGGAGTTCTTGACGTAAGCGACGCCGGCCTCAACACACAACTCCACCGCCCTGGCCAGCTCCTTGAGCGTGAGCAGGGCCGCCTCGAGCATGGCTTTGACCGGCGCACCGCCGGCCGCCGACACGACCTCGGCGACGTGGGCCCGGTACTCGGCCTCCATCCCCGACCTCAGCCACCCGACCTTGGTCATGACGTCCACCTCATGGGCCCCCATCCGGACCGCCTCGGCCGCCGCTTGGGCCACCGAGGTCGTCGTGCCCTCACCCATTGGGAAGTCCAGCGCCGTGCACACTCGGACCGTCGAGCCCTTCAGCTCGGCGGCGGCCAGGGGCACCCAGATGGGGCTCACCATGGCCCCGTTGAACCCGTGCTCCAGGCACTCGACGAGGAGCCGTTCGACGTCGGCCTTCGTGGCCTCCGGACGGACGTTCGTGTGCTGGATCGTGGCGGCGAGCTCGTCGGGGGTCACGCGGGCACCTCCTCGTCGAGCTCCTCGCGGGTGGGGAGCCCGTCGATCACGCCGAGACGGGTGACGCAGAACGCGCCGGCCCGGGTTCCCAGCTCGATCGCCTCGGCCATGGGACGGCCGGACGAGAGCCCCGACACCAGGCCCGCGTTGAACGCGTCTCCCGCTCCGGTCGTGTCCCTCGCGGCGACCCGCCGGGCCGGGATCGACTCGACCCCGTCCGGCGAGACGCGCAGGACCCCATGCTCCCCCAGCGTCACCACGACGGCGCCGACCCCCCGGGCCTGGAGCGAGCGGGCCGCCGCCTCGATCCGGCGCTCATCCTCCACCGGCATGCCGGTGAGCACGGCGAGCTCGGTCTGGTTCGGCGTCAGGATGTCCACCAGCGCGAGGAGCTCGTCGGACAGGGGGACCGCGGGCGCGGGGTTCAGGATCGTAGAGACGCCCGCGGTTCGCCCCCGGCGGGCCGCGCCGGCGAACAGCTGGGGCGAGCACTCCAGCTGGCACAGAAGATGGGACGCTCCGTCGAACAGCCGGGGCACCCGGTCGAGATCGTCCGGGGCGAGGAGCCCGTTCGCCCCCGGCGCCACGGCGATCATGTTGCGTCCCTCGTCGTCCACGAAGATCAGGCCGACCCCGGTGTGGGTGTCGGCCTCCAGGATGCCCGGGCCGAGTAGCCCTTCGCGTTCGAAGAGGTCACGGGCGGCCCCGGCGAACGCGTCGCTCCCCACCTTGACCACCAGCGAGACGTCGGCCCCCAGGCGCTTGGCCCCGATGGCCTGGTTCGACCCCTTGCCTCCCGGCCCCATGTCGAACGTGTGGCCCAGGACGGTCTGGCCAGGAGTCGGAAGGGCCTGAGCCACCACGGTGAGGCCCACGTTGTAGCTCCCGACCACCACCATCCGGCCCATCAGCGTCGAAGCGTCTCCAGGCAGTGGGCGTAGAAGGCCTCGGCGTCCACGCCGAACGCTACCTCCACCGGCCGCCCGTCGTCGGTCAGGATGGAGCGACCCTGGCTGGCGCCCTCGGTAACGATGTCGCACGTCACGCGGCGGAACTCGCACAGCTCGGGGGCGGCCAGGTATGAGGTGGCCAGGGTGTCCCAGCAGAAGTACGGAAGGCCGGTCGCCAGGTCCCATCCGGCAGTCATGGCCCAGATCGTCCCGGCCGCCGCCGATAGCGGGTACGAGTACTGGCGGCCGAAGGCCCGCCGGAACTCGTCCGTCACCGGCACCCCGTTCGTGACGTCGAGGGGGAACATCGTGATGGGGATCGAGGAATCGAACACGCGCTTCGCCGCCGGGGGATCCCAGTAGAAGTTCCACTCTGCGGACCCGTCGTGTCCTGGCTCCTGCACGTTCCCCGCCACCTCGAGAGCGCCTCCCATCACCACCAGCTCGCGCACCTGCTCCTCGACTTCGGGTTCATGGTCAAGGGCCCAGGCCAGGTTGGTGAGGGGGCCGGTCACGAGGAGCGTCACCGGCTCCCCGGATTCCAGCAGGCTGCGGGCCAGGAACTCCTGGCCGGACAGGTCGCTGAGCGGCGCGGCCAGCTCCGGTCGCGTGTTCAGCACCGGCAGATCGTTCACCTTCAGGCAGTCAAGACGCCAGGAGTACGGGAAGGGGTTCGGTCCCTCCAGCGTCCCCGCGGCCACCTCGACCGTGGACCGGCCGGCCAGATCCAGGATCTTCCGGGTGGCCGGAACGGCTCCCTCCAGCACCGTATCGGCCGGAGTGATGCAGATGCCGAGGAGTTCGACGTCGTAGGTGAGGAGCAGGAGGAGGCTCAGGTAGTCGTCCAGGCCGCCGTCGTGGTCGAAGATGACCGGCGTCCCTATCGGCTCCGCCCTTCTCCGCGGTTCGGGCCAGCGACCTCGGGGCTCACGGCACCCGGACCGTCGCCTCGGGTCGGGACCGCATCGGAACCAGCCGGCTGAGGATGGCGTAGAGCGCCCCGGCCAGGAAGAACCCGATGAACAGGCCGATGCTGCTCCCGGCGAGCGCCGTGTCCTCCCAGCCGAACCACCGCAGGAGGTACCCGACCCACTTGACGATCCAGGCGCTCGAGGTGACGAGGCCGAGGCCGACGAACGACGCGACGAGGAACGAAACGACCCCGGCCGCGTTCACCGCCCCGTAGATCCCCCTGCTCGAGTACAGGTTCCGTTCCGAGTATCCCGTGCGCCGGCGGTACAGGGCAATATCCGTCAGGAAGATCGCCGCCCACGCGGCGAGGAGCACGCCGAGCGTGATGAGGAAGCCCTGGAAGGGCGTGAAGAAGTCCGGAGCGAAGAACAGGATGTAGATGTTGCCGATCACCATGAGCGCGCCGTCGATGGCCACCGACTGGTAGCGGGGGATTCGCACGCCCAGGGTGAGCAGGTTCAGACCCGACGAGTAGATGTCGAGCAGGGCGCCGGCGATCAGCCCTCCTACCGCAACGATCAGGTAGGGCACGAGGAACCAGGTCGAAAGGGGCCGGGCAAGGACGGCAAGGGGGTTCAGGGAGTTGGCGATATCGGGATTGTCCGCCGCGAGCAGGACCCCGAAGACGATGAGGATGATCGGCGCGATGCTGGCGCCGAACGTTGTCCACCAGACCACCCCTCGCGAGCTCGCGGAGCGGGGCAAGTACCGGCTGTAATCGGCGCTGGCGTTGACCCAGCCGATGCCCAGGCCGGCCATGATGATGGAGGTCCCGCCGACCAGGCCACCCCAGAACGGCCCGGTGGAGAGCGACGAGACCGTGTCCCAGTCGATGTCCGACCACACGAGGCCCATGAAGACGACGGTCAAGGCGGCGAATGCCCACGTGAACCAGGTCTGGATCCTCACGATGGTGGCGTGACCGAGCAGGCCGATCGCGATCGTGACCCCGGCGATCACCACGAAGGAGATCGCGAGCGCCGCGTCGCCGTGCAGCCACCCCAGGCGTTCCAGGATGGCCTGTGCCGCGAACGTAGACAGGGCCACCAGGATCGTCTCCCAGCCGACCAGGGAGATGTAGCTCACGAGCGTCGGGAGCGCGTTCCCCAGCACGCCGAAGGACGCGCGAGAGAGCACGAGGGTCGGGGCGCTCCCCAGCTTCCCGGCCAGGCTCACGAACCCGACGAGCAGGAACGAGACGATGGTTCCGATGAAGGCGGCGAGGATCCCCTGCCACAGGTTCAAGCCGTAGAAGGTCACCAGGTATGCGCCGTACGTCATCCCCAGGATGGCGATGTTGGCCGCGCACCAGATCCAGAACAGCTCCAGCGGCTTGCCGTGCCGGTCGCCGTCCGGGATGGGGTCGATGCCGTGGGTCTCGATGCTCCAGACCCGGTCGCTCTCCGGTTGCGATCCCGGCCTCCCCCCGAGCTCGACGTCCATCACACCTTCCCGCCCCGATCAGTAGTCGACGTCCATCTCCTGCATGGCCTTGGGGAACTCCGAGAGGGCCCCCTGGAGCTGCATCAGCAGCATCATGTTCCCGGCGATCCTGAGCTTCCCGGTCATGAACGCCGTGACGGGGTTCAGCTCGCTCCTGGCCAGGGCCACCGCGGTCTCGTAGTCCTGGGTGATCGTGGCGTCGGGAGCCTCGACGTCGCCGGACCCCATGTCCACGCTCCCCTCCCCCACCCGGATCCAGTACCGGCGCTCGCCGTCCGGACCCGTGATGACTTGCTGGATCGTGGCCGTCGTCGAGCCCACGCCCCTCTTGAACTCGTCGCTCGCGTTGAGCCGCTCCCTGAGCTCCTTGGTCCATTCGTCCGACAGGAACTGCACGGGTACGAAGGCCTCCCTGGGCTCGTCGGAAATCAGGCTCCGCGCAGTATAGCCAGGGGTAGCCAAGGGCCCGGCAAGGCCGGTTTCGGCCCCCCGTACGGTGGCCCCAAACGGCTGTTACCTCCCGCCGCCCCTTCGGGTCGAAGCCTGGTGGCCGAAGACGACGAGGAGGTGCGTATGTACGTCTTCGCGACGGTGGCCTTGCTCGGGCTCGCCGTGGCTAAGCTCGTGGACCTCGTCCGCGGCTCCAGGGAGGTGCCGAGAACGTTCCGGCTGCTCCTGGCGTTCCTGGCCGGTGTGGGCATCACCTGGATCACGGACTACTCGATGTTCGCGGGCTGGGACGTCAGCTTCCGGGCCCTGTGGATGGGCTCGGTGGCGACGGGACTCGTGATCGGGGGCATCGCCTCCGTGTGGCACGAGATCCTGGACGTCCTGAGCTCGTACGCGCGTCGGGTCCAGGACCAGGCCACCGAGATCGAGAGAAGGATCCCTCGGGCCGCGTAACGCCCGGCGGGAATTCGGCGGTGGGGCCGCCCTCGGGGCGGCCCCCACCGTTCTCGTCATCTCGGCTGAAACAGATGCGGATCGGTGAGGTGCAACACGTCGTTCAGGAACCGGACCCGCCGGTCCGGACCTTCGATCTCGAGCGAGTTCAGCGACGTGTTCTCAGCGAGGAAGAACATCTCGTGCACCGCCCCGAGCAGCGGACCGAGGTAGGCGTTGATCACCCCGCCGTGGGCCATGACGAAGACATCGCCTTCCGGGTGCCGGTCCAGGATCGCCTCGATGACATCGCGCACGCGCATGCGGAACGCGTCCACGGCCTCGCCACCCGGCGCCCGGTGCCAGATGGCCCGCCGGTTCCGGAAGATGTGGACCAGCTCGGGGTCCGAGGCCAGGATGTCCTCGAAGCTCTTGTTCTCCCACCCCCCGATGTGGGCCTCCATCAGATCTTCCTCGTACCCGACCTCCACCCCGGCCCGCTCCGCGAACGGTGCCACGCTCTCCCGGGCCCGCCGGAGCGGCGAGCAGTACACGGCGGCCGGGCGCTCCATCAGGACAAGCCGCCTGGCCAGCAGCTCGGCCTGTTCCCGCCCCACCTCGTCGAGGGGCGGATCCCACTGTGGGCCACGGGGTGTCTGGACCAGCTCGTTCGAGGTCTCGTCGGAACGGCCGTGGCGGATCAGGAACAGGATGCGCGACCCGCTCACTTCGACCGGCGCCGAGCTTGCTTCCGGACCCATGCCCGGGCGAAGGCCTCCACGTCGTCCCGCCGCCACACCCGGCCCGACGCCAGGCGGGCGACGGGCTCAGGGAACGAGCCGCGGTCCACGTAGGTGATGACGCGCCGCTTGTCCCAGCCCAGGATGGCCGCCGCCTCCGCCACGCCGGCCAGGGCCGGAGTGATCTCTACCGCCAGCGACACGCCGTCGCCGGCCGAGCGCCGGAGCTTCGCCAGGCAGTCACGGCGCGAGCTCGCCGTGACCTCGGTCCGCGTCGTGGGGATCCGCCCGATCCATCCGTCGCCGGTGGGAACCATCGTCGCACGGACCAACCGGGTGGGCACCGGGGGATGATAGCGAGGCCGCTACCGGCCCCGGGCCCGGCGGAGGTCGGTCCGCCAGCACTCGGTGTGCCAGTGGCGGCGCTCGTCGGGCTGGTCCTGGGGCACCACCACCAGGTGCCAGGTCCCCTCGCGGATCTCGTGGTCGCAGCCCGGGCAGCGGTAGGACCGGTCACCGCTCACCCGGCGGACGTCGAACCCTGGGGCCAGAGCCCATACCGGCGCGGCCGACTGCGGCATCCGGGCGGGCGGGGGTGCCTCCTCGGGCGCCCGGCGGTTCTTCCTCGGCATCAGCGAGCTCCGGCGACGCGACGCACGAACGGCGCCGCCCGCTCGGCGAGCTCGGCCCCCACCTCGCGCGAGTCCTTCTTCCGGCCTTTGAGGTTGAACGAGTGGTCTCCGCCCTCGATCGCGACGTACTCGGCCCGCTCGCCCAGCTTTCGCAGCACCTTCTTCAGGAGGTCCGCCCGCGCGAAGGGGTCGGCCGTGCCATGGAGGAACAGCATGGGCGCTTCGATCCGGTACAGGTGCTCGTCGCGGGCCCGTTCGGGCCTCCCCGGGGCGTGCAGCGGGTAGCCCAGGAACACCAGACCGGCGGCGGGCATCCCGTCGGCCACGGCCATCGAGGCGATGCGGCCTCCGAGCGACTTGCCCCCGGCCAGCACGGGCCGTCCGTTGGACCTGGCCTTCCCCGCCTCGAAGGCCGCCAGCCACGTCGCCCGGAGCACCCGCTCCGGGTCGGGGGAGCGCCGGCCTCTCTCGATGTAGGGGAAGTTGAACCGGAGGGTGGCCACGTTCGAGTCGGCGATGGCCCGGCAGAACCCGGCCATGAACGGGTGGTCCATCCCGGCACCCGCGCCGTGCGCCACGACGAGCGTCGCGACCGCGTCGCCCGGGGCGATCCAGGTCGAACCCACCTCGCCCGCGGGGGCCGGGATCGGGCGTCGGCTCTCGGGCGTCGCCATGCCAGAATCCTTATCAGATGGACGGCACCCTCTACCTCGGGACGT
>JBOGVG010000075.1:0-17267 GCA_050692435.1 Actinomycetota bacterium
CGTCCCCGACGGCGGCCCCGGCGAACCAGCCGGAGGCGTCGACCCCGGCGGCGTGGGCCCCCTCCATGAACGTGCCGTCGCCTTCGTTCCAGAGCAGCGCGCCCACCCCGGCCGTCGTCACGTAGAAGTCCGTACGGCCGTCGAGATCGAGGTCCGCCGCGACGCACCCGTTGCCCCGGACGGCGAGGTCGGTGCCGGAGCCGGCACTCACGTCGACGAATTCGCCGCCCACGTTGTGGAACAGGGCGCTCCGGGGCAGGCCTCCCTCCTCCTGCCACCGCCCGGATTCGGCCTCGGCGAACGAGTTCACCGCGAACAGGTCCATCCAGCCGTCGCCGTCGTAGTCGAGCCAGCAGATCCCCGCTCCAAGCATCGCGACGGGATCCGGCGTCACTCCCCACCGGAAGGCGCCATGTCGGAAGTCGAGCCCGACGTCGGGGGCGACGTCGGTGAATGCGATGCCCTGGGAGGGCGAGGTCCGCGACGGACCCCCGGTCGCCACCACTCCTGCCGGCTGGGACGTGCAGGCGGCGGAGACGAGACCGAGTAGAGCGGAGACGCACGCGAGTCGGATCCGGCCATGGGTGCTCGGGAGAGACGTCTCGTCCTCCAGACGACCACCATCGCCCTCGAGTGCAGCCGTCTGCAGCGTCACCGGGCCCCGAGGAGCAGCTCGACGGTGAGCTGGTCGAGTCGTTCGTAGGGTTGCCCGCGGTCGGCGAGCGCGCGCCGGTCGAGCTCCAGGCTCCCCAGCGCCGCGGCCCGCTCGGCGGAGTACGGACCGAGGTAGGGGGCCATCGAGCCGTCCGCGGCGGAGATCCGAGACACCAGACCCTGGATCTCAGGATCAGCGTTCCACCGCTCCGCCTTCTCCTTCAGGATCAGGTAGGTCCGCATGCACCCTCTGGCGAAGGCCTTCACGTCCTCGTAGTCCGACGTGCGATACGCGTGGGCGTCGAAGTGGCGGCTGCCCGGATACCCCACGTCCTCGAGGAACTTGACCAGGAAGAAGGCCGCTTTGGGGTTCGCCGAGCCGAACCGGAGGTCCTGGTCGAAGCGCCCCGGGATCTGGTCGTTAAGGTCGATGTGGAAGAGCTTGCCCATCGACCAGGCCTGGGCGACCTGGTGCGTGAAGTTCAGCCCCGTCATGTGCTCGTGGCCCACCTCGGGGTTGACGCCCACCATCTCCGGGTGGTCCAGGGTCTCGATGAACGCGAGCATCGCCCCCGTGGTCGACAGGTAGATGTCGCCGCGCGGCTCGTTCGGCTTGGACTCAAGCGCGAACCGGAGGTCGTAGCCATGGTCCTTCACGTATGCGCACAGGAAGTTGAGGGCGTCCGTGTACCACCCCAGCGCCCGCAGCGGATCCTTCGACGAGTCCGTCTCCACCCCTTCGCGTCCGCCCCAGAACACGAACGTCGTCGCGCCGAGCTCGACCCCCAGATCGATGGCCCGCATGGTCTTCTGGATGGCGAACGCCCGCACCTTCGGATCGTTGGCGGTGAAGGCGCCGTCGCGGAAGACCGGGTCGCGGAACAGGTTCGAGGTAGCCATGGGGACGACCAGACCTGTGGCGTCGAGCGCCTTCTTGAAATCGCTCACGATCTGGTCGCGCTCGTGGGGGCTCGCGTCGATGGGCACGAGATCGTTGTCGTGGACGTTCACCCCCCACGCGCCGACCTCCGCCAAGAGTTCCACGATCTGGACCGGTGAGAGCGCGTCGCGCACTGGTCCGCCGAACGGATCGACGCCCACGTTCCCCACGGTCCACAGCCCGAACGAGAACCGGTGCTCCGGCCTCGGTTCGTACGTCATCAGGCCATCACCTCGCTCGTCGGACGCTGCTCCCATTAGACGACCCCGCGGGCCGCGCGCCGCCGCTTCGCCAGGGCATCGACGAGCACGGCGCCGAGGAGCACCAGCCCGGTGATCACGAACTGGTTCCCCTGGGGTAGGTTGAGCAGGCCCATGCCGTTTTGGATCCCCGTGATCACGAGGGCCCCGAGGAGCGCCGAGACGACCCGGCCGGAGCCACCGAAGAGGCTGGTGCCGCCGATGACGGCGGCGGCGATGACGTTCAGGAGCAGGTTGCCGCCGCCCGTCCCGGTGGCCACGGACCGCAGTCGGGACGCGAGGATGATCCCGCCCACCCCGGCCATGAACCCGCTGATCATGAACACCATGATGCGGACCCGGTCGACGTTGATCCCGGCTCGCCGGGCCGCTTCGGGGTTGCCGCCGACGGCGTAGACGTGGCGGCCGAACCGCAGCCGCGTCGCGACAAACGACCAGAACACGATGAAGACCAGGAGGATCAGCGTCACCGTCGGTATCCCCCGGTCCAGATTGGCGTACCAGACCGCGGCGAACGTGACGACGGCGAGCCCGGCGATCTGAAGTACCAGCACCAAGCCCGGCTTCGCCTCCAGGCCGCGGGCCCGCCGGGACCGCGCGGTCTGGATCTGCGGGAGCGCGTAACCCGCCACGACCGCAACCCCCACCACCCAGCCCCAGGCGTTGCTGAGGAAGTTGTTGGCGATGCCGACCACCGTGGGGTCCTGGATCCTGACCGTCCCCGCCGTCGAGTACCTGGTCATGAGGATCAGGACCACCCCCGACCACGTCAGCAGGCCGGCCAGCGTGACCACGAACGACGGCACGCCCGCCTTGGTGATGACGAGCGCCTGGAGGAGGCCGATGAGGGTGGTGACGGCGACCGCGAAAGCGATGGCGAGCCACCAGGGCCACCCTGGATCCTCGGGTCGCAGCAGGAGCGTCATGGCCACCCCGCCGACGGCGCTCACGAAGGCCACGGAAAGGTCGATCTCGCCGATCAGGAGGACGAACACGATCCCGATGGCGATCGTGGCCACCGGGGCCAGCTGAAGCAGCAGGTTCGTGAAGTTGCGCTCCACGAAGAACGTGCTGTCGAGGGTGCCGAAGACGATCGCGATGACCACCAGGCCGACCACGATCGGCAGCGAGCCGAGCTCGCCGGCCAGGATGGCCTCCCACCTGCGGCGTACGTATCCCGACACCGTCTCGGGCGGCGCGGCGACGCCCCCAGTGGCGGGCGGGAGTGCCTCCTCGGGGGTGACGGCCATCTCCGGGCCCGAACCTGCCCCCGCCTCGGGTCCCGTTGTCACGTTTCGGTCATTCCGGCGTCGGCCATCCCGGGCACATGGCTGAGCGTGCCGGCGGTGATGGCGTGCACGACCTCCTGCTGGGTCGTCTTGGATCTCTCGAGCATCGCCACGCGCTGGCCGAGGCGGAGCACGGTGATCCGGTCGGCGACCTCGAACACGTCGTGCAAGTTGTGGGAGATGATCACGACCCCGAGGTTCCGTTCCGCCAGGCGGCGCACGAGGTCCAGCACCTGCCGGGTCTGAGCCACCCCCAGCGCGGCGGTGGGCTCGTCGAGGATCAGCTCGAGCGAGTTCCACATGACCGACTTGGCGACCGCCACGGCCTGTCGCTGCCCCCCGGACAGGCCGGCCACGGTCTGGCGGACGGACCGAAGCGTCGTGACGGACAGGCCGTCGAGCGTCTCCTGTGCCGCGTGCTCCATGCTCGACTCGTCGAGCACGAAGCCCAAGCGCGTTCGCTCCCGGCCGAGGAACATGTTGCCCACGACGTCGAGGTTGTCGGCGAGCGCGAGATCCTGGTACACGACCTCGATGCCGAGCTTGCCGGCGTCGCGCGGGCCGTGGATGCTGACGCGCTCGCCCTCGAAGTAGATCTCTCCCTCGTCGAACGGGTAGATCCCCGCGATGCCCTTGATCAGCGTGGACTTGCCGGCCCCGTTGTCGCCGACGAGGGCCATCACCTCCCCTCGACGGACCTCGAAGTCCACCCGGTAGAGGGCCTGGACCGCGCCGAACGCCTTGGAGACGGCCCGACACTCGAGGAGCGCTGCGTCACCCATGTCCTTCGCCTTCGACCAGAGCCCGCGGGGACGGCGGGAGCTCGGTCACGAGTCCCCGCCGTCCACCGCTTCGGCTACCTCGATCCGGGTCAGGCGTTCTCCTGGCAGAAGTCCGTATCCGCGACGTCGCCGGTGCAGATGTCCGCCACCGTCAAGAACCCGTCGGCGATCACGGTCTCGGCGATGTTGTCCGCCGTCACGCCGACCGGCACGAGGCCGAAGTAGGGTACGATGCCCTCGCCCTCTGCCGAGTCGGTGGGCTGGCCCGTCGCGGCTTCGATGCCGAAGATCGAGAACTCGAACCCGGGATCGATGGCCGTGATGTCCTCGTCGGCCCGCAGCGCCAGCGCGACTGCAGCGGCGACGGAGGCCTCGGCCTCGATCGGCTTGTAGACGCTCATCGTCTGCTTGCCGAGGAGGATGTTCTGCATCCCGGCGACCGTCGCGTCCTGGCCGCTCACCGGAACCGGTCCGACGCCCGCAGCCTCGAGGGCGTTGATGGCCGAGTTGGCGAGGCCGTCGTTGGCCGCGAACACCGCGTCGACATCGTTGTCGTTGGCGACGAGGATCTGCTCCATGATCGTCTGGGCCTCGGCGTTGTCCCACGCGGGGACGTGCTGGTCGGCGACCAGCTCCCAGTCGCCGGCATCGACCCGGGCCTCGACGGTCTCCGCATAGCCGTCCCGGAACAAGAAGGAGTTGTTGTCCTCCTCACCGCCGTTCAGCATCACGACGCGTGGTGTCGGCACGCCGAGGGCGTCGATCGCCGGTTCCAGGAACTCGGCCATGGTGGCGCCCACCTGGACGTTGTCGAAGCTCACGTAGGCCGCGCCGCCCGAGCCTCCCGTGTTGAACCGGTCGTACTCGACCACGTCGACCCCGGCCTCCTTGGCCTGGTCGATGATCGCAGCGCCCGATCCGGTGTCGAGGCTGGTGAGCACGATCACGCTCGCGCCGTCGGCGATGGCCTGCTCGGCCTGCGACTGCTGGGTCGCGGCGTCACCCTCGGCGTTCACGATGGTGAAGTCGTCTCCCTCGGCCAGGCCCGCCGCCTCGAACGCCTCACCGAAGAACCGCCGGTCGTCCTTCTCCCAGCGGTCGGACGTTGCCGTGTCGGGGAGGAGCACCCAGATGCTGCCCTCGCCTCCGCCGCCTCCGCCGCCTCCGCCGCCGTCCCCGTCGTCGCCGCAAGCGGCCGCGACGAGGCCGACGAAGGCAAGGATCACGAACCACGAACGAAACCTACGCTGCCACATGCATACCCCCCCGTTCGTGCTGCGGAAGCGACGGTCGCAGCGATCCCTCCGATGTGGCTGCTCGGAGCGGGCATTCTATCGGGGAGGCCGGGGCGGGCGCAATCCAACCGGGTGGCCGCCGGGCTGATGGGCACTGGGTCGCTCGACGCGTCGTCGTCGGGGCCCCTGGAAGAGCGTTGCTCTCGAGTGCTATAAGTCGATCCGGGACGACCCGACGAGGAGGGTGACATGGCTGACACGAAGCACGCGGATCCGTTCAAGAGGGGGGAAGACGAGGCGACCGCTCGAGGAAGTCAGCCTCTGCTGCATCAGCATGGGGTGGAGATACAGCGGTTCGGGGAGTTGCGGCTGCTTCCCATCGCGCTCGCTCACGTCGCCAGGGCCGAGAGCTGCCAGCTCCTGAATCAGATCCTGGCCGACTCCATCATCCTGTACAACCTGTACAAGAAGCATCACTGGCTGGTTCGCGGGCCAACCTTCCATCAGCTGCACCTGCTGCTCGACAAGCACGCCGGAGAACAGCTCGCGCTCATCGACCTGATGGCCGAACGGGTTCAGACGCTCGGCGGGGTGGCCATCGCCGACCCTCGGCACGTGGCCGAGGTCACCACCGTCCCGCGGCCCCCGAACGGCGTGGAGGAGGTCCCCGCGATGCTCTCACGGCTGCTCGAGGGCCACGAGATCGTCATCGAGAAGGTGAGGGAGGCCATCGAGAGGACCGCGACCAACCGGGACGACGGCACCAACGACCTTCTGATGAGCGATGTGCTCAGGACCAACGAGCTTCAAGTGTGGTTCATCGCCGAGCACTTGGTGAACGTGCCGGTCGTACGGGTTTGACGTCGAGGAGGCCGATGCTTCCCGTGTGACATCGGCCCGGTGGGATCCGTCTCCTCAGGTCCGTGCGCGATCCGGCGCTTCGGGGCGCCGCGTTTCGGCCGGCACCTGCGCCGAGGGCCGGCCGTTCGGTGCGCGCGACGCGATGTGCTTCGCGATGTACTCCGCGTCCCTCCCGACGCCGGGGAGCACGTCGGGCGAGAGGCCGCCGGCGCGGCTTGGGCGGGAGCTCGAGGCGTGAACGGCCGTGAGACTATGGGCGGCGTGAACGAGGCGAGGCATCCGCGGCTCCTGCCGGTCTCCGAGGAGGCCCGAGTCGCGCCGATCGAGCTGTACTTCGACCTCGTCTTCGTGTTCTCACTGACGCAGGTAACCGCCCTGATGGCCGACGACCTCACGGGGCGCGGGATCGTGCGCGGGCTGCTCGTACTCGCGCTGCTTTGGTGGTCCTGGGTGGGCTACGCCTGGCTCGGCAACGTGGTGCAGGCGGAGGAGGGCCTCGGCCGGGTGGCGATGTTCGGCGCCATGGCCGCCATGTTCGTGCTGGCCCTGACGGTGCCCGAGGCCTTCGACGACATGGCCGGCGGGCTCGACGGGCCGATCGTGGTCGCGTTCGCCTACCTCGCGGTGCGGGTGCTGCACCTCGTGATGTTCCTCGTGCTGTCGAAGGAGGACCCAGGCCTGCGGCGGCAGGTCTGGCGGTTCTCGCCGTCGGTGTTCGGGAGCACCGTGGTGCTGCTGGTCGCCTCGCAGCTGGAGGGGACGGCGCAGACACTCACCTGGGTCGCCGTGCTGATCGTGGACTACGTCGGCACGATCCTGGGAGGCGCGTCGGGATGGAGGCTTCGTTCCGCGTCGCACTTCGCCGAGCGCCACGGCCTGATCATCATCGTCGCCCTGGGCGAGTCGATCGTCGCGATCGGTGTGGGGGTGGCGGGAGTCCCGATCTCGTGGCCGGTCATCGCGGCGTCGATCCTCGGGCTCGCGGTCGCGGGATCGGTGTGGTGGGCGTACTTCGACGTCGTGTCGATCGTCGCCGAGCGCGAGCTCCGCCGGTTGCGAGGGGAGGAACGGGCGCGGCTGGCCCGCGACGCCTACAGCTACCTGCACCTGCCGATGGTGGCCGGCATCGTGCTGCTCGCGCTGGGCATCGAGCAGGTGCTGGAGTACGTCGGCGAGTCGGCCGTGCACGAGCTGTCGGATCCGCTCACCCTTCTCCCGCTCGGCGCGCTGTACGGGGGCGTGGCGCTGTTCTTGCTCGCGCACTCGGCATTCAAGTACCGGACCTGGCGCCGGGTGACGCTGCGGCGGGTAGTTGTGGCTCTACTATTGGCCGGGCTGATCCCATTGGCCGCGGAGCTGGCGGCACTCGCGGCCCTGGGGCTGCTTACAGCCGTCCTCGTGGTGATGATCGCGTCCGAGGCGGTGCGCTACTCGGAGTTCCGCGAACGAGTGCGTCACGAGGAGGTAGGCGCCGAGGCCCACGCGGGCACCGAGCACGCTGAGCCGCATCCTCGGGGTGGCTGAGCCGCCGCGATCCGCTTCTCCCACCGGCCCCCGGAATGAAGAAGCTTCGTTGAGCGTTTCCCTCACCATGTCCAACTGGACCGACAAGATCATCGAGGAGTTCAGAGCCAACGAGGGACGGGTTGGGGGGCCATTTGAAGGCCATTCCCTGCTGCTCCTCCATCATCGTGGTGCCAAGAGTGGGATCGAGCGAGTCAACCCCCTAGCGTGCCAGAGTCTCGGCGATGGCGCCTGGGCGGTCTTCGCCTCCAAAGGAGGCGCGCCAACAAACCCGGACTGGTATCACAACCTCCTGGCCAATTCCGATGCCACCATCGAAGTCGGAACGGAGGTCGTTCTCGTCCGGGCGCGCGTCGCCGAGGGAGAAGAGCGCGAGAGGATATGGGCTCGCCAGAGCCAGGTCATGCCGGGATTCGCCGACTACGAGAAGAAAACGCCGCGACAGATTCCGGTACTCATCCTTGAACGTAACGTACGTTAGGGGCCCATGACGGTGGCATCTCCCGGCGGCCAGAAGCGCGACTCACACGACACGGAGATCGTGGCTTCGACCGAGTAGCGCGACTTTCAGCGGCGCTCGCTATTCAGCGGCGTAGCCCAGATACATCACTCCGGACTCGAACGTCCGGGTCTCCGTCTGCCGGAGGCGGATCGGGGTATCGAGCTTCGGGAAGAAGGGCGTGCCGGCTCCGAGGATGATCGGGTGGACGAGAAGCCGATATTCGTCGACCAGGCCACGGCGGATGAACGCCGAGGCCAGTGTCGGGCCACCGACGTCGAGATCGCCATCAAACTCGGTTCGGAGCCGCGCGAGCTCGTCGCCGATGTCGCCGCTCACGAGCCGACTGTTCCAATCGACGGTGGCGAGGGTGGACGAGAAGACGACCTTCGGCTTCTCGTTCCAGACCCGGGCGAAGTCGAGCATGGCGTCGGTTGCCGATGGATCGGACTCCGCGGTCGGCCAGTACGCCGCCATCACCTCGTACAGCCGTCGACCGTAGAGGAACGCGTCCGACTCGCCCGCGCGATCGTTGAACCAGGTGTGCAGCTCCTCGTCGACGTTTGTCCAATCGAGAGCGTGGTCAGGGGTCTCGACGTAGCCGTCGAGCGACACGTTCATCGAGTAGATCAGCTTGCCCATCCGTAGCTCCGATCCTATTCGTTCGCTCGCGGAGATCGAAGGCTCACCGGAAAAGCATGGGGCAGGCTCCTGCCGGGCATCGCCACGGCCCCCATTGGTGCCAGCACGAAGGCGGTCAGCCCCTACTGCTTCGTGCCCGGGGTTGTTACACCCTGTTCCATTTGGCGTAGGCGAGGGGAACACTGTAAGAACCCCAACGCTCCAGGTCAGCGCATCTGGGTGGATACCCGCGAGTGGGTCGGGTCGCGTGACGGCCCCCGACGAGCGCGTCGGGGGGCGCGCCCTCCACGTCGACCACGCGCCCCCTTCCCCGGTCGACTGGTTTCGGATCAGGAGATCAGAGACTCTCCCACAACCCGATCACGTTGCCCTCGCTGTCCTTGACGTAGGCGAAGGCGCCCATCTCCGGGATCTCGGTACGCGGCTGAACCGTGCTGCCACCGCCCGCTTCCACCTTCTTCAACGACTCATCGATGGACGTGACGCCGATCGTGATCACCGGGCCGGGCGTGTCCGCGCTCCGCTGCATCAGACCGCCGTTGATGGCGCCGGGCTCCGTCGGTTGCCGCGTCGTCTGGTCGATGGCGGTGGTCGTGACAGTTGTGTACATGTTGCCGCCGCCCATGTCCATCTCGTTCAGCTCCCAATCGAAGGCGGAGCCGTAGAACTCCCGAGCCCGGGCTGCATCGTCGACCGGGATCTCGAAGTGCACGACCTTGTCCATCCCTTCCCCCTTCCCGAGGCCTCGAGAGCCTCTCCGCACGCTCCCCTAACCTATCCCGTGGCCGCCCCAATCGCGAACCCGTAAAAACCCTTCGTGGCGGTGGGGCGATGAAGGAGTACATGCCGTACGAGTTCCTGCCGCGATCGGCATGGATGTGGTCGGCGTGGTCGAGTTTGGGGAGGAAGTGGAGCGCCGGATGGGCTCCACGTTATCTACCCGATCTCGCCACGCGGAGCCGGACGGGAATCGAACCCGCGTGGGAGCTTTCGCCCCCACACCGGTTTTGAACATGTCCCGCCTTCCGGAGTCCTACAAGCCTGTGAGCGCTTTCGACTTCAGACGCCGTCCCAGAACGTGCAAGACTTGTGAGATCTGAACAGCGACGTCTTCGCCATCAGCTGACGGTCCTCAAGCGCAATGCGGGCCGCCCGCGTCTTCGCCGCCGCGACCGATGGTTCATCGCGGCGATGAGCAAGGCCCGCCATCGCGCTCGGTGGTCCTCGTTCGTGGTCAGCCCGCAGACGCTGCTTCGGTGGCACCGGGAGCTGGTGCGAAGGAAGGAGTCTGGAGAACGGGCCAGGGACCAGCCCGGCCCTAATCGCTCCAGAAGGTGGCCGGCAGTCCGAGAAGGGTTCTGTTTTCGGCGGCCCACCAGGCGACCTCGCCCTCCTCGATGGAGAGAGCGAGATCCAATACGAGTCGCCTGGCCGGAGTGCGGGGCGTTCGGGCGGTTGGAAGGTGATGACGCCTTCGCTGGCCCGTAGGCGCCACTCCCGAATGGCATCTCCCGGCTGCCCCTCGTTCTCTGTATGCAGCCTCAGGACAAACTCACCCGTACCCGCGCGTGCTGTTGGGCGGCAGCGAGATCTCATGAGTTTCCCGGACGGCTGGGAGCGCTCTCGCCTTCCTCCGGACCACGCGGGTCCCTGAACCGTGGCCAGCGACTCATTCGCCTCCTGTGTTCGGAATCGCGTCCCCGAGTGAGCGTCGGTGCACGCACCTTACGTCATCCCGGCCGGCTATCCGCGGTCGGTCAGCACCTCTCCCTCATGCCAGCGGAGGTCGAGGCTCACCACGTCGCCCGAGCCACCCGTGGGCACGAGCTCGCCGTTCACACGCAGGCGCACCCCTCCGGCGTTCCCGAGAGTGAGCTCCAGGAGATCCCGAGCACGGTACACGACGGCCGCTCCCGGCTCCAGCGTGGACGCCTCGAGGACCTCGCCGTCGGCGACGGCCTCCACCCAGGAACGCTGGCTCAGGCGGAGAGCCGCCCGGACGCCGCTCGGTTGGCGGCCGAGAGGGTCCGGCCCCTGGTCGTGTACGGAGTCGTGCGCCGGGGTGGCGGCGGCGACGCTCGGCGGAGGTGTCTCCTCCTCGCCGGGACGGAACGTGGGCGGCAGGAGCGCGACGAGGCTCACGGCCACGGCCGACAGCACCATAAGGACCCCCCAGCCCACCTTCGGCCGACCGCGCTTGTCGGCAAGGGGCTCGAGCGGCGGCTCCTCGACGACGGGATGGCGGGCCTCGAACTCGCGGAGCAACGGATCCGGGTCGAGCCGCAGGTACTCGGCGTACTCACGCAAGAAGAACCGCGCGTACGCGGGCGCGGGGAACTCCTCGAGCGGCGCGTCGCTCTCGAGCGCGCGCAGGTGGCGCTCCTGGATCCTCGTCCAGCTCGATGCCTCCGAGAGCGTGCCGCCACCTTCCTCCCTCGCGCGCCGAAGCGCGGCGGCAGGGTTGTTCGGCGCCGGCTCGATCGTCGCGAGGTTCTCCGGGAGCTCGGATGCACCTTCCATATCGGTCAGCACGTCAGTCGGATCGGGGGGCGGATCGCCGGGCTCGGGGATCCACCGGTCGGGATACGCCGCGGGGTCCCACTGGTGCCCGCAGGAGCGGCACAGCCAATGAACGAAGCCGCCGCCGACGGGGCCGACGGGGCCGACGGACACGTTCCCGCCGCGCAGCTGGAGGACGGACTCGGAGGGGGCACCTGGCGGGGCGGCGGCGACCAGATCTGATCCGCAGCGTGGGCAATCCGGTCTCGGCATTCCCACCCCTCAGGGACGAACATGGGAAGCGTGCAGTCGAGTTGGTGCCGCGCGCCATCAACAGATCGCGCACGCAACGCACCGGGAAACCGATTGCACCTCTACCCCGGCCATGGGGACGTTCGAGAGCACACTAGTCACGCGGCTCGCGGCTCGTCAAGTGGACGTCGCTCGCCGGATGTGTTCCCCGAACCGCAGCTTGAGCCTGAGGGTTCACTAATCCCGACACCTGCCCTGAGCAGCGCCTTCCTCAGCGATCTCGGGGGTCCTGCAGGGCCTCGCGAGCTGGGGGGCATCCTGGTCGCTTTGTGCGAACGTTCTGCTCATTGAACCGACCAGGCCGGTCCACGTAGAAGGAATGTTGTCCGCCGACCGCGACGGTCCGCGCGTGCGGAAGGGTTCGCCTGAGAACCTGCCCCTCGAAGCACCCGTGGGGGGCGGATCGAGTGTATGAGTCAGCGGAAGTCGTCGGCGTGATCGGTAGCCGATTCGCTGAAGCTGCGACCGTCGTGAAGAGTCGCCCTCGAGGGAGCACGTGTCAGCGCGCGCACACACTCCTCGCCGAAGGGAGTGTTTCGAACGCCGACGCAATCCGAATGCAGCGACGAATATCGAGTCCACCGATGAGTTCGGCTTCGTTGGGCAGTCCATTCGAACGAGGCTCAAGAGGGGAGGAGGAGCGATGGCAGCGGTGTTTTTGAGTTCGACATGCCCGGACTGCCACGTGTGCAGGCCGGACGATGAGCTCGAGCTACTCCACGGCCTTGCTGTGGGGGACAGCTCGAGCTCCTACGGCCATGGCGTGCCGCTCTCTTCGATGAGCGGGGAAGCGAAGTACAGATGACGGGCGAGGATGCGGGAACCCTCGCGCGGGCGATGATCGACGCGAACCTGTACATGGTGCTCGCCACCGCCGATGAGACCGGGCGACCTTGGGCATCACCCGTCTACTTCGCGGTCTCGGACTACACCGAGTTCTTCTGGGTCTCGTCGCCGGACGCGACGCATTCGCGCAACATCGCGGTAAGACCCCAGGTGAGCATCGTGATCTTCAACTCCCAGGTGCCCATCGGAACCGGTCAGGGCGTGTACATGCCGGCTGTGGCGGAGGAAACGACGGGCATAGAGCTCGAGCGAGGCATCGACGTCTTCTCCCGCCGTTCACTGGCGCACGGCGGCGTGGCGTGGACGCCGGACGACGTGCAAGGAGAGGCGGAACTCCGCCTCTACCGGGCGACGGCCGCGGAGCACTCGATCCTCGCGAAGGACGGCCGCCCCGATCATCGGATGGTGATCGACGTGAACACGTACCCGAGTACGCACCGACAGCAGCCGTGATCGGGGGTTGATGATGTCCTTTCACGGGCCCGTCGCCGACGACAGGCAGCGTCGGCCACACGCTCGGGAGCGCGGGCGGCCTCCCGCCGACCGCGGACGCCACCTCGGGCTACGAGCGGCCGCCGTGGCTCGGAGGTGGCTCACCGCGCATCGTTCGCTTCATCGTCGAAATCGGACCAACCCGCAGGACGACAAGGCCGCATCGGACCATATGTGCGAGCAGGAGAAGTCCATGGCAAAGGTAATTGCAGGGATGTCCATCTCGCTGGACGGTTCGTCGCCGATGAGACCAGCAGCGCAGAGCTCTATCCCGGCCTCGAGGCACTCCACGGGACCGTCTACATGGACACCATGATCGAGGAGACCGGCGCCGTCGTCATGGGGAGGCGGACGTTCGAGGTGGCGGAGGATCCCGACTGGTACGTGGGCAACTACGAGTTCCAGGTGCCCATGTTCGTGCGGACCCACAACCCACCGTCCGCCGCCCCCAAGGAGGACGAGCGTGGACCTTCACGTTCGTGACCGACGGCATCGAGTCGGCGATGGCGCAGGCGAAGGTGGCCGTCGGAGACAAGGCGGTCACGGTGATGGGTAGTGCGAGTGTGATCCAGCAGCTCCTGCGTGCCGGGCTGGTAGACGAGCTCCGCGTGGACGTGATGCCCGTGCTGCTGCGCTCGGGGCTCAGGCTCTGGGGAATCTACTCGGGCTACTACGAAGTCGAGCGAGCCCAAGGCACGAGGACTGCGTAAGCGAGAGGACCGGATGAGCAGACGTTCCCTGATCGAGACGGCCCACGGGTCCCGCCGGGAGGCGTTCGGCCCGCAGGAGTGGGCCCTCCTGTGCGCGATCGCGGCGATCTGGGGCTCGTCCTTCCTGTTCATCGAGATCGGGCTCGAGCACTTCGGTCCGGGCATCGTGGCGTTCGGCCGCGTCGGGATCGGCGCGCTGACGCTCGCGGCGCTGCCGCAATCGCGGCGCCCCGTCGACCGGTCCGACCTCCCGCGGGTCGCGCTCCTCGGCGTGTTGTGGATGGCCGCCCCGCTGCTGCTGTTCCCGATCGGGCAGCAGTGGATCGACTCGTCGCTTGCCGGGATGATCAACGGGGCCGTGCCGATCTTCGCCACGGTGATCGCGGCGATCCTGCTCCGCCGCCCGCCCGCCGCGCGGCAGCTCGCCGGTGTGGTGATCGGCTTCGGCGGCGTCGTGGCCGTGCTCTGGCCCGCGGCGCGCGGCGCCGAGGCGACAGCGCTCGGCGCGTCGCTGGTACTGCTGGCCGTGCTGTGCTACGGCGTGGCGGTGAACCTGGCGGTGCCGCTCCAACAGCGCCACGGAGCGCTCCCGGTGTTGCTCCGCGCCCAGATCGTCGCGCTCGTCCTCCTGGCGCCGGCGGCGCTGGTCTCGCTGCCGGACTCGGACCTTGCGTGGTCGAGCGCGCTTGCGGTCGTCGCGCTCGGGTTCTTCGGGACCGGCTGGGCGTTCGTGGCGATGGCGACGCTCGTCGGGCGCGTTGGAGCGACGCGGGGCTCCGTGGCGAACTACCTGCTGCCCGTGGTGGCAATCGGGCTGGGCGTGGTGTTCCTCGATGACTCCGTCGAGACGATCTCGCTCCTCGGTACGGTCCTCGTGCTCGCCGGCGCCTACCTCACGAGCCGGCGCGAAGGGCGCCAGTAGCCAGCGAGCGGGGGTAACCGCCAGGCCACGGCGGGCCATGATAGGGATCATCTCGGGACGCAGGTGACGATGCCCGGCCTACCTTCGTTGTCGGCCGTGCGTCATGTGCGCTGAGACGGTTGAGCGACGAAGGTCGCGCGATCCTTTCGATCCGCGCTCCTTTCTTGCGGCGTCTGGACCAGCGCAGACGGGCCGCAAACCCGCTGGTCAGAGGCCACTTTCAGCAGCGGAGGCGGAAGGAACAGCACTCGAACCGCAAATCGCCAGGTCAGGATCTGTGGGTGAGCGCTCGGGAGTGGGGCCGGGTCGCGTGACAACCCGTAGAGGTGATCCTCCGAAGCCCCTGGCCTGCGAGGACGCGCTGGTTTGGTAGATCCAGGCGATGCGCGTCCAGCACGACCACGCCTAGTCTCTGCCCAGACGGTTCCGAAGGGGAGGAGCGATGGTACCCACCGAGGCGTTCGATCCGGTTGCGTTCAAGGAGTCTCAGCGCACCGACTGGCAGACCGCTGCCCCCGGCTGGCGGCGGTGGTACGACGTTGTCGAGGCTGAGGCGGGCGGCCAGGTGGTGTCGCGGAAGCTGGTCGAACTCGCCGGCCTTGGCCCCGGCGACACGGTGCTCGACGTCGCTACCGGGTACGGCGAACCCGCCCTCACCGCCGCCCGCGCCGTTTCGCCAGGAGGACGCGTGGTGGCCACGGACATCGCCGAGGACATGCTCGCCTTCGGGCGGGAGCGTGCCGTCCAAGCCGGCCTCGACAACATCGAGTTCCTGGCGGCTGATGCGGAGGCGCTGCGATTCGACGACGAGACCTTCGACGCGATCCTCTCCCGCCAGGGACTCCAGTTCCTGCCCGACGTCCCGGGCACGCTCAGGCGGTTCCACTCCATCCTGAAGAGCGAAGGCCGCCTCGCCACGGCGGTCTGGGGGCCGCTCGAGACGGTGCAGTTCGCGCTTCCGATCCCGGTCATCTTCAAGGAGCTGGAGCTGCCACCGCCTCCTCCCGGCCGGCCGGGGCCTTTCGCGCTCGCCGACGCCGGCACCCTGGCGCGGCTCGTCTCCGATGCCGGGTTCCGGGACGTCGAGACCGGGACGGTGACGGCGATCTATGAGACGGCCTCGCCGGAGGACTTCACTCAGTGGACCCGCGACGTGGCACCCCCGATCGTGAACCTCGTGAAGGGACAGCCGCCCGAAGTGCAAGAGCGGGTCTGGCGGAAGGTCACCGAAGCATGGGCGCCGCTCGTTACCCGAAAGGCGCGTCCGCACCGAGAACAAGGCAACATGGGTGGCGGCCACGAAGTAGGGGCGTGGACCCTCCTCAAGGGATCGGTGTCCCCGTCGACGTCCTCCCATGCCTTTCCCCACCGATCGAGATAGCCCGCGGCGCCGACGGACATTAGCTTTGGGAGAGGACGCGGGAGTCCGTGTCGAACTCCTCGTTCTTTCTCCGATCTCTCCACGCGGAGGCCGAGGGAACAGCGCTCGAACCACAGAACCCCAGGTCAGCGCGTGTGGGTGAGCGCTCGCCATTGGGATCGGGTCGCGTGAGAGTCCAGATTGGCTTGACCCAAGAACATACCGCTCCGCCGCAGGCTGAACCGCCATCCGGTGAGAGCCGATGAGTCCAGGTCAAGCGGGCTTCATGGGCTTCCGATCAAGGAGATATGAGCGATGCCGGGAGAGGAGACGCACCGGGCAGCCGGGCTTATCGATGGACGACTAGAGCCATCCGGGCTCAAGGAGCCTCATCCCCCGGCCGAGGCGTTGCCATCGTGGCGGTCCTCCTCGGTCTCTCATGGCTGGTCAGCTACGTTCTCGGCGGCGCCGGCCGCGTCCCACCCCACTGGTTCTATGTTCCGATCCTCCTTGCCGCGGCGCGGTTCGGCCTGCCCGGAGCAGCCGCCACGGCCGTGGTGGCGGGCCTTGTGGCCGGCCCCCTCCTGCCCCTTGACGTGGCTACGGGTACGCGGCAGCACCTCTTGGACTGGTCGGCCCGACTCGGTTTCTTCCTCGGGATCGGACTGGTGATGGGCGCAATCATCGTTCGCCTGAAGGGCTCACTCGAGCGCGAGATAGCCCTTGCCCGGGAAGACCGAGATCTTGCTCTTCGAGAGAGCGAGGCCACGCTGCGTGCCGTGTTCGCCGCCTCTCCCGACATGATCACGATGGTGGAAGCCGACGGGGAGCTTGGGCCTCCCAGCCCCGCCGTCCGCGACATCTTGGGTTATGAACCCGGGGAGTACGCGCAGATGGACCGGATGTCCTTGATCCACCCTGACGACCGGGAGCGCGTCAACAAAACGCTCCGATCTCTCCTGCAGGGAGGGCCGCCGGTCGAGCTCAGGTTCAGGGTGCCTCATGCAGACGGGCACTGGGTGGTCCTCGAGTCCCACGCCCGGGGAATGACCGATGCCGAGGGTCGACCGATTGGCCTGGTCGCGGTCTCGCGTGACGTCACCAAGAAGGTCGCACTGGAGGAGGCGCTTACGTCGGCCAAGAAAGAGGCTGAGCGAGCGCGGGAGGATGCCGAGCGGGCAAACCGGGCGAAGAGCGATTTCCTCTCCCGCATGAGCCATGAGCTGCGCACGCCCCTCAACGCGATCCTGGGGTTCGGACAGCTCCTGGAGATGGACGGCTTAGAGCCCCAGCACCAGGAGAGCGTGGAACAGATCCTGAAGGGCGGGAAGCACCTCCTCGATCTGATCAACGAGGTGCTCGACATCGCCCGGATCGAGTCCGGGAGGATCACCCTGTCCCTGGAGCCGGTCGTGCTGGCCGATGCGCTGTCGGAGGCCA
>JBOGVG010000076.1:0-11338 GCA_050692435.1 Actinomycetota bacterium
TGGACCGAAAGCGAGCCGGAGGGGCTCGCGTTCGGACACAACGCCGACTCGCTGGCCGGCTCCCGCATGTGGAACCTCGTCACCGACCACGGCCGGCTGGACGTCGCGTTCGAGCCCAGCGGGACAAGCGGCTTTGACGACCTGGCTCGCGACGCGGTCCACCTGACGATCCTCGGCGACGAGGTCGACGTCGCCTCGCTCGCCGATGTGATCCGTTCCAAGGAGGCGGCCGGCCGCGAGCGCGACCGGCTGGTGTTGCCGGTCCTTCGTCGGATCGCGGAGGAGCAGGGCCGGGGCGGGTAGGAGATCGGGCGACCCCCTCGCTTCGTGCCGGTAGGAGGTCCGGCGAGCCCCTCCCTTCGTGTCGGTAGGAGGTCGGGCAAGATCTTCGCTCCGGGGCCTCCCGCATAACGTCGGGGATACTGAGACGTCGCCGCAGGAAGGGATCCCGCCAGGGTGAATGAGAACGACGCTTCAGAGCCGCGAGCCGCGCGTGGCCTCCGCGCCGCCATCGAGGGCGTCATGCCGGCCGAGCGGTTCGGGGACCACCGGGCGATCCTGGGCGGGGCCGCGCAGAACGTCCTTGGCCTGATCGTCGGGGCCGTGGCGTTCGCCGCCGCCCAGGTCGTGATGAGCCGAACGCTGGGGGCCCAGCGCTACGGCATCGTCACCATGGCCGTGCAGATCGCGTTCGTGGGATCCACGGCCACCCGGTTCGGCATGGACGTGGCCACCATCCGACTCGTCGCGATCCTCGTGGGGAAGGGCGAATCGGGCCGGGTCCGGGGGCTGGTGGCCCGGGCTGTCGGCATCGCCGCCGTTGTCTCGGTGGCCGCGGGGCTGGTGCTCCTCGTGGCTTCGGGCGCTCTCGCCCGGAGCCTGTCCGAGCTCCCCGGCGTGGCCCGCCCCGCCTTCCAGGCCGCCGCGCTCGCGCTGCCGCTCGCCGCCCTGGCCCAGACCTGGCTCGGCGCGACCCGCGGTCTGAAGATCATGCGCCACACCCTGTACGTCCAGTGGATCGGGCAGCCCCTGGGGTGGATCGCTTTCACCCTCCTGGCCTGGACCGTGGCGGAGACGGCCGGGGCAACGGTGCTCGCGTACGCGGCGTCGTGGGGCCTGGCCATGGGCGCGGCCTGGTGGGCGTGGGAACGGGAGAGCGTGCGGCTCACCGCGCGAACCGACGGCGGGGGGATCGCCGAAGAGCACCCCGCCGCCCTCATCCGGTTCGGTGCATTCCGGGCGCCGGCTGCCCTCTTCGCCCACCTCGTGTTCTGGACCGACTTCTACGTGCTCTCTACCCTCGCCACGGACCGCACTTCCGGGATCTACGCGGCCGTCCTCCAGGCGGGGCAGTCGCTGTTCCTGTTCCTCACCTCGCTCTCGTTGATGTTCAGCCCGTTCGTGGCCGACCTGCACCACCGGGGCGAGCGGGACCGGCTGGACGACCTGTACAAGTCGGTGACCCGGTGGACCCTGGCCGCCACCATCCCGGTCCTGCTGGTGTTGGCCATCCTCCCGGGGCCGGTGCTCCGGATCTTCGGCGGGGATTTCGTGGAGGGAGAAGCCGCCCTCCGCATCCTGATCGTGGGGATGATCGTCCCGGTGATGGTGGGGACGGTGGGGTTCATCCTCATCATGGCGGGACGGACCGGGTGGGACCTCCTGGTGTACGTGGGCGGGTTCGCCATCGACGTCGGCGTAGCCTTGGCCCTGGCCCGCCCTGAGGTTCTGGGCATCCGGGGCGCCGCGATTGCACAGGCCCTGACGCTCTCGTTCTCGGCCATCGCCCGGCTCGTGCTGGTCCGAAGGTTCCTGGGCATCTGGCCGTTCGACCGCGACTTCCTGCGGCTGGCCGTCCCGGCGGCGATCGGGGGCGCGGCCATGGCGGCGACTCACCTCGTGCTTCCGGGCGAGCGATGGCTGATCGATCTGGCTGGGTCATTGCTTGTGGGTGGGGTCGCGTACGCGGCTTCCCTGGTGGCCGTGGGATTGAAGCCCGGTGAGCGGCGGGCCGTGATGCGCGTGGCCGGGCGGGTGCTCGGCCGCGGGGCGCCCGCGTGACCGGGCGGGTGCTTGGCCGCGGGGCGCCCCCGTGACCTTCCAGGTTCGCCAGGTCCGCGACGAGGACCGGGAATGGGTCCGCGACCTGATCCGGGAGCGGTGGGGCGACGAGATCGTGGTCGGCCACGGCGTGGTGTACGAGCCTGCCGAGCTGGACGGGTTCATCGCCATGGAGGGAGAGGAGCCCGTGGGGCTCGCCACCTACCGGATCGAGCGTCACGCGTGCGAGATCGTGACCATCGACGCGCTGGTGGAGGGGCGCGGGGTGGGGAGCTCCCTGGTCGAGGCGGTGCTCGAGCGGGCGCACCGGGCTGGGTGCGAGCGCCTGTGGCTGGTTACGACGAACGACAACGAGCGCGCCCAGCGCTTCTACGACAAGCTCGGGTTCCGGGTGGTCGAGGTTCGCGAGGGCGCCGTGAACGAATCGCGGAAGCTGAAGCCCTCGATCCCACTGGTTGGCCGGGGAGGCGTGCCCATCACCGACGAGATCGAGCTGGAGCGGCGTCTGGGCTGAGACGCCTATTTGGTCTAGAGTTTGGTCGAGAGTCAACCTCCTGTTGACCTACAGCCTTTGCACCACCTCATGTCGACGTGCCTTCCTCGATGGCATCAAGCGCCGCCCTCACCGCCTCCTCGGGCGTCGTGGCGCGGACGATGGCATCAACGGGCCTTCCGGCCTTGGCCAGCTCCCAGGTCGAAAGGCCGACCACGGGCTTGCCCATCTTGAGAGCCAGCGCGATCTCGGAGAGCGTGCCGAACTCGCCGGAGATGGCGATGACGGCGTCCGCCGCCCGGACCACGAGCGCGTTTCGGGCTTCCCCCAGGCCCGTGGGGACGGCCACAGTGAGGTGCGGGCCGGCCTCGTCGCGTTCGTCGCCGGGCAGGAGCCCGACGGAGACGCCGCCGACGGACTTGGCCCCCCGAGCGGCCGCATCCATCACGCCCCCCAGCCCGCCGCAGACCAACATGACACCGGCCTGCGCGATGAGGCGGCCGACCTCCTCCGCCCACGCGGCCTCCTGGTCGTTCGCCTTGCCCGGTCCGCACACCGCGATATACGGGGCCCGCGTCATCCCCACGCCCTCCCCAGCATGGCCGCCAGCAGCGCGATGGCCGCGGACTTGTCCAGCGGCTCGTTGCCGTTGCCGCACTTCGGCGATTGCACGCAGGAGGGACACCCGTGGGAGCACGGACAGTTCCGGACGGTCTCCAAGGTGGCCTCCAGGAGCCTTGGGGCAGAACGGAACCCGCGCTCCGCGATCCCCGCGCCGCCCGGGTAGCCGTCGTAGATGAAGATGGCACACGAACCGGTGTCGGGGTGGTGGGCGCTGGACACCCCGCCCACATCCCACCGGTCGCACGTGGCCACCAGCGGGAGCAACCCGATGGCGGCGTGCTCGGCCGCATGTGCCGCGCCGGGCAGGTCCGATGGTTTGATCGCCGAGCGCTCGATCACGTCGGGCGGGATGGCCCACCACACCGCCTTCGTCTCCAGCGTCTGCGGGGGCAGCGCCAGGGCGACGGTATCGAGGACCTCACCGGTCGCCACCAGCTTGCGGACGAACCCGACCACCTGGTTCGTCACCCGGACCGTCCCGTAGAAACCGGGGACGACGTCGGTCGCGGACTCCTCCAAGGACTCGACGACCTCGATGTCGGTGATGTCGCGAGACTGCGTGTAGTAGTCGGGGTCGGACCGCGTGACCAGCGCGACCCGTGTGGCCAGATCGAGCTCGGTCACCTCGAACTGTTCCCCCTGGTGGAGGTACACCGCTCCCGGGTGCACGTGGTAGAAGGCCCTTGACTCGTCAACCGTCCCGAGCAGCTCGCCCGTCTCCTCGATCACGATGGAGAACAGGTGCCCGGACGCGCTTCGGATGTCCACCGCCCGGTGGGGCGACTCCCGGCCCTTGTGATGGATCAGGCCGCGGCGGCGGACCAGCCCGCCTCGCTCCTCCAATCGCTCCACCGCATGCACCGCCTCGGGTCCGAAGAACGCCAGCTCTTCGTTCGAGAGCGGGTACTCGCGGGCGGCGCACGAAAGGTGCGGCTCCAGGATGAACGGGTTCGAGGGGTCGATGACCGCGGCCTCGGGCGGCTTGTCGAAGAGGTCGGCTGGGTGCGTGACCAGGTACTGGTCCAGGGGGTCGTCCTGAGCCACCAGGACGGCGAGCGAGCCTTCTTCCCGCCGCCCGGCTCGGCCGGCCTGCTGCCACATCGAGGCCCGCGTCCCTGGGTAGCCCACCAGGATGGCGGCGTCCAGCGAGCCGATGTCGATCCCCACCTCCAGGGCCGACGTCGACGCCACCGCCACCAACTCGTCGTTCGTGAGCTGGCGCTCCAGCTCGCGGCGCTCCGCCGCCAGGTAGCCCGCCCGGTACGACTTGACCTTGGCCTTCAGCCCGGCGGGGAGCTCGCGGCGGGCGAACTCGGCGAGCAGCTCCGCGGCGCGACGGGACCGGGCGAAGCCGATCGACCTCACGCCGTCCTCCGCCAGCCGAGCCATCAGCATCGAGGCGTCGGTGAGCGCGCTCCGCCGGGCCCCGGACTCCTCGTCCAGGACCGGTGGGTTCCACAGCGCGAACAGCTTCTCGCCGGAGGGAGAGGCGTCGTGGGTGACGGCGTCGAATGGCATGCCCACCAGGCGCTCCGCCAGTTCGGCCGGGTTCCCCACGGTTGCGCTGGCCAACACGAACCGGGGATCGCCCCCGTAGTGGGCGACCAGCCGCCGGAGTCTCCGAAGCACCATGGCCACGTGCGAGCCGAACACCCCTCGGGCCACGTGCGCCTCGTCCACCACGACCAGCGACAGGCGGAGGAAGAAGTCGGCCCACCTCGGGTGGTCGAGCAGCATGCTCGCATGGAGCATGTCCGGGTTCGACATCACGAGATTCGCGTTCCGGCGGATCAGCGGGCGCTCGGCCCGGGGCGTGTCGCCGTCGTACACGGCCGCCTTCACCTGGGGGAGCTTCAGATCCCGGACCTGGCGGAGCTGGTCTCGGGCCAGGGCCTTGGTGGGGAACAAGTAGAGCGCCGTGCGCTTCGGGTCGGCCAGAGCTCGGGCGGCGAAGGCCAGGTTGTAGACGAGGGTCTTGCCGCTCGCCGTCCCGGTAGCGATGACCACGTTCCGCCCACTCCGCACGGCCTCCAGAGCCTCGCGCTGGTGCCGGTACAGCCCCTCCACCCCGAGGAGCGCCAGGCGGTCGACCAGCACGTCAGGGAGGTCGGCGGGGAAGGGCTCCGCCGCGGTGGGCCGGGCCGGTAGCTCGCGGACGTGTGCCAGCGACTCGTCGCCGGCCACGGAGGCCAGGAACGCGCGGGGATCCACGGCGGGATGGTAGCCGCGGAGCCCGTCAGCGTTCGCCGCTCAGATCGCGGTACGGGGTGCGGAACCCATCTTTCAGCAGCGGGACCAACCGCTCCCGGTCCCGGACGAAGATCGCCGTTCCCAGCACCAGGTAAGCGCCGGCCACGATCACCCGCTCGATCCCACCCACCGACTCGGGGACGATGGCCCCGATCACGAACTGGGCCCAGAACAGCGAGAAGAGCAGCAACGCCTCCCGGGTGGAGATGGAGAGCGTGACCAACACCGCCAGGGCGAAGAAGGACTGAGCTGCGGTGAGGAACAGCTCCTGGCGCTGGAGGGCGTCGATGGGCAGCCCGTGGAGTCCTCCGAGGCCGAAGGCGAACACGACCGGAAGCGTCCCCACGAGCAGCGTCCACTGGTTCACCTTCGAGGACACGAGCGTCCCCAGGGCGGCGTTCGTGTTCAGCCGCCAGGCGTACAGCCCGGCCACCAGTAGCTCCGGGGTCTCAGAGGCGAGCGGGGCCAGCCACTGCACCAAGAGGAACTCGTTGATCTCGAAATCCAGTCCCGTGTCCACGAGGGCCCGAGCGAAAGGCTCGGCGGACAGCAGGATGACGGCGGCGGCCACCACGAACAGCCCGACCACCGAGAGCCGCCGTCCCCGCTGCGAGAACGTGGCGAGGTAGCGGGCCGGGCCTACCAGGTGGGGATCCTCCGCCGGGGCGCGGGAGATCCGAACCGTGTACGCCGCGAAGATGGCGACGAGGATGGCGGCGTCGATCAGCGTGACCGAGTGCTTCAGCGGCAGGGTCAGCGAGTACGCAGTGGCCAGGGCGAGGAACGAGACCTCGACCGAGTGGGACCGCTCCAGCCGGATCTCCCGCTGGGGGCGTCCCCGCTTCCGCCACCGGTACCACGCGATGAAGACGACCATCGACCACCCGATCCCGATCAACAGCCGGTTGGCGCCGGTCATGTTGGCGAGCGCCAGCGAGCAGGCCGATTCCCCCCCGGCGCCAGGGGGGTGGCAACCCGGGAAGTACGCCTCGACCGCGTTCCCCCCCTTCCACGCGAACACCATGTCCACGGCGTACTCGGGGAGCACGGCGATGAAGGCCAGCACCCCGATGGCCAACCCTGCGGAGATGTCGAGCTGGGCCACCTCCGCCGCCCACGAGAGCAGGAACGCCGCGCCCACGATGGCCAGGCCGTACAGCACGGCTGCCAGGGGGTGAGCGACCTCCGCGCCGCTCACGTGAAGCGTCACTCCGGGCACGGTGACGGCGAACGCGAGGATGAGCGAGAGGCGCTGCCGGCCCGGGTGAACGTCCCGGAGCTCCTCGCTCAGCGTGGTCACGAACTCTCCTCGGCGTTGGGTCGAGCGCACCACGGTACCGCCGCCCGAGCGTGGATCGCTAGTCGCGCAGGCCGTTGGGGCTTGGCGGGAGGTTCTTCGTCGCCACGAGCCCGTCCGCCCGCATGTCGGCGAAGATGGCCTCGGTCTGGCTGCTCAGCAACACGACCGACGTACCGCCGGCCGATCCGGTGCTTCCGGGCAAGACGATGTTCTCGACGCGCTCCGGGTCGATCGTGGTGCACGTGAAGGCGAGGGACAGGACTCGATCGAGGGGCAGGGCGGTCTGGACGTTGCGGAGGCCTGCCGCGACCCACGTGAACAGCCGGCTGGGGTCAGAGGTGAACTCCTTGCGGAACTTGGCCAGGGCCGCGACGACCACCTGGCCCTGGTTCTCGGACCGGCCGAAATCACCCGTCGGGAGGCTGTGGCGATCCCTGCTGAACGACAGCACGTCCCGGCCGTCCAGGCGCTGGCGGCCGGGGTCGAAGCTCGAGCCCGACGCAGAGTCGTACATGGGGAGTGGCACGTCGATCACCAGGCCGCCGACGCCATTGACCATGGCCTTGATGCCATCGAACGAGGTCAGCGCCCAGTAGTCGATCCTGAGGCCGGTGAGGTTCTCCACGGTCGCCACGACCAGGTCGGGGCCTCCGTAGAACAGTGCCGTGTTGATCTTCTGAGACCCGAGGCCGGGGATCTCCACCCAGGAGTCCCGGGGGAAGCCGACGACGGTTGCCCTGTGCTTGGCCGGGTTGATCCCCACCAGGTGGATCGAGTCGGTCCGGGCGCCGTCGACGGACTCCCCGGGGCGGGCGTCGCTTCCCAGGAACAGGATGAAGATGGGGTCCGAGCCGTCGATGGCCGGGACGTAATCGGCGTGGGCCGCGCCGATCTGGAGCAGCGGCCTCGCTTCGGCGGGTTGGGGCCGGCCCACCGCGCCCAAGGTCGAACCGGCGATCCACGCCCCCAGCGCCAGGAACGCGACGACGATCCGGCCCGTCACGTGGCCACCGGGACGTTCGAGGGGGAAGGCTCGGACACGTTGGTCTGATCGTCCCGGGACACGCTGAACGAGTAGACCAGCCACCCGTCCGACGTCTCGCGGAGGAAGTACTGGCCGGTGCTCACGATCAGGGTATCGGTCCCGTCGCTCCCGGTGGCCACGGCCTGGAACGTCACGATGGCGACCGCCGTGGCCGGTTCGTCATCCTCGTCGAGGAGGACCTTCACCGTGAGCTTGCCCCTCGGCATGTCCACCTTCTTGAACCGGTCGCCCGCCGTCGTGCCGAGCGTGAGGGTATCGCCCTCCTGCTGGGCAGCGGCCTCGGATCCCCCATCGAACAGCGGCCATACCTCCTCGTAGGAGCCGTCCCGCCAGTTCGCCGGATCGAGGAAGGCCTCCGTGTAGAGGAGGGTCATCGTGTCCGTCACCGGGCCAGCCACCGCCTCGGCGACGCCGGCGAGCCGCTTCGCGTCCGCCGCGGTCACGGAGATGGGGACGGTCTTGACTACCTGGAAGTCGAACGCCGGGATGGTGTCGTCCTCGCCGTCGAGGATGCCCGTGCCGCCACCCCCCTCCCGAAGGACCAGGAACACGACGACCCCCAGCGCCACGAGGGCTGCGAGGACGATCCACACCGGGGGAGACAGGCGCCACTGGGGGATCGGACGGTGACGACCTTCTGCCAAAACGCGGACGAGCGTACCGGGAGGAGGGAGTGGCAACAACCACCACCGGTTACCCGTTTCCGGATATCATGGGCCGGCAACGAGGGGCGCGCCGGGAAGCCTGGTCGGCAAGGTGGAACTATGGCGCGTCCGATCGACAGGATCCCCCGCACGGACCAGGGACTGTGGATGCCGTGGTCCCGTTCCGAGCGCCCCGTCCCCCGCAGAGTCCTGAAGTGAAGGCGCGCAACCTGGCAGGCCCGCAGCCGTCGGTTCGGATCGACGCTCCGGCCTCCGAGGCCGTCGCGCTCCTGTCCCGGCACGACGTGCGGGCGGTGCTGGTGCTGGACGCCGAGGGCGAGCTGGCGAGCGTCATGTCCGACAGCGACCTGCTCCGGTGCCTCCTGCCCTCCTACGTCGAGGAGGACCGGGCCCTGGCCCGTGTGCTGGAGGAAGGAGTGGCGGAGGTCCTGTTCCGCCGCCTGGAGGGCAAGCGCGTCGGGGACCTGCTTCGCGAGGACCTGAAGGGACCGCCCGTGGTAGACGGCGACGCCACCCTGGTCGAGGTCGCCGCTCTCATGGTCCGCACGCGCTGCTCATTGGTGGGCGTCCGCGAGGGCGGCCGCCTGGTTGGCGGCATCGGGATCGACTACCTCCTCAGCCACTTGCTCCGGCGATGAAGGAGGCCATCGCGGTCTCGGTCTTCGTCGGCGCGTACGTGTTCATCGCCACCGAATGGGTCCACCGCGTGGTCGTGGCCCTGGTCGGAGCGGGCCTGATGTTCCTGTTCCACATCGTCGACGCCTCCGACGCCTTCTCGTCGGAGGAGTTGGGCGTCGACTGGAACGTAATCTTCCTGCTGTTCGGGATGATGATCATCGTCGGGGTCCTTCGGCACACGGGCGTCTTCGAGTACCTGGCCATCTGGTCGGCGAAGCGGGCCCGGGGCCGGCCCTTCCGGGTCATGACCCTGCTGATGCTGATCACGGCGGTGGCCTCGGCCCTCCTCGACAACGTGACCACCATCCTGCTGGTTGCGCCGGTCACGGTGCTGATCGCCGAGCGCTTGGAGCTCTCGCCCGTGCCGTTCCTGATCGCCGAGGTCATGGCCTCCAACATCGGGGGGACGGCCACCCTCGTGGGAGACCCTCCGAACATCATCATCGGGAGCGAAGCCGGCCTGTCCTACCTCGACTTCCTGGTGAACCTAGGGCCGCTCGTCCTGATCCTCCTGGTCGCGTTCGTGTTCCTGGCCCGGTGGCTGTTTCGCGACACGTTCGAGGACCGGCCGGAGCGGGCGGCCGAGATCATGGCCCTGGACGAGCGGGACGCCCTGGTCGGCGGGACGCTCCTGCCCAAGGCCCTGGCGGTGCTGGGGGTGGTGACGCTGGCCTTCGTCCTGCAGGGCGTCCTCCAGTACGAGCCCTCGGTGGTGGCGCTGCTGGGGGCCGGCGTCCTGCTGCTGATCGCCCGGGGCGAGACCCAGGCCTACCTACGCGAGGTGGATCTCCCGACCCTCGTGTTCTTCATGGGCCTGTTCGTCATGGTCGGGGCCCTGGCGAAGGTGGGGGTGATCGAGTACCTGGCCGAGCGAGTCATCGACGCCACCGACGGCCGGCTGCTGGTGGCCGCGCTTCTGCTCTTGCTAGTGTCCGTCGTCCTCTCGGCGGTGGTGGACAACGTCCCGTACGTCGCCACCATGGCGCCCATCGTCGTCGCGCTGGCCAGGGCCATCCCGGGCGACGCCACGGTCCTGTGGTGGGCCCTGGCCATCGGGGCCGACCTCGGGGGGAACGCCACCTCCATCGGGGCCAGCGCGAACGTGGTGATGCTGGGCGTGGCAGACCGGAGCGGCCACCGCATCCGGTTCGTGGAGTTCCTGAGATACGGCGTCATCGTGACCGGCGCCACGATCGCCGTCTCGATCCTCTACGTCTGGATCCGGTACTTCGCCCTGGCCTGAGGCCGTCCGGGGAGGCCTGGGCCGCTGGTTCCTCCTATAATCCTTCAGTTTCCGCTGGGTAGAGAGTTCTTTCCCGCAGTCCGCCCGAGGAGGTTCGATGCACGTCCTGGCCCAGGAAGGCGGACCCATCGAGGCCGTTTTCGGCGCCTTCGAGGACCGGGCCCTGTGGGTGGTCCTCGCGATCTCTGTCGGCGCGCTGGTGTTCGCCTATTACCTGGTGCGCGAGGTCCTGGCGGCTTCCGAGGGCACGGAGAAGATGAAGGAGATCGCCCGGGCCATCCAGGAGGGGAGCCGGGCCTACCTGAACCGGCAGTTCCGGACCCTCGGCATATTCCTGGCCCTGCTCACGGTGGCGCTGTTCTTCGTCCTCCCGGTGCCGGAGGACGCGGCCCACGGCGAGCTGTACATCCGCCTCGGCCGGTCCCTCGCGTTCACCCTGGGGGCCGGGTTCTCCGCCGTCACCGGGTTCACGGGCATGTGGCTGGCGGTCCGGGCCAACGTCCGGGTCGCCAACGCCGCTCGGGAGTCCGGGCTCCGCCGGGCCCTTCGCGTCGCCTTCCGGGCCGGCGGCGTGGCCGGCATGTTCACGGTCGGCCTGGGGCTCCTCGGAGCCACGGCCATCCTGTTGATCTACAAGCAGGACGCGACGAGCGTGCTGGTGGGGTTCGGGTTCGGCGGCGCCCTCCTGGCCATGTTCATGCGGGTGGGCGGAGGCATCTTCACCAAGGCCGCGGACGTCGGGGCCGACCTGGTGGGGAAGGTGGAGAAAGGCATCCCCGAGGACGACCCCCGAAACGCCGCCGTGATCGCGGACAATGTCGGCGACAACGTGGGCGACTGTGCGGGGATGGCCGCCGACCTGTTCGAGTCCTACGAGGTCACCCTGGTGGCGGCCCTGATCCTGGGCGCGGCGGCGTACTCGGGTTCGGAGGTGGGTGCCATCGGGGGCGTGATGTTCCCCCTGTTCGTCCGGGCCGTC
>JBOGVG010000077.1:0-8060 GCA_050692435.1 Actinomycetota bacterium
GGCCATGGCAGCGGAGAGCTCCACGCTTTCGGACAGCATCCGGCGCGAGGCGAGGGTGGTCGGCTTGCGCGACGTCCGCACGCCCTCCCTGGAGGCGGTGGAGCGGCGGCGGATGCAGCTGTGGATCCTGACCACGGTCCTGCTCGTGGCGGGGAGCGCCGTGATCGCCTTCCTGTCGCTCTGGCCGAGCACTCCCAGCTCTTGGCTCCCCCCCCCGGTCCTCCGGTGGGGTTTCGTCCTACTCTCGGTGGCCTTCTGCGTCTACGCCATCGAGAAGGCGCTTCACCTCCGCCGGCTGGCCGGGCTCCTTACCGACGAGCGAGTCCTCACCGCCTCGCTGTCGAACCGCCTCCACGAGGTCTCGCTCGTGCTGGATGCGGGCAAGGCCATGAACTCCGTCCTCGAGCTGGACGCCGTCCTGGACGTGATCCTTCGGAGCGCGCTCGACCTGCTGAAGGGAAAGAGCGGCTCGGTCATGCTGGTCGAGGGGGATGCGCTCGTCGCGTCGTGTGTCCGCGGCAACGAGGCCGCGAAGGGAAGCAGGGTCCGGATCGGGTCGGGCATCGCCGGCCGGGTGGCCGAGACCCGTGAGCCCTTGTTGATCGACGGGACCGCCGGGCCCGCCGATTTCCCAGACCTCGGCCCCCGGGAGCAGCCTGTCGAGAGCTCGATGTGCGTGCCGCTCCTCAGCCGGGGCGAGCTGCTCGGCGTGCTGAGCGTGAACGCCGATCCCGACCGGGCGTTCACCGAGTACGACCTTCGGGCCCTCAGCCTGTTCGCGGAGCAGGCCGCGGGCGCCATCACCAATGCCCGACTGTACGAGTCCGAGCGGGCCAACGTGCTGAAGCTCATGGAGGTGGACCGGCTGAGGACGGAGCTGGTCGACATCGTGACCCACGAGCTCAGGACGCCGCTCACCGCGGTGCTCGCCGCGTCCGAGAGCGCGCAGCGCTCCGACCTCCTCGACACCTCGCCCGAGCTCCTCCAGATCATCGAGCGAAACGCCCGGCACCTGGCGTCCATGATCGAGGACATCGTGGTGTCGAACCGGCTGGAGCAGGGCACGGCAATGGGGCCGCTGGCGCCGGTGGACGTGGCGGACCTTGCCCAGGTAGTGGCCTCGGACTTCGAGGTGAGCGGCCGCCCGGTGCTGGTGCAGACGCCGGTGTCGGCCCCCATCGTGGCCAGCCCGGACGCGCTGCGGCGCATCCTGAGCAACCTCGTGGACAACGCCTACAAGTACGGGAAGCCCCCCGTGCGACTGGTCGTCGAGCCGAGCCGGGCCGGCGTGACCATCTGGGTGATGGATTCGGGCCCGGGGATCCCCCCCGAGGATCGGGAGCGCGCGTTTCAGCGGTTCTCTCGTCTCGGCGTGGGCCGGGAAAAGCCGGGGCTGGGGCTCGGCCTGCCCATCGTCCGCGGCCTCGCCACGTCCCTGGGCGGCTCGGTGACGATCGAGGACGCGCCGTCCGGGGGCTGCGCGTTCAAGGTGGTCCTCCAGGCCGTTCCGCCCGCCCAAGCGGCGGTCTGACCCGCCGGTTCGGCCCGTATCCTGGGGGTGATGGCTCCCGCGGATGATCGGTTCCTGCGCGCGTGCCGGCTCGAGCCCGTGGACCGCACGCCGGTGTGGTTCATGCGCCAGGCCGGGCGGTACCTGCCCGAGTACCGAGAGCTCCGGGGCGACCGGGACATCCTCGAGGCGGTCCGAGTCCCCGATCTGGCCGTGGAGATCACCCTTCAGCCGCTTCGGCGAATGGAGCTCGACGCCGCCGTCCTTTTCTCGGACATCATGGTTCCCCTCGCCGCCATCGGGGTCGACGTCCGGGTCGAGCCCGGCGCCGGACCGGTGGTGTCCGAGCCGATCCGGACCGCGGGCGACATCGAGCGCCTGCGGCCGCTGGAGCCCGAGGCCGACATGCCTTACGTGCTCGAGGCCATCCGGCTCCTGCGGAAGGAGCTCAGGGTCCCGCTGATCGGGTTCGCCGGCGCCCCGTTCACGGTGGCGAGCTATCTGGTGGAGGGGGGACCGTCGCGTGACCACGCGCGCACGAAGGCCCTGATGCACGACGACCCCGTGCTGTGGCGGCGACTGATGGAGATCCTCGCCGACCTCGCCGTGGCGCACTTGCGAGGGCAGGTCGAGGCGGGGGCCGACGCGGTCCAGGTGTTCGACAGCTGGGTGGGCGCGCTGGAGCCCGAGGACTACGAGCGGTTCGTGCTGCCGGCCATGCAGCTCGTCTTCGGCGGGCTGGCGGACCTGGACGCGCCGGCCATCCACTTCGGCGTGGGGACGGGAGAGCTGCTCGGCCTGATGCGGCGGGCCGGCGGGCACGTCATCGGGGTGGACTGGCGAGTGCCACTCGACGCCGCGTGGCGCCGGATCGGGCACGACCGCGGTATCCAGGGGAACCTCGATCCCGCGGCGTGCCTGGGGTCATGGGATGTGGTGCGTCGCAAGGCCCTCGGGGTGCTGAAGCGGGCGGAGGGACGGCCCGGCCACGTGTTCAACCTGGGCCACGGGGTGCTGCCGGACACCCCGGTGGGGAACCTCCAGCGGCTGGTGGACTTGGTGCACGAGACGACGGTAAGGGAGCGGGGATGACCGGCCGGGAGCCGAGATGACGGCGCCAGTCGGCGTGTTGGTCATGGCCTACGGAAGCGCGAACGGCCCGGATGACGTCGAGCGCTACTACACGGACATCCGGGGCGGGCGGCCACCGTCGCCGGAGCACCTCGCCGAACTCAGGGAGCGGTACGCGGCGATCGGCGACCGGTTCCCGCTCCTCGACATCACCACGGGGCAGGCGAAGGGCCTGGAGCGCGAGCTGAACGACGGCAGCGGTGGGGCCTTCCGGACGTACGTGGGCATGAAGCACTCGCCGCCGTTCATCGCCGATGCCATCGCGACGATGCGCCGCAACGGCATCGAGCGCGCGGTGGGGATCGTGATGGCCCCGCACTGGTCGGGGATGTCGGTGGAGACCTACGTGGAACGTGTCCAGCGGGCCGTGAGCGGGGACGGTGGTCCCGCGTTCACGTTCGTCCGGCGCTATCACGACCATCCGACGTTCGTGGACCTGTTGGCCGGCCGGGTGAGGGACGCGCTCGGCGGACTGTCCGACGCGAGCCGCGAGAAGGCGGCGGTCGTGTTCTCCGCGCACTCGCTCCCGGTCCGAACGTCGGACGACGGGTCGCTCCGGTGCAAGTCCTGCGACTGCGAGGACCGGTGCCGGTACCGGGACGGGCTCCAGGAGACCGCCGACCTGGTCGGGGACCGGCTGAACCTCTCGACCTACACGATCGGGTGGCAGAGCGCCGGGCGTACCGGCGACCCGTGGTGGGGCCCGCCCCTCGAGAACGTGATCCGCGACCTTGCGGCGAACGGCCACCGCGCTGTGGTGGTCTGCTCGGCAGGGTTCGTGGCCGACCACCTCGAGATCCTGTACGACCTGGACATCGAGGCGAAGCGGGTGGCCGAGGAGGCCGGCGTGGAGTTCGCTCGGACCGAGATGCCGAACACGGATCCTTCGTTCGTCCGGATGCTGGCCACGGTGATCCGCCTCCACCTGGAGGCGGTGGCCGCCGCGTGACCGGACGCGTCGTCGTGGTGGGAGGGGGGATCGCCGGGCTCACGGCCGCGTACCGGCTCCGAGCGGCGGGAGGTCCCGAGGTCACCGTCCTGGAGGCCGAGCCCGTCCCGGGGGGGAAGGTCCGTTCGGTCGAGGTGGGCGGCGTCGAGCTCGAAGCGGGACCGGACTCGCTGATCGCCCGGAAGCCGTGGGCGGTCGGGCTGTGCCGCGAGCTCGGCCTTGGCCACAACTTGGTGGCTCCGGCCACGGACCGGACGTACGTCTGGACCGAGGCCGGGCTGCGACGATTCCCCATCGGACCGTTCGGGATCCCTGCCGGCCTCGGGGAGCTGTGGGGCTGGGCGGGGATGTCCCGGCGAGGCAGGCTTCGGGCCCTGGGCGACCTGGTCCGCAAGCCGGAGAAGGGCGAGGGCGACCGGTCGCTGGGGAGCCTGCTCCGGCGGCGGCTGGGCGACGAGGCCACCGACGCCCTGGTGGCTCCGCTCCTCGGCGGGCTGTTCGCCGGGGACGTGGACCGCCTGAGCGCCGAGGCCACGTTCCCCGAGCTCGCGGAGTGGGAGCGCCGGGACGGCAGCTTGATCCGGGGCGCCCGGGCCGCGGCGAAGGCCGCGGGCCCGGGCTCCCCGTCGATGTTCCTTCGCCTGGAGGGCGGCCTGGGGCGCCTGACCGGCGCCCTGGCCGAGGCCATCGGAGCCCGGCTCCGCTGCGGTACCGCGGTGGACGTCGTCGAACCCGATCGCGGCCGCTACCTGGTGCGTGCCGGCAGAGTCGAGCACTCGGCCGGCCGGACCGAGCATCCGGCCGACGCCGTCGTCATGGCTTCGCCCGCGTTCGTCGCCGCGGGGCTGGTGGAGCGGCTCGCGCCAGAGGCCGCCATGTTGCTTCGCCAGATCCCCTACGCGTCCACTGCCGTCGTGCTGCTCGTGTACGCGGAGGGCACCGGCGACGCGCTCCCGGATGCGACCGGGTTCGTGGTGCCCGCGGGCAAGGCGCCGCTCACCGCGTGCACGTTCGTGTCTCGGAAGTGGCCCCGGCCCGAGCTCGGGTCCCGAGCCGTCCTTCGCTGCTTCGTCGGTGGGGTGGGTGCCGAGGACGTCCTGGACGCGCCCGATCGGGAGATCGCAGAGGCGGTATGCGGGCACGTCGCCGCCCTGGTCGAGCTGCCGGCGGCCCCCGAGGCCTGGAGGGTGGTTCGGTGGTTGAAGGCGATGCCCCAGTACGAAGTGGGACACCTGGAGCGGCTGGCCCGGATCGAGGGATCGCTTCCGCCAGGGGTGTTCCTGGCCGGCTCGGGGTACCGTGGGGTGGGCCTGCCCGACTGCGTACGGAGCGGGAACGAGGTGGCCGGACGAGTCCTGGCCCATCTCGCCGGCTTGCCGGCGAAGGACGTCGAACAGGAGCGCGTGTGATGAGCGAGATCGTGTATGCCCTGTACCCGGTGTTCAGGGCGGCTCCGCGCCCCCACCGTATCGACGTGGACGACGCGGCCCAGGAGATCGAGAACCTGTTCAAGGAGTGGACCGACCGGGTGACCGTGCGCGGCGTGTACTCGACCGTCGGGTTCCGGGCGGACTCGGACCTCATGCTGTGGCTGCTCGGGCCCTCGCCCCACGCGGTGCAGGACGCGCTGGTCGGGTTCCGCCGGTCCCAGGCCGGACGAGGCCTCGAGCTCGCGTGGTCGTTCATGGGCGTGGTCAAGCCGGCCGAGTTCACGGCCGACCACGCCCCGGCCTTCGCGAAGGGCGAGCCCCCCAGGAAGTTCCTGTGCGTCTACCCGTTCGTGCGGACGCCCGAGTGGTACCTGCTGCCGCGGGAGGAACGTGCCGAGCTGCTCCGCGAGCACGGGGAGATCGGCCGGGAATTCCCTGAGGTCCTGGCCAACACCACCAGCGCCTTCGGGATCAACGACTGGGAATGGATCCTGGCCTTCGAGGCGGACGATCTCGACCGCATCGTGGCCTGCATCCGAAGGCTCCGGGAAGCGAGGGCCCGCCGATACACGAAGGAGGAGATCCCGTTCGTGACCGGCATCCGCAAGGACGTGCGGGATGCCCTAACCGACCTCACCTGATCTTCGGCGCATAATGAAGGCGAACCGTTCGAAGGGAAGGCCATGAAGGCGAAGGACAAAGGCGGCGAGAAGCACCAGAAGCGGGCGGCGCAGAAGTCCATCAAGGAGAAGCGCGCCGCCAAGCG
The DNA here is from genome assembly GCA_050692435.1 of Actinomycetota bacterium. Lineage (GTDB taxonomy): Bacteria > Actinomycetota > UBA4738 > UBA4738 > HRBIN12 > AC-69. The sequence goes on from JBOGVG010000077.1 coordinate 5,787, forward strand.
GGCCAAGAAGCAGGCCACCACGACCATCCATATCACCACGACGCCGCAGCAGTAGCGGCCGGGTCCCCAGTAACAGCGGTCGTGGGCGGGCCCACTGGCTATGACGAGGTATTGCCGCCTTTCGGCCTTCTCGCGGCGGTCCCAGCGTTGAGGCCCCATACCAATGGTTCGAAGTGCATCAAGCACGCGACGGAGTGCCTTCGCCGGATCGGGGACACGCGGCTGGCCGCCGGGCCCTCTTGACGCCGTCGGCGAATCCTCGCAGCATCGAGCTATGAGGGACCTGGCCTCGATGGAGTGCGTTCCGTGCAAGGGAGGGATCCCGCCCATGGAGCACGAGGAGATCCACGGATACCTGGACGACCTCGGAGGTGGCTGGCGGGCGGTGGACGATCACCACCTGGAGAAGGAGTACCGGTTCAAGAACTTCCGCCAGGCCCTGGACTTCACGAACCGGGTCGGCGAGCTGGCGGAGGAAGTCGGGCATCACCCCGACATCTACCTGGCGTGGGGCCAGGTGAAGCTCACGGTGTGGACGCACAAGATCGACGGACTCCACCAGGCCGACTTCGTCTTTGCCGCGAAGGCCGACCGGGCGCTCGGGGAGGCGCAGCCCGCGCAGGGCTAGGGCCGCTTCTTGGGGGGTGGTGCGCTCGGGGGGAGCTCAGCCGGCGAACGACGACGCCGCCTCGATCGTGCTTCCGATCTCCTCGGGGCCGTGTGCCGTCGACAGGGTCCACATCTCGTACCCGGACGGCGGAAGGTACACGCCCCGCTCGAGCATGTGGTGGAAGAAGCGGGCGTACCGCTCGTGGTCCGCGGCCTTGGCATCGTCGAAGTCGCGGACCGGGCCGGCCGTGAAGTACACGCTGAACATGGTCTCGACCCGGTTGACCGTGGCCGCGATGCCGTTCCGGCCGAACGCCTCGTGGAGCCCGGCCGCCAGCTCCTCCGTGGTCTTGGCGAGCTGCGGGTACGGGTTCCGTTCGCGGGCCAGGGTGAGCGCCGTGATCCCCGCGACGACGGCCACCGGGTTCCCGCTCAGCGTGCCGGCCTGGTACACGGGGCCCACCGGGGCGAGGCGCTCCATCATGTCGCGTCTTCCGCCGAAGGCCGCGCAGGGGAACCCCCCGCCCATCACCTTCCCCAGGACCGTGAGGTCCGGGCGGACGGCGAAGGCGCCCTGGGCGCCGCCGTAGCCGATCCGGAAGCCCGTGATGACCTCGTCGAAGATGAGCAGCGCGCCGTGCCCGGCGGTCGCCTCGCGGAGCCCTTCCAGGAACCCCGGCTCGGGCGGCACGACCCCCATGTTCGCCGCCACCGGCTCGACGATGACGGCGGCCATGGCCTCACCGTGCTCCGCGAACGCGGCGCGGACCGCTTCGAGATCGTTGTAGGGCACCGTGAGCGTGTCCCGGGCGGCCCCTTCGGTGACGCCGAGCGATCCGGGGATGCCGAACGTCGCGAGGCCCGAACCGCTGCCCCCGGCCAGGAGCGAGTCGGCGTGCCCGTGGTAGCACCCCTCGAACTTCAAGATCACGTCGCGCCTGGTGAACCCGCGCGCCAAGCGGATCGAGCTCATGGCGGCTTCGGTACCGCTCGACACCAGCCGGACCATGTCCACGGAGGGAAGGGCGTCGATGATGAGTTCGGCCAGCCTCACTTCCAGCTCGGTCGGCGCGCCGAAGGACGTGCCGAGATGAGCGGCGTTCACGACCGCGTCCACGATCTCTGGGCACGCGTGGCCGAACAGTGAGGCTCCCCAGGACTGCACGAAGTCGATGTAGCGGTTGCCGTCGGCGTCGTTGACGTACGCGCCGCTGGCGCTTCGGATGAAGGGCGGGGTCCCGCCCACGGCGCCGAACGCGCGGACCGGCGAGTCCACGCCGCCCGGGATCACGCGCCGTGCCCGCTCGAACAGCTCCTCGGACCTGGTCACGCCCCGATTGTAGGGAGCGTGAGAGGACCAGCGCGGACCGGCTACCGGCCGACCGGCCAGTGCTCGACCTCGAGCCCGTGCATCGGGAAGTCCTTTGGGTTCCCGGTGGCCAGCCCGGCGCCGATCCCCGCGGCTGCTGCCGCGACGAGCGCGTCCGCCTGCGAGAGGGTTCGCCCGCGGCGGGCGAAGGATCGCCTCCAGTAACCCGCAAGCCGGCCTTCGGGAATCCCGAGAGGCGCGACCAGGAACCCGTCGAGGAGCTCGACGAAGGCGTCGTCCTCAGGCGGGCGGATGCCGCGTGTGACTTCCTCGACGCTGACCGCGCACACGAAGGC
>JBOGVG010000078.1:0-2707 GCA_050692435.1 Actinomycetota bacterium
CGCTCGTGAGGTCTTTCGAGGACTTGCAGTGCTGAAAGGGCCTGGAGCGGAACTCGAAGAAGTCCTTTGCGTAGGTGCCGGGCCGCTCGGCGAAATCCTGGCGAGCCAACACGATGGCATCAGGCAGCGGACGGTAGAAGCGTCGTTCGATCACATAAGGATTGGACCCGGCGCCGCCTTTCTTGGGGAATGCAGAGGAGATGACCACCATGTTGCTCCTGGTGCAGTCAACGGCGTCCCCGTGGCCGGCGCTCGCTCCATGGACGACTAGGTCGTCGCGTGAGGGGTCGTGGATGGGGAAACCGCCCCGATGCACCCAGCCGCGGATGTCGATCCGGCGGAGCTCGCGTGCCTGCCAGGTGAACATGCCAAACAGCTCGACGGACGCCCCGGCTCCGAGCTTTACGATTACCTCTCTCCCCCTACGTCCATTGACCTCTGTGAGAAATGCCAGTTCTGGCACGAAGGCGTCGTCGCCCCAGTCCGCAATGGGCGCAGAGAAGGTCTGCTCCTCGGTCTCGAGGATGAGAAAGGCCCGACAGCCAGGACGTGCGTTGCGCTCGTAGATCAAGAAGACTTCGTCCTCCTCGCCGTCCCCATCCACATCGCCTTGCAGGTGTCCCTTGCTCTCGGCTCGCGGCGTGGCGACGGCGGACGCCTCGTTGGGGCAGCCAATGCCGGTGGGAGAGACTGCAGGAGCCTCGTGGGGTCTTTCTGCCTGGTCGGAGCCTTCGGTGCAGGCGGCTGCCGTCAGTACGAGGGTCATTAAGGCCGCCGTCCGTAAAAGCGCCGCATTCATCCTCAGTTGCTCCCTCGCAATTTTTCGGATTGCTCCCTTTTCTCAGTTTGACGCCCCGCCGCCCGGCTGGGTTGCCTTGTGCCCGACGGGGACGGCTACGAGGACTCCTGGAGGACGGAGGAGCGAACGATGCCTGAGCGTTGGTTGACCGAGTTGGGGAAGATCGATCGGATGGGCCCTCGCTCGACCTCTTGGAGCGGGCCGAGCGCGGCCCGTGCCTCCCGGAGCCGGGGCCTCGCCCAACGGCTCGCGTGACGGCCGCGATTGTCGCCCTGCTGGTTGCGGTGGCCGGAGGCTGGTTCGCGTTCGACGCACTCAGAGGCACCGATGGGGTCAAACACCCCGCCGGAGACCCCGAGGCCTTCTCCGCACTGTGGCCCGGACTTCGCTCGCCGACGCCCAGCTGATTCAGGCGCGCGTCGACGCCGGTGATACGGCAGTCCAGTGGCGAACGGACGCCGGGGAAGTGGCTCTCCGCTACGCCAAAGAGGTTCTTGGATGGCCGAATCGAGGAATTGTCAAATGTTGTGGATCGGTGAGGCGTGATCACGCGGCGTCCTCTCCCTCGCTCCGCTCCACCAGCTTGCCGTTCACGAACGTTGCGCCCGCTCGCACCAGCGCCACAAGGTGCGGGGCGTTGACCTTGCGCCACCTCCCTTCGGCCGCCTGAAGCAGCTTGAACACCATGGCGAGCCCGGCGGCCCTCGAGCCCGGTCCCTTCGTCACGTCGGTGCGGGCTCGCACCGGAGCGAACGTGGACTCGATGGCGTTGGAGGTCCGCAGGTGAATCCAGTGCTCGGCGGGGAAGTCGTAGAAGGCGAGCAGTGCCTCACGCTCCCTCGTGATCTTGGCGGCGGCCTTGGGCCACTTGGTCCCGAACTCCGCCTCGAACCGGTCGATGGCCTTCGAGGCCTCCTGCTTGTTCTCCGCGTTGGTGATCTCGGTGATGGCTCGGCGGGCCTGGGCCTGGACCGAGGTGGGCAGGGCGTCGAGGACATTCGCCGTCATGTGGACCCAGTCCCGTTGGTGGCGGGTGGCGGGGAAGACGTCGCGGACCGCCGCCCAGAACCCGAGCGCCCCGTCCCCCACGGCGAGCACCGGGGCCCGCATCCCTCGGCGCTTGCAGTCCCGGAGCAGCTCGGCCCAGGAGGTGGTGGACTCCCGGTACCCGTCCGAGATCGCCACGAGCTCCTTGGTCCCGTCGGTTCGGACCCCCACCATGACCAGGCAACACAGGCGGTCGTCCTCGCCCAGGCGGATCTTGAAGTGCACCCCGTCGACCCAGACGTAGACGTAGTCGCGGCCCTTCAAGCTCCGCTTGGCGAACGCCTCGCACTCGGCCCTCCAGGCCTTGGTGAGCCTGTTGATCACCGACGCGGACAGCCCCGCCTCGGTGCCGAAGAACTCCGCCAGGGCGGGGACGAAGTCGAGGCTGGACAGCCCGTGCAGGTACAGAAGCGGCAGGACCTCGGCGACCTTGGGGGACTTGCGCACGTACGGAGGGAGGACCTGGCTGCGGAACCTCGAGCGCTCCCCGGTCTCCTCGTCGATCCTGCGGTCGTTCACCCGGGGGGCGGCGACCTCGATGGCCCCGGCCCCGGTTACCACCTGGCGAGGACGGGCCTTCCCGTTTCGCACCACGAGCGCCCGGCCGGCTCCATCTCGCGCCTCCGGGGCTGCCTCGATGTAGGCGTCCACCTCGGCCTCCAGAGCCACGGCGAGCATCCGCTGAGCCCCGAGGCGGCAGATCTCGTCGATCGTGAACGCCAGTTCCTCGCGCGCCGCCTCGTCGGGGACTATCCTGAGCATCGGCGTACTCCTTCCCGCCGGCGCCATCACGTCGGCACTCGCTCTGCTACGCGATGGGAAAGTACGCCACGTCCATCACCAAGTCCCGCATCCACAACT
>JBOGVG010000079.1:0-49101 GCA_050692435.1 Actinomycetota bacterium
GCCCGGCACACCCCCAAGCGCACGCCCATCTGGGTCCGGGTCAACCGCCGGGAGGATGGCACGACGATCCTGGTTGAGGACGCGGGCCCCGGCGTTCCCCCGGGCCTGCGGGAGGTCATCTTCGAACCATTCCGCCACGGCGGGGAGGGGTTGGGGATCGGCCTGTCACTCGTGGCTCGATTCGCCACGCTCCACGGCGGCTGGGCCAGGGTCGGCGACCGCGAGGGCGGGGGGGCCTCCTTCGAGGTCTTTCTGCCAGACGGCCCTGTCGTGGGCGAACTCGTTCCCGAAACCGTGGAGCTGGCCACGCCCTGACGCGTCGCGTGGGTCACGGCGAATAGACCTGCGTCAGAGGGGCGCCGGTCTAGCCCACCGCCTGTCCGATGGCGTCAAGGGCGGCTGGATTCTCCAGGCTCGACAGGTCGCCGGGGTCCTGCCCGGCGACCGTGGCTCGGATGGCTCTTCGGACGATCTTGGCCGAGCGCGTCTTCGGGAGCTCGGGGACGAACACGATCCGTGACGGCTTGAATGCCTTGCCCAGGTGTTCCTCGACCAGCGACGAGAGCTCGGCGGCCAGCCCGTCGCCGGCGCCAACGCCGGGCTTGGTCACTACGAAGCACCAGATGGCTTCGCCCTTGACGTCGTCGGGGATGCCCACGGCGGCCGACTCGGCCACCATGGGATGAAGAGTCAGGACGCTCTCCACTTCCGCGGGACCAAGGCGCTTGCCGGCCACGTTCATCGTGTCGTCGGATCGTCCGTGGAGGAACCAGAACCCGTCCTCGTCCACGCTCGACCAGTCCCCGTGGACCCACACGCCCGGCCACCGCCGCCAGTACGTGTCGAGGTACCGCTCGGGGTCGCCCCACACGCCGCGGGTCATGGCCGGCCAGGGCTGCTTGCATACGAGCTCGCCGACCTCCCCCCGCGCCACTCGCTTCCCGTCCGGGCCGAACACGTCGACGTCCATGCCGAGGGCCGGGCCCCGGAGCGTGCACGGCTTGAGGTCGCAGATGGGGAGCGGCGAGAGGAAGCACGCGCCGACCTCGGTCCCGCCGGACAGGTTGATGATCGGCAGCTTGCCATGGCCCACCGTCTCGAAGAACCACCGGTACGGCTCGGGGTTCCACGGCTCCCCGGTGGAGGCCAGGATGCGGAGCGACGACAGGTCGTGCTTCCGCGCCTCCTCTTCGCCGGCCGGGATCAGGGCACGGATCAGCGTGGGGGAGACCCCGAGGGTGGTGATGTGGTGGCGCTCCATCATGTCCCAGATGCGGTCGGGGCCCGGATGGTTCGGCGCCCCGTCGAACAGGAACACCGTGGAGCCCAGCGCCGTGGCCCCCACGATCTCCCACGGGCCCATGATCCACCCCAGGTCGCTGACCCAGAACAGGATCTCGCCGGGGTGAAGGTCCACCTGGTAGGCCACCTCCTCGGCGATCTTCACCAGGAACCCCCCGTGCACGTGCACGGCGCCCTTGGCTCGCCCGGTCGTGCCGCTGGTGTAGGCGATGAACAGCGGGTGCTCTGGGTCGAGGCGCTCGGTCTCGAACCGATCCGGCTGCCCCGAAAGCAGCTCGTCCCACGGTACGTCGCGGCCCCTGGTCCACGGGGCGTCCTCACGACCCAGCCTGGACCACACCAGCACGTGCTCCACGGACGGACACACGCCCGCGGCCTGGTCGGCGACCTCCTTCATCCGGACGGTCTTCCCCCGACGGGGGAACCCGTCGGCGGTGACCAGCAGCCGGGCCCCGGCGTCCTGGAGGCGCTGGGCCACGGCGTCGGCCCCGAAGCCGGAGAAGATGGGGAGCCATACGGCGCCGAGCTTCGCGCACGCCATCACCGTGGCGACGGCCTCTGGCGACATCGGGAGGAAGATCCCCACCGCGTCGCCCTTCGCGATGCCCAGGGACGCGAGGCCGTTCGCCAGGCGGTCGGAGAGCTCGCGAAGCTCGCGGTAGGTGACCCTCCGGACCTTGCCCTCCTCCCCCTCCCAGATGACGGCCGCCGCGTCGGGCGTGCGCTCCGCCCACCGGTCCACGCAGTTGTGGGCGAGGTTCACGGAGCCGCCCCCGAACCACGTGGCCCACTCGATCCCGCGCGAATCGTCGAGGACCTGCGTGTAGGGTTCGAAGAACTCGATCCCCAGGTCCTTCACCACCGCGTCCCAGAACCACGAGACGTCGCCGACCGACCGGGCGATCAGCTCTTCGTAGGTGGCGATCCCGTGCGTGCGCATGAATCGCGTGACGTTGGCCCGCTCCACGTACTCCTGCGAGGGTCTCCACACGATCGTCACGACGGGGTCCTCTCGAGCTCCGTGGCCTGCGATACCCTTCAACCGCGAAGCGTATGTCCGACCGGAGCGACCTGCAGCAAGGCCTCGAGGGGCACCCACACGCACGCCGTGGCTTCCTCGCGGTGACTGCGTCTGTCTCATCACTGGTGTTGGTGGTGAGCGCGCTCAGCATGGCGACGTACTTCTGGGCGCGTGAGAAGATCGACGTCATCCCGATCGAGGCTCGATCGCCCGGGTCGACACTGGTGCCCGACATCCTCGACGACCCGTGCACGACGCGCCCGTGCAACTACCTCCTGTTGGGCAGTGACTCGCGGGCGGGACTGCCGCCGGAGGAATACGGCGTCGACGAGGAGGTCGGGGTCTACCGGTCCGACACGATCATCGTCGTTCGCACCGACCCTCGTGAGGGCCGCGCCGTCATCCTCCACTTCCCCCGGGACCTGTGGGTCGAGATCCCCGGTCGCGGCCCGGGCAGGATCAACACCGCGTTCGGGCATGGTGTGGAGGGAGGCGGACCGCAGCTGGTCGCGCGGACGATCCGGGACCTGACCGGCCTCCAGATCAACCACGTGTTGTACGTCGACCTCGAAGGGTTCCGGGGGGTGATCGACGCGATCGGGGGCATCCCGATGTGCGTGGACCGGCCGCTCTATGATCAGCTCGCCGGCCTCGACATCCCGAAGGCGGGGTGCTTCACGTTCGACGGCCGGACGGCACTCGCGTACGTGCGAGCCCGCCACCTCCCCGGCGACTGCATCCCCGACTTCGCCCGGATCGCCCGACAGCAGCAGTTCCTTCGGGCGTTGCTGGCCAAGATCCTGACGCCCGGTCAGCTGGTCCATCTGCCCTCGACCCTGGAGGCGGTGGTCGAGAACATCCGGGTCGACCCCGGGCTGCGCGACCTCGCGGAGCTCCTCTACCTCTCCGAGCAACTGCAGGGCATCAGCACCGGAGACGCTGACTTCCGAGTCGTGCCGACGGTGCCCGACAGCCTGTACGTCGACGGCGTCTTCACCAGCATCGTCCGGATGGTTCAGCCCGACGCTCGCGCGCTGTTCCGGAATCTCCGCCAGGGCCGTGCGCTGGGCGAGCTCGGCAGGGAGCAGCCGAGCACACTGCCGTCGCCCGCGAACATCCGCGTCGCTGTTTACGATGACGCATCGAACGGCACCGCGAACCGGGTGTTCGGCGTGGTGGAGCGGAGCGGCTTCGACGTCTCGCCGGGGATCCTGGATGCGGACGCGCTGACGCCGGCGGTCGAGGAGGCCATCCTGCTGTTCCGGCCGGGTGCGGAGGACATGGCCAGGGTCGTCAAAGGTTTCGTCCCCAACCTCGAGATGCGCGAGGTGCGGGACGGCTACCTGGCGGAAGCGGACGTCGGGCTCGTGATCACGCCGACCTTCCAGCCGGAGCGACCCGGTGCCGAGGGCGGGGCCGCGCCGTCGGAGTGCTGAAACGAGGTCTGAAAGGGCGCGTCCGCTGCTTCCCGCGGCGGCTTGTCTCGGTGGCCGGGGTATACCATGCCTGCCGCCATGGCTCCCGAGCGATTCTCGGTCTTGCTGCCCGTCTACGCCGGCGATAGCCCTGAATTCCTATCGCGCGCATTCGACAGCATCACCGTCGAGCAGGAGCGGCCGCCAAATGAGGTGGTGGTCGTTCGGGATGGGGCCCTCCCGGGTTCCCTCGCAGCCTGCCTCGAGAGCGCCATCGGCGGGTCGGCGGTGCCGGTGACGGTCGTCGAGCTACCGGAGAACCGAGGCCTGGGATGGGCCTTGGAGGCAGGGATCGCCGCCTGCCGGTTCGACATCGTCGCGCGGATGGATGCCGACGATATCTCCCTTGCCCAGCGGTTCGGTCTTCAGGTGCCGCTGGTCGAATCGGGGTTCGACGTGGTCGGCTCCGCGCTGGCCGAGATCGGAGTCGACGAGATGGACCTCCGGGGCATCCGCTGTCCACCGCTCTCCCATGCCGGGATCGCCCGGTTCGCCCGGTTCCACTCCCCGTTCAACCACCCCACCGTGGTGCTACGCCGCTCCGCCGTGGCCCGGGCCGGAGGGTACGTGCACCTGAGGGACTTCGAGGACTACTGGCTGTGGGTTCGCATGCTCGCCAGTGGGGCACGGGCCGCAAACGTCGGTCAGCCGCTGCTCCTGTATCGAGTCGGTGCGGGGGCTTACGAGCGGCGGGGCGGCTGGCGATTGGTCCGCCCAGAGATCGACCTCCAGCTGCGGATGCGACGGCTGGGCTTCACGTCGAGGGCCCAGTTCATCCGGAACGTCTTCGTACGTGGCACCTGGCGGCTGTGCCCGGTCTTCCTTCGCCGCCCGCTCTACGGCCTTGTCTTCCGGCGCAGCGGCGGGCAGATGCCCATCGCCGACCGGTTGTGATGCGTGTCGCCATCACCGTCGAGCAGTCGTGGGCCGCGGTGCCGGGCGGCACGGCGCTCGCCACCATCGAGCTGGCACGAGCGCTCAAGACCCGTTCTGAACTCGACGTCATGGGCGTGGCCGCGCGCCACTCTCGCCCCGCCCCCAGGGACTGGGTCCCACCGGTTCCGGTCCATCATCTAGGGCTCCCGACGCTGGTCCTGTTCGAGGCATGGCACAAGCTTCGGTGGCCGCCGGTCGAGCGGGCCACCGGAGCCGTGGACGTCGTCCACGGGACGATCATCGCCGTCCCCGCGAGCCGGGCGCCGCTGGTGCTCACCATCCACGACCTGGCATTCCTGTCTCACCCCGCGCACTACACCCGGCGAGGCATCAGGTTCTTTCGGAAGGCCCTCGAGCTGGCGCGCCGCCACGCCAGGCTGGTCACCTGCCCCTCGCAGGCGACCCTAGGCGAGTGCCTGGCCGCCGGATTCGAGATCGACCGGCTGCGCCTCGTGCCGTGGGGAGTCCGGGTCGAGCCGGTCGCCCCATCGGACGTGGAGCGATCCCGGCGTCGATACGGGTTGGACCGACCCTACGTGCTGTTCTGCGGCACCGTAGAGCCGCGGAAGAACCTGCAACGGGTGCTCGAGGCTTTCCGGGCACTCGACCATCGCGACCTGGAGCTCGTGCTTGCCGGCCCACAGGGATGGAGGGAGGACGTCGAGGCCGCCATCGCCAGCCTCAGAGGACGCGCGCGGTGGCTGGGATCCCTCCCGCGGCACGACCTTCACGCCGTCTACGCGAATGCCGCGGCCGTCGTGTATCCGAGCCTGGCGGAGGGGTTCGGACTTCCGGTGCTCGAAGCGATGGCCCACGGGGCCCCGGTGGTGACGTCAGTTGGGACGGCGACCGAGGAGGTGGCCCGAGACGCCGCCCTGCTGGTGGATCCCCTCGACGTCGACGCCATCGCTGGTGCGATCGACCGGATCGTCGGTGATCCGGACCTCGCCCGGCGGTTGGGGGAAGCGGGCCGCCGCCGGGCCGCCGCCTGCACCTGGGACCGCACCGCCCAACTGATGCTGGCGGTGTACGCCGAGGCGGCGGGGTCGACGCCGTGAGGCGACTGCACGTCGGAGTCAACCTCCTGTACCTCAAGCCGGGCCGGGTCGGCGGCTCCGAGGAGTACATCTGGCGGCTGCTGCGAGCGCTCGAGACCGAAGCGATCGATGAGGTGGAGCTGACCCTGTTCGTGAATCGCCGGTTCCGAGCGGCCCACCCAGATTTGGCCGGCGCCCATTCGACCGTGGTGGCGCCGATCTCTGGTGACTCGCCGCCGGTCAGGATCGTGGTTGAGTCCTCCTGGCTCGCATTCCAGACGGCCCGTCGCGCCTTGGATGTGGTGCACCACGTCGCCAACACCATCCCTCAGGTCCGTACCCGTCCGGCCGTCGTGACGATCCATGATCTCCAGCCGATCGTCCGGCCCCAGGACTTCGGCCGGATCAAGGGGGCCTATCTCCGGACGCGCCTCGGTCCGGCGGCCCGGGCGGCATCCTCCGTCGCGACGCCGAGCGACTACGCGCGCCGGCTGCTGATCGATCGGTTCGGCCTCGACGGTGCGCGCGTGATCGTGGTCCCCGCCCCGGTCCTCCACCGATCGATCCCGAACGGCGGCGGCCGGCCGACGGATACGAAGATGGACCGGCCGTTCTTCGTGTACGCCGCCATCACCCATCCCCACAAGAATCACGTCACCCTGCTTCGCGCGTTCGCTCGGGTGGCCGCGGTCCATCCGGACGTCAGCCTGGTTCTCACGGGGGGGCGGGGGCCAAGGGAGGAGGCTGTCCTGACCGAGATCGCCCGGCTCGGCCTGGACGGCCGGGTGCACCGGGTCGGCCGGATCCCCCGTGTCGATCTCGACGCTCTCCTCGGACGGGCGGTCGCCCTCACCTTTCCCTCTCGCCACGAGGGCTACGGCCTGCCCGTGGCCGAGGCCATGGCCCTGGGGTGCCCGGTGATCGTCTCCCGGACCACCGCCCTTCCCGAGGTGGTAGGCGACGCCGGCCTCCTGGTTGATCCCGACGACATCGACGGTTGGATCGACGCCATGCTGCGTGTCCTCGACGACGACGCCCTCCGAGCGGCCTTGATCGCCGCAGGTCATGAGCGGGTGAGGTCCCTGACGCCGGCCGAGGCCGCGCGCCGATTGGTCACGGCGTATCGGCTGGCTGCGCAGAGCGACTAGACCTCTCATCGAGCCGGCCAAAGTGGATGGTACGCTGCCCGCCCCATGGCCGAGACTGCCGATCACGGGGGGACGGGCAGCCAGGCCCGCCTCGCCCTCGAGCGCGAGCTGTACTGGGCCGAAGACGCCACCCCCCGAAGCAACCTCAGCACGCAGGAGCTCCGGGTCGCGCTGCACGAGTTCATCGCCGTGATGAGGGCCGACGAGCGGGCGATCATCCCCCGGGACGAGCCCCTACTCGGCTCGGCCAGGCGGTGGCGGCGTCAGTTCAAGGGCGGCATGTACTACTTCCTCAGGCCGATCACGCACCGCTACGATCGGCTGCTCGGGGATCTCGCCACGCTGAACCGGATGCTTGCCGATCGCCTGGCGGACGCGGAGGCCGAGGTGCAGCGGCTCCGGGAGATCGTGGAGGGACGGGAGGCCCCGCGCGAGGAGGACGGCTGATGCGTGTGGCCGTCTGCCACCCGCAGACGCCGTTCGTGAAGGGCGGGGCCGAGACCCACGCGGAGCAGCTCGTCCGGGCTCTTCGGCACGCCGGCCATGAGGCAGAGCTCGTATTCGTGGCCGGCAAGTGGTACCCGGGGACCGAGCTCGTCCACCAGATGGGGGTGTGGCGGAGCCTCGACCTCTCCGAGTCGAACGGTCTCCCCATCGACGCCGTGATCCCCCTCAAGTTCCCCGCGTACCTCATCAAGCATGAGCGGAAGATCGTGTGGCTGATCCACCAGCACCGCACGGCGTACGAGCTCTGGGACCACCACGAGTACGCCGACCTCGCCCGTCAGGAGGACGCGACGTTGGTGCGCGACATGATCCACACCGCCGACCGCATCGCGCTTGGGGAGGCGAAGCGGGTCTTCACGAACTCGAAGAACGTCCAGCAGCGGCTGTGGACGTCGCTCCGGCTCCCGGCCGAGCCGCTCTATCATCACTCGCCCATCTCCGAGGTGCTCATGACGGCGGAGGCTGGGCCACACGGCGATGAGATCGTGTTCCCAAGCCGGTTCGAGAGCCTGAAGCGCCAGTCGCTCGCCGTCGACGCGATGCGGCACGTGCGGACCGACGTGCGCCTTGTGCTCGTGGGGAAGGGTCCGCAGGAGGATGCACTCCGCCGGCAGATCAGCGACCACAAGCTCCAAGATCGCGTGTCGATCGAGGTGTGGCCCTCCGATGCACGGCTCGAGACGCTCCTCCTCGGCGCCCTCGGCGTGTACTACGGTCCGTTCGACGAAGACTATGGGTACGTCACGATCGAGGGGTTCGCCGCCTGGAGGCCGGTGGTCACGCTGGAGGACAGCGGCGGGCCGCTCGAGTTCGTCCGGGACGGCGAGACCGGCCTCGTGGCGGTGGCGGATCCACTGGCGATCGCGGAGGCATTCGACCGCCTGTACGCCGACCGGGCCCTGGCCGATCGCCTCGGCGTCGCCGGCCGGGACCTGATCGAACGGGAGGTGCCGTCGTGGTCGGAGATCGTGGCCCGACTGCTCGCCTGATCCGCCGGCTGGTCCGGGCCCGGCCGATGACGAGGCCGCCCGTCCCGCGCCTCGCCTTCCTCTCGCCCATGCCCCCTGCTGCCAGCGGCATCGCCACCTACTCGAGGGCCGTGCTGGAAGGACTGGACCGGATCGGGCTCCGCCAGCGGTATCCCATGGACGTGGTCTGGCCCATCAAGCCCACCCACGACGCCACGATCCCCGCCCATCGACTGGGCATCTACCATCTCGGCAACAACGTCGACTTCCACGCGGACATCTACCGCCTGGCGATGTTCAACCCCGGGCTCGTCGTCCTCCACGACCTGGGGCTCGACGACTTCATCCGGGCCCTGGTGGCCAGGGGCGAGCCTCTCGGTCACCGGGCCAGGCGGGAGGCCGTCACCCTCGCCCCGCGCATGTCCCTTCCCGAGGCCCTGGCCAACGACTCCCTTCGTCGGCCGTGGTGTGCGGACGTTGCCCGGCACGCCCGTGGCGTCATCGTGCACTCGGAGTTCTGTCGGCGGTATCTCCTCGACTTCGGGTGCCGGACGCCGGTCTTCGTCGTCCCCCACCCCGTGGTCGAGCGCGAACCCGACATGCGCCGCGCCGAGCCACGCGGGCGCACGTTCCGCAGACGGCTCGCCCTCGGTGCTGACGACGTTCTGGTGGTGGCCCCAGGCGACCTGAACCGGGCCAAGGGCCTGGACGCGGTCCTCGCGGCCATTCGCAGCCTCGACCCAGTGCCCCGGGTTCACGTCGCGCTGGTCGGGCGGCGGATCCACGGGTACGACGTGGACGGGATGGTGGCCGTGAGCCAGGTTGCCGATCGGGTCACGGTCGCCGCCGACGTTTCCGACGACGACTTCCGGGCCTGGCTGTTCGCGTCGGACATCGTGGTGGACCTTCGGCACCCCCACCGCGGAGAGGTGAGCGGGTCCCTCATGCGGGCGATGCAGGCCGGACGGCCGTCCATCGTGAGCGGGGTGGGGACCTACCTGGACATCTCCGAGGACCTGGTGCTCCGCGTGGCTCCCGGGCCACCGGACCCGGCCGAAGTGGCCGCCGCCCTGCGTCGCCTGATCGAAGACCGCGACCTCCGGCTGGGGATGGGCGAGCGAGCCAGCGGGCACGTCGCCCGGCTGAGGGCGGCCGATGCCACCGCACGAGGCTATGAGGAGGCCATCGACGCGACGCTCCGGCTGGCCCTCGACCCCGGGCGCCGGGCCCTTGCCCGGTGGGCCGGGGCACTGGCAGACCTCGGCGTCACCGACCGGCACCTCGACCAGGGGTACGGCCTGTCGTACTCGCGGGCGCTCGAGGAGTTTGGGCACAAAGCCGGACTGTAGACTTTGCCGCAGCCCCCGCATGCAGCCTCTTTCCGGATGAGAGGGACCGTGGCCGCCGACCCTGAGACCGCCGTTCGAACCTCCGAGCCGCCACACCTGCGGATGGGCCAGCGTGTGCGCGACCTCTACGCGCACCGTGAGATCCTGCTGAACCTGGTCCGCAAGGAGCTGAAGGTGAAGTACACGGCCTCCGTGTTGGGTGCCGTGTGGTCACTCCTCAACCCGGTGGTGTTCCTGGCCGTGTTCACGTTCGTAACCAGGGTCATCGGGAATCCCCTTCCGGACTATCCCGTGTACCTCCTGTCCGGGCTCCTCGCGTGGAACCTGTTCTCCGTGTCGCTCACGACCGGGGCTCGCTCGGTCATCGACAACGCCAACCTGGTGAAGAAGATGCCCTTCGCTCGAGAGATCCTTCCCCTCGCCGCCATCGGCGTGGCCCTCGTCGACTACGCACTCCAGACGGGCGTCCTGTTGCTGCTCGTGATCGTGACGGGGTACGGCCTCCACGTGCCAGAGCTGTCTCTCTTCCCGCTGGCCTTCCTCACCCTGCTCGTCTTCACCGCGGCGATGACGTTCTGGATGGCGGCGCTGAACGTTCGCTACCGCGACGTGCAGCATTTGCTGAACGTGGGCCTCCTGGTCTGGTTCTGGGTGACGCCGATCGTGTACGCGGGAGCCCTGGTGCAGGAGGAGCTGGCCGGGCGCGAGCTCCTCGGAGTGAAGCTGTTCCACCTGTACTTCCTGAATCCATTGGCTGCGATCGTCGAGGGGATGCACCGGGCGCTCTATGGGGTGGTCGCGCCCGCGGTAGGCGGGGCTCCGACACCCGTGCTGGTCGACTCGAGCATGGGGTGGATCGCCGCGGTCCTCGTCGCCGTCCTGGTGGGCTCGCTGGTGCTGCTCTGGCTGGCCTGGGGGCTGTACTTCCGCCTGTCCGGAGACTTCGCCGAGGAGCTGTAGCGTGAGCGCCCCAGCTCT
The DNA here is from genome assembly GCA_050692435.1 of Actinomycetota bacterium. Classification (GTDB taxonomy): domain Bacteria; phylum Actinomycetota; class UBA4738; order UBA4738; family HRBIN12; genus AC-69. Next base: position 10,722 of record JBOGVG010000079.1, read on the forward strand.
GGAGATCGTCGAGGTCAGCAAGAAGTTCCGGCTGTACCGGGAGAAGCCGACCTCGCTGAAGGCCCGGCTGCTCCATTCGCGCATGCAGGTCGAGGACTTCTGGGCGCTCCGCGACGTGTCGTTCGACGTCGCGGAGGGGGGCTCCCTCGGCCTGATCGGCCACAACGGCTCCGGCAAGACCACGTTGCTCAAGATCGCGGCCGGGATCCTTCGTCCGACCTCGGGGATCGTCCGGCAGCGAGGGCGGCTGGCGGCGCTGCTCGAGTTGGGTGCCGGGTTCCACCCCGAGCTCACCGGCAAGGAGAACGTGTACTTGAACGCGTCGTTCCTTGGCCTGTCGCGAAAGGAGACCGACCGCGCCTACGAGGCCGTCGTGGGCTTCGCCGAGCTCGAGGACTTCATGGACAACCAGGTGAAGTTCTACTCCTCGGGGATGTTGGTGCGGCTGGGGTTCGCCGTGGCGGTGCATGTCGACCCCGAGGTCCTGCTGATCGACGAGGTCCTCGCCGTGGGGGACGAGGCCTTCCAGGCGAAGTGCCTGGACAGGATCGGAACGTTTCAGCGAGAGGGGCGCACCATCGTGCTGGTGACCCACGCCCTGGACACGGTCCGCCAGATCTGCGACCGGGCCGTGATGCTGCACCACGGAACGGTCCACGCGGCGGGCGCGCCCGACGACGTGGTCCGGGAGATGCGGTACGTGCTGCTCGGCGTGACCGACTCCGGGTTCGTGCCGGAGGAGGGCACGCGGGAGGCCGAGATCGCGAACGTGGAGCTGATCCGGGGCTCCGGCTCGAGCGACCGCCCCATGCTCCGCGGCGACCCCCTGGCAATCCAGGTCGACGTGCGGACGAACGAGCCCGTGGACGACCTCGATGTCGACTTCCAGATCCTCGACGGGGCGACGAACCACCCCGTGCTCGACGGGAAGACGTCGGCGGGCGGCATCGTGATCGGGCCGTTCGACGGGAAGAAACGGGTCCGGTTCCGGATCCCTTCCTTCCCGTACACCGCGGGGAAGTACTGGGTGACGATCGGGCTCACGTCCAGGGAGACCGGGCACCTGTACCACGTGCAGACGCAGCGCTACGAGTTCGAGGTGGCCGACGCGCCTCGCGTCCAGGACCGAGTGGACGTGTCCGTAGACTTCGAGGTCGAGGACCTGTGAGCCGACTCGACCGTGCGGCTGCCGAAGCGAAGAAAGGACGCCCCGCCATGCTGATCGCGCTGATCCTCCTGTCGGTGACCGTGGCCGCCGTTGGCCAGCTGGCCCTGAAGCACGGGATGAACGAGGTGAGCGACGAGCTCGCGCCGGCCAGGTACGGGTTGGACGGCGCATCGTTCAGAACCCTGGTCGTGACGCCCGCCATCTACGCCGGTCTCCTCCTGTTCGGGGTCTCGGCGCTCGTGTGGCTGGTGGTCCTGTCCCGGGCTTCGCTGTCGTTCGCCTACCCGTTCGCCGCCCTCACGTACGTGTTGATCCTCCTGTTCGACCACTTCGTGCTGGACGACCCCGTGCCCCCGCTCCGGTGGGCCGGGGTCGCGTTCATCGCGACCGGTATCTTCCTCGTCTCGAGGACGCCGCACAGCTGACAGGGTGCGACGAGGACCGGGTGCGCCGATGAAGGCCGTAGTGCTGGTGGGCGGGGAGGGCACGCGGCTCCGCCCGATCACCGAGACCGTGGCCAAGCCGCTGCTACCCCTGATGGACCGGCCGTCCCTCGATCACGTCCTGGATCATCTGGCCCGTCACGGGGTGCACGAAGTCGTGCTGTCCTCCTCGTACCTGGAATCGACGTTCCACGAGTTCATCGAGGCGCGTCACGGCGACCCGGCCATCACGTGGATCACAGAGGAGGAACCGCTCGGGACCGGCGGGGGCATCGTGAACGCCCTGGAGCACCTGGAAGACGAGCCCTTCTTCGCGCTGAACGGCGACATCCTCACGGACCTCGACCTCACTGCCATGGTCCGGTTCCACCGGGACCGGGGCTCCCTGGCCACCATCGCCCTGCACCACGTGGAGGACGCGCGGCCATTCGGCCTCGTCCTGACGGAGCCCGACGGCCCGGTCATCGAGTTCCGCGAGAAGCCCCAGGAGCCGATGCCGGGCGACGTCAACGCCGGGACCTACCTGCTCGAACCCTCGGCGCTCGAGGGCTGGGCCCGGGGCGAGACCATCTCCATCGAGCGGCAGATCTTCCCAGCCCTGATCGCCTCGGGTCGTCCCGTCCACGGCTTCCTCACCGAGGCCTACTGGCTGGACCTCGGCACGCCGGAGAACTACCTGCGAGCCCACTTCGACATCCTGGAGGGGAGGGTGCGGGGCGAGCCGCGCTCCCCGGCGCCGTTCGTGGCCGACGGCGCCGTGATCGACCTCCGCGCGCACCTCGGCCGGTGGGTGGTGGTCGGGCCCGGCGCGAGGGTCGGCCCCGACGCGCAGGTTGACGACTCGGTCCTGCACCGGGGAGCGGTGATCGAGACTGGGGCCAGGGTGATGGGCTCGATCCTCGGGCCGGGGTGCGTCGTCGGCGCCGGGGCCACCGTGACCGGCTCGACGCTGGCCGAGGGTGCGCGGGTCGCTCCTGCCGCTTCGGTCGACGGCGAACGGATCTCCGCAGGCCGGCAGGTAGGCGCGAGCTAAAAGGCGAGGACCGGGCCGGGCCGATGTGCTAGGGTGCGGGCCCGTCTCGGGAATCTTCCGGAACATGCGAAGAGCACTGGCGTTCGTCCTCGTCGTTTCGGCGGTGGCCCTGTGGCCGACCGCGTCCGCGCGTCCCGCGGACTCATTCACCTTCTTCGGCTCCGGGTGGGGCCACGGGCTGGGGATGTCGCAGTGGGGCGCCTACGGCCTGGCCCAGGAAGGATGGAGCCGGGCCGAGATCCTCACCCACTTCTACTCGGGGACCAAGGTCGGGGGGCACGACTCGCCGCCGGCCACGCTCCGGGTGGGGCTGGTGCAGGGCAGGGAGCGGGTCCGCCTGGAGGCGGGGGTGGGGGCGGTGGACCTCCGCCTGGGCGACCCGAAGGACGGCCACGTGGTGGCCACCATCCCGGCCGGTGAGACCTGGGTCGTGCGCGAGGCCGGCCAGAAGTACCGGATCCTCGACGCCTTTGGACAGCGGGTGGGCGACGACGTCGGCGACCCCGGCACCAACCTGTTCGCGGCCTTCGAGCCGAACGGCGCCCGCGTGCGCGTACCCGAGGCCGGGCACACCTACGGCCGCGGCTTCATAGAGTTCAACATCCACAACTGCCAGTCGGACTGCCGGGAACGGCTGATCCTGGTGGTCGGCGCGGAGGAGTACCTGTACGGCCTGGCCGAGGTGCCGAGCAGCTGGCCGAACCCCGCGCTGGAGGCCCAGGCCATCGCGGCCCGGACCTACGCGTTCACGAAGGCGGCGTCGGGGCAGAACCGGCCCGGGTGCAACTGCGGGCTGTACGCGAGCTCCTTCGACCAGGTGTACGCGGGGTACGACAAGGAGTCAGGCGTGGACGGCGACCGCTGGGTGGCCGCCGTCGATGGGACCACGAGCCAGGTCGTGCTGCACCAGGGTCAGAGCATCCAGGCCTTCTACATGTCCTCGAGCGGCGGCTTCACCGAGAACAACGAGAACGTGTGGGGCGGGACGCCGATCCCGTACCTTCGGGGCGTGTGCGACCCCGGGGACTACACGCCCGACAACCCCAACGCCGTGTGGAACATGACGCTGACCGCCGACCAGGTCACCACGAAGCTCAGCCTCGGCATCGGCAGGATCACCGCTTTCACGAACACGGTCCGGGGGGTGTCCGGTCGCATCGTGACCACGCTGGTCCAGGGCGAGACGGGAAGCGTCGAGATCAGCGGATCGGTGCTCCGGTCGACCCTCAAACTCCCCGACGACCGCGTGTGGATCAACGCCAACCGGCTGGTCACCGGAAGTATCCGGTCGAAGTACGACGCGATCAACTGCCGGCCTGGCCTCCCTACGTCGAGGCAGGTGCGGCTCTCCGACGGCGCCCGCCAGAAGTTCGAGCGGGCCACCATCTACTTCAAGGATGGCGTCGGCGCGCACGCGCTGTCGGGCTTCGTCCTCGAGTTCTACATGAAGAAGGGCGGGCCCAGCGGACGCCTGGGGTTCCCCACCAGCGACGTGCGCAGGTTGGCGAACGGCGCGACCCGCGCGAGCTTCGAACGCGGCAAGATCACGTGCTCGGCCTCGGGGAGCTGCCGGCTCGGTTAGAGGCGGAGCGACCCGGTCAGCCGGCCCTCGGCTCGGGGGCGTTGCCGGTGCCCCGATAGGCCTCGACGAACCCCGACGCGATCGTAACCGCCTGGTCGGCCGTGACCGTGGCGGGGCACTCCCACAGCTTGTTCCAGGCGGCCAGGGCGAGCGAGGTGCCCTCGTCGAGCTGGGGATACGGCGCCATCAGGACCTTGTTCTCCGACTCGGCCACCGACGTCAGGCGCTCCACCACGTCCTCGGCAAGCGCATCGGGCCCGTCGGCCCGGTAGTAGACGAGCACGTACGCGTGCTCGAGGTTGTGCACCGCCCGGATCTCCGGGACGGGCTCCGTGTGCACCTTCGGCTCCGGGGGCAGGGGCGACGGGTCGTGGAACCCGGAGGTCGCCGGGTGATCGGGGTACGTGTAGTCCTCGTCCCTTGCCAGGTGCTGGCCGCCCGGGGCTGAGGCGGCGGGGGTCTGGACCGCGCCGCACCCGGCGGCCTCGGCCGCGGCCAGGGCAGCGTCCGGGATCGGCTTGGGAGCGTCCACCCGGAGCACCAGGTACAGCGCGACGAAGGTCCCCACGCCGAGCGCCCCGGCCCACGCGGCGCGCCGGGTGGTCCTGGCCCGCCGGGCCCTCCGCAGCTCGGTCTCCCGGGCCCGTCGGGCCTGGTCCTTCCGCTCGGCCTTGGCCGACCGGGCCCGCTCCGCGGTCTGGGTGGCCGCTGCTCCCGCTGCTCCCGATGCCTCGTCCGGACCGGAATGCGGCCGGTGCCGCTGCTTCCGCTTCTTCTTCGCCATCAGAAGGTAGCCCCGGCCTCCGGCGCGTCGCCCAGGTACTCCTCCTTGTCGAACGGCGGGGCGGCGTACCGGGCGGTGAACCCGAACGCCGCCGCCAGGTTCACCCGGGAGCACGACTCGACGTGGTGCCAAGCCACCAGGACCATCTCGGTGCCGGGCGGCAGGCTGCCGGCCGGCCCCTGGTCGGGATAGCCGTACGGGGCCACGATGACGCGGGACCCGGCATTGGAACTTCCGTAGAAATTCTCGATCCTCGCCACCTCCGCGCCGGGCGAGTACCAGACGATGGCGGCCCCGTGCTCCAACGAGTGGATCAGCCGGTCGATAGGAGGTGGGCTGGAGTACACGCCGGCGGGAAGCGTCTGGCCCGCGTGGGGGCCGGAGGCCGGCGGCACGGAGGGATAGGTCGAAAGGGGCGGCATGGCGGCCGGCCCGCCTTCGGCTCCGATGTGGGCCGCGTCCAGGTTGGGAGGCTCGTACTCGCCGACGTTTCGGACCTCATCGCAGCCGGCCGCCTGGGCGGCCTGGGGAGCCGCGGAGAGGAGCTCGGCCGGATCCTGCGTCTCCGGCCGGGGGCGGGTGGCGAGGAAGACCGTCGCGCCGGCGGCCAGAGCCACTGCCACCCCGAGGGCGATCCACCGGTTGCGCCGAGACCGGGCCATGCGGCGCTCGATCTGCATGCGCTGACGCCTGGCCTCTTCCTTCCGCTGGGCTTTCGTCGGGCGCTCGCCCGTCGAGCCTTCGGTCCGCCCGGTCTCCCTGGCCACGCCCGTCCTCTCGTCGGAGCATCCCAGGATATCGGGCGCGACGCCGCTCCGGTCCCGGGCGCGTCGGGGTCGGCGCGAGTTGGGTCGGTGCGCGCGGGGGTCGGGCTCGCGGGTGCCGTTGCGCGGGAGGGCCGAAGGTCCCTATGCTTCGGGAGCCTTCCCCGGTGTTGTTGCCCCGGAACCACGGGGCCCGTGCGAAGGGGGGCGCACATGGCAACCACGCTGGCCCCGCGGTCGGGACTCGACGGCTACTTCAAGGTCTCCGAGCGCGGCTCGAGCGTACGCACCGAGATCGTCGCCGGGCTGGCCACCTGGCTGACCATGGCTTACATCCTGGTGGTGAACGCGCAGATCCTGACCACACTCCCGGACCGGGACGGGGTGGTGCTGCCCTTTGACCAGGTCGTGACCTCGACCGCCCTGGTCGCCGGGGTGATGACGCTCGCCTACGGCTTCTTCGCGAACTATCCGTTCGCGATGGCCGCGGGGCTCGGGCTCAACGCGTTCGTGGCCTTCACCCTGGTGGGGGCGGCGGGCCTGTCCTGGCCGGAGGCGATGGGCGTGATCGTGACCGAGGGCCTGGTCATCACCGCCCTCGTACTCACCGGGTTCCGGGAGGCTGTTCTCAACGCGATCCCCATGGACCTGAAGCGGGCCATCGGGATCGGCATCGGGTTGTTCATCGCCTTCATCGGCTTCGACGTCGCGGGGATCGTCATCCACCCGGAGAGCGGCGCGCCGATCCTGACCCTCAACCCGGATCTCACCACGCTCAAGATCCTGACGTTCGCGATCGGTCTCGCCATCACCGCAACTCTCGTGGCGCGGCGCACGAGGGGAGCCCTGCTCATCGGGATCATCCTCACGACGATCGTCGCGGCCGTCATCAACGCCTTCGCAGACACGCCGATCTACTCTGAGGTCGCGCCCGGAGTGCAGCCGGGAACCCTGCCGGATGACATCGTGGCCGCGCCTGACTTCGGACTGTTGGGCGCGTTCTCCTTCAACTTCCTGAACGGCGAGGTTGTGGCGCTCGTGACGGCGATCGCGCTTGTGGTCTCCGTGATGCTCTCGGACTTCTTCGACACGATGGGGACCGTGATCGGCGTCGGGGGGGAGGCGGGGCTGCTCGACCGCGAGGGGAGGCTGCCCGGGATCCAGAAGGTCCTGTTCATCGATTCGCTCGGGGCCGCCGCGGGAGGAGCGGCGTCGTCATCCTCCAACACGACCTACATCGAGAGCGCGGCCGGGGTGGCCGAGGGCGGCCGGACCGGCCTCACCGCGGTCGTTGTTGGGGTGCTCTTCCTGCTCTCGCTCTTCCTCGCACCCTGGGCCCAGACGGTGCCCCGAGAGGCCACGGCGCCCGTCCTGATCATCGTCGGCTACTTCATGATGAGGATCGTCCGGGACATCAATTGGAGCGACGCAGCGATCGGGATCCCCGCGCTGCTCATCATCCTCGTTCAGCCCCTCACGTTCAGCATCACGAACGGCATCGGCGCCGGTTTCATCGCCTACACCGTTATCCAGATCCTCAGGGGCCGGTGGAAGGACGTTCACTGGCTCATGTACCTCGTATCAGCTGTCTTTGTTTGGTACTTCGTCGAAGGGCTGGTTCCTCTGGACTGACCGGCCTGGGATGCGAATAGTCTCCGTGGGCCCGGGCGCCCAGCGCCCCATGCCCATTCACGCGAGCCGCAGGTGCTCGCCCAGGTCGATCGGCGGTCGTTCGGGACTCGGTCCGGGAGGCATCGGCCCAGCGGCCACGGTCCCGAGCGCGAACCACTCGTCGTTCATCCCGAGGACGGCCCGAGTCTCCTCCTGGCAGAACAGGGTGGAGGAGATCCAGCACGAGGCCAGCCTCAGGGCATGGAGGGCCAGCAGGAGGTTCTGGATGGCGGCGCCTCCCGACAGGAGGAACATCTCCCGTTCGGCGTGGGCCCGCTCGTCGTCGGGGTAGGGGTGGGAGCCGCGGAACCGGACCCACGGCACGATCAGCACGGGCGCGGCCCCGAGCACGGCATCGCTCCGGGCGATGCGGCGGGCGATCACCTCCTCCGCGGTCCCGTCCCGTCGGAGGTCCTCCCGCCACGCGGTGGCCGTGGCGGCGAGCAGGGCGCGCCTGGCCGGCTTGCTCTCGAGGACCGTGAACATCCACGGGCGCGTGTGATGGGGCGCCGGTGCGGTGCAGGCAGCGCGCACCGCCTCCTCGACGGCCTCCCGGGGGATGGTGCCGGGGCCGAACGATCGGATCGTGCGCCGCGCGGAGATCGAAAGGAGCGGCGACTCCCGGAACAGGTCTTCTTCCGGCGGGCGCACCATGTCGCTCGCCGTGCCCTCCGGCGCGTCGGCCGCCACGCCTCGAACGATCGCCGCGGGGACCCGAGCGGCCTTGGCCATGACCAGACCGCTCGACGCGGCCACCTCGTCGGCCAGGGCGACCACCGTGGCCTCAAGGGCCCGACCGGCGTGATCCGGCGCGCCCCGCAGGTCGACAAGGGCCGGTAGCCCGGAGCACCCGATCGCCACGTTCAGCACTCCCCGCCGCCAAGCTCGTCCGAACGTGTCGGTCACCACCACGCCGAGCGAGATCCCGAGCGCTTCCTCCAGGCCCTTGCGGATCCGCTCGGCCGAGCCGTCCGGGTCCTCCGGGAGCAGCGTGAGGAACCCCGGCGCGACGTTCGACGCGTCCACGCCGGCGTTCGCGCACACGAAGCCGTGCCGGGTCTCCGCGATCACCAGGTCGCCGCGGCGGGCCACGAGCCGTCGGGCCTCGCGCTCCACCCACGCGGCGCGTCCCTCGCCCTGGTCCGGGACCACCCGGCCCTCGGCCTTCGACACGACCTTCTGGGTCACGGCCACGACGTCACCGTCGCGGGCGCCGAGCGCCGTCAGCTTGGGGGCGAGGACCGCGGCGAGGTCGTCGCCGGGGCGGACCTCGGGAAGGCCCTCGACGGGGAGGATCTCGACGCTCACCGCACCAGGCCGAGGGCCACGCGAGCCAGGGCCTCGGCCCGCTCGTCGCCGGCCATGATCGTGTCGGTCGCCGCGACGCGGACGCCGAGGTCCCGCTCGATGCGGGGCACGAGATCCCAGTCGACCTGGTCGATCACCCATGCCCCGAGGAGGCCCCGGTAGCACTCCGCGGCCCCCAGTGCGGTCACCGCGAACCCCGCCACCGGCATCAACTTGTCGGCCATGCCGGCAAGGGGCGCGCCGCCCACGATGGGAGAGACGCCGACCACCGCGTCCCGCCGGGCTGCGACGGCCTCTCGGATGCCGGGCACGGCGAAGATCGGCCCGATCGACGCGATCGGATTGGATGGGCAGAAGATGATGGCGTCCGCGCTGGCGATGGCCTCCGGCACGCCCGGGGCCGGGCGGGCCCGCTCCGCCCCCTCGTACCGGGTGCCCTTCACCTCGTCCCGGGCACCCCGCTTCACCCAATACTCCTGGAAGTGGAGGTCCTGCTCGTCGCCGCCGGAGACGACCGTAACGCGGGTCGTCACCGGATCGTCCGTCATCGGCAGGATCCGGGAGGTCACCCCGAACCGGGCCCCGATCCGGGCCGTGGCCTCGGAGAGCGTCGCCCCGGCGGCCAGCAGGTTCGTACGGAAGAGGTGGGTGGCCAGGTCGAGGTCGCCCAGGTTGAACCAGGCCTGCTCGGGATGGAACGAGCGAAGCTCCTCAGTGGCTCGAAACGTTTCGTCGCGGCGTCCCCACCCCCGGTCCCGGTCCATAACGCCGCCCAGCCAGTAGGTGACGGAGTCGAGGTCGGGGGAGACGTGGAGCCCATGCACCGCGATGTCGTCGCCGGTGTTCACGACGACGGTCACGTCCTCCGGCCGGGCGGCGCGGACCAGCCCGCGGAGGAACTTCCCCGCCCCGATCCCACCGGCTATCGCCGTCACTCGCATCGCGGATAGCGTAGTAGGCTCGCTCGCGATGGCGGACGCGAATCCTCACCGGCTCCGTCGAGTCGTTCCATCCCCCCCGCCCACGGCACTGACGCGCCGGGCCATCCCACCCCCCCCGCCCGAAGCGCTCACGCGTCGCGCCCTGGCCCGGGCGGAGGCCGGCAAGGCGATCTCGATCGGCGAGGCCGAGGCGCTCATCGCCGCCAGGGCGGAGGACCTGGAGCGGCTGATGGCCGTGGCCTCGCGCCTCCGCGAGCTCGGTCACGGCACGACCGTCACCTACTCCCGGAAGGTCTTCATCCCGCTCACGATGTTGTGCCGCGACCACTGCCACTACTGCACGTTCGCCAAGCCCCCCGCCAAGCTCGAGGCGCCGTTCCTCACGCCGGAAGAGGTGGTGGCCACCGCCGAGGCCGGCCGGAAGCTCGGATGCAAGGAGGCCCTGTTCACCCTGGGCGACCGGCCGGAGGACCGGTACGACGTGGCCCGGGAGTGGCTGGCCGAGCGGGGCTACCACTCCACGCTTGACTACGTCCGCGCCGTGGCTGTGAGGGTCATCGAGGAGACCGGGCTGCTCCCGCACCTGAACCCCGGCGTCATGAGCTGGGAGGAGATGGCGCGGCTGAAGCACGTCAGCGCCTCGATGGGCCTGATGCTCGAGACCTCGTCGGCCCGGCTGTCGGAGAAGGGCGGGGCGCACTTCGGGTCCCCCGACAAGGTTCCTTCCGTCCGACTCCGCACGATCGAGGACGCGGGGCGCCTGGCCGTGCCCTTCACGACGGGGATCCTGGTGGGGATCGGCGAGACCCCGCGGGAGCGGGCCGAGTCGCTCCTCGCCATCCGGGAGCTGCACCGAAGGTACGGGCACGTTCAGGAGATCATCGTCCAGAACTTCCGGGCCAAGCCCGGGACCGCCATGCAGCACGCGCCGGAGCCGGAGGACGAGGAATTCCTGGCGGCCGTGGCCACGGCCCGGGTCGTGTTCGGGCCCCGGATGAGCGTGCAGGCCCCGCCGAACCTGTCCCACCCGGAGACGCAGCTCCGGCTCCTCGATGCCGGGATCAACGACTGGGGCGGCGTCTCGCCGCTCACCCCCGACCATGTGAACCCGGAGAAGCCCTGGCCGGCGCTCGACGTCTTGGCGGCCCGAACGGCCCGGCGCGGCCTGGTCCTTCGGGAGCGACTCACGATCTATCCGGGGTTCGCCCTCCGGCCCGACCCCTATCTCGCGGGGAAGATGCGACGGCCGGTGGCGGAGCTGATGGGGGAGGACGGGCTGGCGGCCGAAGGCAGGATCCCGGGGCCGGTCCCGTGGCAGGACCCCGACGTCCGGTGGAAACCCCGAACCATCGACTTGGCCTTCGCCAAAGGCCCGGGTGTCGGTCTTCGGGAGGATGCGGAGGCCGTCTACGGCGATTTCGATCTCCTCGACAACGCGGTGACCAGGGCGTGGGCCAGCCGGGAGGTCGTCCCGGAGCGGATCGACGCGGACGTCCGCTGGACACTTGCCAAGGCCGAGCGGCACCGGTCTATCACCGATGGCGAGGCACTGGCCCTGTTCCAGGCGGACGGGGCCGCCCTGGAGGCGCTGTGCAGCGTTGCCGACCGCCTCCGCAGGGAGGCCGTCGGCGACGAGGTCACCTACGTCATCAATCGGAACATCAACTTCACCAACGTCTGCTACGTGGGGTGCCGGTTCTGCGCATTCGCGCAACGGGAGGTGGATCCGGAGTCCTACACGCTGACGCTCGAGGAGGTGGCGGCCCGGACCCGGGAAGCGTGGGAGTGGGGGGCCACCGAGGTGTGCATGCAGGGGGGGATCCACCCCGACCTGCCGGGCGCCTTCTACTTCGACCTCCTCGACGCCGTGAGGGCGGCCGCCCCGGAGATCCACGTCCACGCGTTCAGCCCCATGGAGATCCTGAACGGCGCCTCCAAGCTCGGCATCTCGTTCCGGGAGTTCCTTGAGGAATGCAAACGGCACGGCCTGGGGACCATCCCCGGCACGGCGGCCGAGATCCTGGACGACGACGTGCGCTGGGCGCTCACGAAGGGGAAGCTTCCGGCCGACTCGTGGGAGGAGATCGTGAAGACGGCCCACGGGCTGGGTCTCCGGTCGTCCTCCACGATCATGTACGGACATGTAGACGCGCCGCCGCATTGGGTTTTCCACATTCGACGGATCCGGAGGATCCAGGTGGAAACCGGGGGGTTCACGGAGTTCGTTCCGCTTCCGTTCGTGCACCAGAACGCGCCCATCTACCTCGCCGGCAAGGCTCGTCCCGGTCCAACCCCTGTGGAAAACCGTCGGATGCACGCCGTGGCCCGGATCTTGCTGGACGGGGCAATCCGGAACGTCCAGGTATCTTGGGTGAAGATGGGGGTGGAGGCGTGTCAGGCCATCCTCCGGGGTGGGGCGAACGACTTCGGAGGCACGTTGATAGAGGAGACCATCAGCCGGATGGCCGGAGCCGAGTGGGGGATCCGCATGGAGCCGTCACAGTTCCACGATGCGATCCGTGCCATCGGCCGCATCCCCGTCGAGCGGACCACCACGTACGAACGCGTGCACCGCAACGGTTCCGAAGCACCGGGCATCGCTCCGCCGGGCGCACTCATCGCGCCCTCGCGCGCCTGATCGACCCGGAAACGGGCGATTCCGTCAATCCCCTTTACCGAACTCGTCAATGGCCTTGACGAGCATATTTCTCGGCGAAACGTCTTGAAACCTTGCGTCCGCATGTAGACGATTCATGCGGGAGATGCATGTGGAGGTGCACGAGATGGGAAATTCCCTCTTGTCAAGGAGGGGGGGAATGCCCCAGAATCACACGCATGTGATTCAGGGGGGAGAGAAGGGTGCATCACTACATCCCGTGGCAGGAACGGGCGCGGTGCCGAGAACACGATCCCGAGATCTTCTTCCCCGAGAAGGGAGGCTCATCGAGGGAGGCGAAGAGGATCTGTGCTGACTGCCCCGTTCGCATCGAGTGCCTCAACTATGCCCTCCGTCGGGATGAACGGTATGGGGTGTGGGGTGGCATGAGCGAACGGGAACGGCGACGCCTTAAGCGTATGGCGTCCTGATCCACGGAAAGGGGGTGACAATGTCTCCCGCCAAGAAGAGGTCGACCGCGAAGAGAAAGACCGCGGCGCGCAAGCCCGCGGCCAAGAAGCGGACCGCGAAGAGAAAGACCGCGAAGAGGAAGACCGCGGCGCGCAAGCCCGCGGCCAAGAAGCGGACCGCGAAGAGGAAGACCGCGAAGAGACGGACCGCGAAGAAGCGGACCGCGGCGCGCAAGCCCGCGGCCAAGAAGCGGACCGCGAAGAGACGGACCGCGAAGAGAAAGACCGCGGTGAAGATGTAGCCCGCGGATATCGCTGGCACTTCTCCCGGAGGGGGGGCGACTCGGCCCCCCTTCCGCGGTTTCGCGTAACTTGACGTGCTAGTCTGCGCGCCGCGCAAGCGCACCCGATGGTCACTACGACAGCCGATCGCCTCCCCGATGCAGACGCCGTCCGCACCCCGAGCGTCCTCGCGGTGCTGGTGGTGAGGGACGGCTTGCCCTGGCTGCGGGAGTGCCTTCGCACCCTGGGCGGCCAGTCACACCCCCGTCTCGGCATCGTGGCGGTCGACAATGGATCGACGGACGGATCTGGACAGGTCCTGGGGCAGGCTCTCGGCCCAGGGCGCGTCCTCACCCTCCCGGACAACCCGGGGCTGGCAGGGGCCCTCCGCGCGGCCCTGAAGCTCCCGGTGGCCCGAGCCGCCGACTACGTCATGGTGCTCCACGACGACGCGGCCCTCGCCCCCGACGCCGTGGAGCGGATGGTGGACGCCGCCCAGCGGATCCGGGTTGAACGGGTCGGCGTGGTCGGTCCCAAGGTGGTGGACTGGGAAGACCCCCGGATCCTGCGTGAGGTCGGCCGGTCCACCGACTGGTTCGGGCACCCCCACACCCCCCTTCAGGACGGCGAGATCGACCAGGGCCAGTACGACCGGATCCTGGAAGTCCTGTACGTCTCGTCGTGCGCCATGCTCGTCTCCCGGGAGGCGTGGCAGCGCACCGGCCTCCTCGACGAGCGCTACGGCGGGCGTCACGACGACCTGGACTTCTGCTGGCGGGCCCGCCTGGCCGGGTTCCGGGTCCTGATGACCCCCCTGGCCCAGGCCCGGCACCGAGCGGCGGGGGCCCGGGGCGAACGAACCGAGGCCCAGCGCCACGGCTATCAGTACTTCGCGGAGCGGGCCGCCCTGGCCTCGATGCTCAAGAACTACAGCTTCGTCTCGCTCCTGTGGCTCCTACCCCTTCATTTCGTCATCGGCATCCCCCGCTTGGCGTACCTCGCCCTGTCTCGACGGTTCGAGGACGCCTTCGACCTGCTCGCCTCGTGGAGCTGGAACCTGGTCCACCTTCCCTCCACCCTCAACCGCCGGGTCCGGGCCCAGTCGGTTCGCTCGGTGGGCGACCGGCTGGTTCGCCGGTTCATGGAATCGGCGTTCGTGCGGATGCCGCGGTGGTTCCGAGAGGCGGAGCGGATCCTGGAGGAACAGGTGGAGGAGGAACGCGAGGCCGTCCCGGCGCGAGCCCGCGTCGCCTCACTCGCCTCCGGGCACCCCGTGCTGGTCGCGTGGGCCCTCGGTATCGGCGTGGCGGCCTTCGCCTACCGGACCCTGGTGGGGCCGGAGCCGCTCCTCGGAGGCGTCCTGGGGGCCTTCCCCCCGGGCCCATCCGACTTCTTCCGGGAACTACTCTCCGGGGTCCGGACGACCGCGCTCGGAGGGACGGGAGCGGCCAGCCCGGCCCTCGGCGCGCTGGGCGCCCTCTCCGGCGCCTCCTTCGCGAGCACCGCGCTTGCCCAGAAGTTCCTGCTCGTACTGCTCCCACCGACGGCCGCGGTACTCCTGTTCCGCTCGGTCCTTCGTCAGACGGGCCAGCGCGTGGCGGCCGTGGTCGCCTCGGCGGCGTTCGTCTTCTCCGCCCTGGTCCTGTGGGCGTTCTCCGAAGGCAGGATCGACGTGCTGGTCGCGGCGGCGATCCTCCCGCCCGCGGCCGACCGGCTGGACGCCGCGTTTGGGCGGGAGGGGCCGGGAAACACGTGGCGGTTCGTGGTCGGGCTTGGGGCGGTCACGGCGATCGGCGTGGCGTTCCTGCCCGGGATCCTCTCCGCCCTCGCCGTGCTGGTCCTGGTCCAGTTCGTGGCGGGCCGGCGTCGGGGGCGAGGGCTCCTCCTCGCTCTCGCTTCCGCGGTCACGGCGGCCGTCCTGGTGTTCCCGATCGTGCCCGACATCGCCACCTCACCCCGCGCGGAGCTCTCGTCCTTGGTGGGGACGGTCGATTTCGCCACCCTGGCTCGTGGGGCACCGGAGGTCGGCGTGGGGACGGGACCGATCGCGTGGTTCCTTCCCGCAGTGGCCCTGGTGGCGTTCAGCGTGGTGGGAAGGGACTACCGGACACGGGCGTGGCGAGCGGTGGCGGCCGCGATCGCCGGGGTGTTCCTGGCGTGGGCCTCGGCGGCCGGCTACCTGCCCGGCGCGCTCGCGAACGCCCCGGCCTACCTGGTGCTGGCGGCACTTTCGGAGGGGCTCGTCGTGGGGTACGGGCTCGCGGCGATCGGCTCGGGCATGGAGCGCCAGGCTTTCGGCTACCGCCAGGTGGCGGCAGGGGTTATGGCGCTCGTGCTGGCGGTCGGTCTGGGGGGCCAGGCGTTCCGCGCCGTGGTGGGGGACTGGGCCATCGGACCAAACGCCCTGCCCCCGGCCTGGCCGGTGGTTGCCGGGGTCCCCGGTGAGTTCCGCGTGCTGTGGCTGGGGCGGATCGGCGGTGGCCCCTTCCCGGCGCCCGGCGGCGACGCCGTGGACGTCGTCGAAGCCGGCGCCACGTCGGTCCGCTTCGCCCTCACGGACCGGGATGGGGTCTCCGCGCTCGATACCGGCCGGGGCGACCACGGAGCCGGGTACGCGTACCTCCGCCGCGTCCTCGGGGAGCTGTTGTCGGGCCGAACGAGCCACGGGGGCGCCTTGCTCGCTCCACTCGGGGTGCGGTTCATCGTGGCCGAGGAGGGAAGCGGGACGGCGGCGACCGGCGACCCCTCGAGCCGGGTGGACCTTCAGCCGGCGGCCTTGGACCGACTGGAAGCCCAGCTCGACCTGGATTTGATCCCGGCGGGTGGGCTCGTCATCTACAGAAACGCAAAGGCGTTGCCGCCGGCGTTCGTGACGGCCTCCGACGCGTTCGCCGAAGCCGCGGCCACCGATGACCTGGGGGCCGTCACCTCCATCCCGCGAGTCGAGGCGACCCCCATCCCGGAGGCGCCGGGGGGCTTCGCCGGCACGTCGCCTGATGCCGGGTTCGGCTTCGTGTCGGAGCAGGACGAAGGGGGGTGGCGGGTCCAAACCGGGGGCCGATCCCTCGGCACGGAGCCTGCCTTCGGGTGGGGCATCGGGTTCGAAGCGGACGGCGGCTCGGTGCGGCTCACCTACGCCGACCAGTGGATCCGCACGACCGAGATGATCGTCCTCCTCGTGTTGTGGCTGGCCGTGCTGTGGATCACCAGGAGGCCGGGGTCCAGGTGAGGTCTCGCGCCCAGATCCTCTCGGCTGCGGTCGTCCTGGCCGTGATGGTGGCCGGCGGCGTCTATCTCCAGCGAGAGGTGGGGCCAAAGGCGCCGGCCTCCGGTCCTCCCAGCCAGGCGCCGTCGGGCGCGTGGTTCTGCCCCCACGGGGGCGGGACCGACTGGGAGGTGACGCTGGCCGTTGCCAACCCCGGTTCGTCGCCGGTGGACATCCGCGTGACGGCACTCTCCGAACGCAGGCCCTCCGCCCCGCAGTTGTACACGGTCGAGCCGGGCACCGAGCTCCTCGTCTCCCAGGCCGCCGGGGACCGAGACCGCTCGACCTTCATCGAGTACTTCGGGGGTTGGGTGGCGGCGGGGTGGGTGGCCCATGCTGGCGGGGGAGAGAAAGGCGTCGCCGCCGAGCCCTGCCTTCCCCGGGCCGGCCAGCGTTGGTTCGTGCCGGACGGCACCAGCACCGAGCGCCAGGACGCGTTCGTTGTCGTGATGAACCCGTTCGCCGCCGATGCCGTGTTCACCCTCACGCTCTACACGCAGAAGCAAGCGCCGATCACCACCGAGGCCTGGACCAACGTGGTCCTCAAGCCGTACCGGAGCCGGGCGTTCCGCCTGAACGCCACGGCCCTGGGCTACGATCCGGTGTCCACCCAGATCGACGTGAAGGTGGGGCGGGTGGCCGCCGGGTCCCTTGGCCTGTCCGACCTCGGGGGGACCCGGAGCAGCGTGGGGGTCCTCGGTGAG
Source organism: Actinomycetota bacterium (assembly GCA_050692435.1). GTDB lineage: Bacteria > Actinomycetota > UBA4738 > UBA4738 > HRBIN12 > AC-69. Next base: position 27,733 of record JBOGVG010000079.1, read on the forward strand.
CCACCCGAGCGCAGCATCCTGCCCGGTGGGTTCGACCAGGGCGCCACGACCATGGTGGTGATGAACACCGGGGAGAGCCGCCCCGGAATCGAGGGCGCGCTCCTGTCCCGCGACGGCCTGTTGGGCCTGCCGAGCATCAAGCAGGGAGCCCCCCGAGCGGCCTCGGCCGTGATCCACCCCGTCACGACGGACGGCCCGTCCACCATCGAGGTGCAGTCCACCCCAGGGGTGGTGGTGGCCCGGCGAACCCTGGGGGAGTCCTCCGACCGCGGCTCTACGACGGGCGTCCCGGCACCGGCCGGCGCGTGGGTGGTGCTCCCCGCCGTGGCAGGCCGGCCGTTCCGCCCCGGCCTGGTCCTGGCGAACCTCGGAGACGAGACGGTCGACGTCACGCTCTCGGTGCTGCCGTCGGGCACGGGCGAGCCTCCGCAGCCGGTGACGATGAGCATCCCTCCGGGCCGGACCGTGGCGGGACGGAACCTGTTCGTCACGGCCAAGCCCCTCGCCGCGATCCTCGCGGTGTCGTCCTCTGGAACCCTTGTGCTCGCCGCGGCGTCGTACTCCCTCGGACTGGAGGGGTTCGCCACGTACGCGGTGTCGGCGGGGGTTCCGATCCCGGACGAATGGGTACCCAGATGAACGAAGGGGCATCCGTGCGTATGATTTCGCCCAAGTAGCGGCCGCCCCGAGCCGATAACAGGAGCGACGGGAACGAGATGGCACACGGCAAGCACTCGATGAGCTGGGGCGGGCGCGGCTGGTGGATGGCGCTGGCCGCGGCCCTGGTCCTCGTGGTGCTGGGCGGGGGGACGGCGTTCGCGGCGTACCGGTACGACCGATCCAGCGCCTCGCACATCCTGCTCGGCGTCACCATCGACGGCGTGGACGTGGGCGGCATGACCCGCGATCAGGCCATCCGGGCCGTGACGGCCAAGGCGGATACATCGCTCGGCGGCGACCTCTCGGTGGGCGCGGCCGGATACTCGTGGAACGTCACCCCGGCGGCCCTCGGCACGCGAGCCGACATCGAGGGTGCGGTGGATCGGGCCTTCGCCGCCTCCGACTCCCTGCCCCTGTTGTCGCGGGTGTACCACCACGTCACGGGTCGGCCCGTCGAGACCGCGGTCGAGCTCGGCTTCACCTACGACCAGGCGAAGGTCGAGGCTTTCGTCCAGCAGGCCTATGCAGAGGTGGCGAAGCCCGCGGTGAACGCCGAGATCAAGCTGGTCGAGGGAGAGCTCGTCGTCCAGAAGCCCAGGACCGGGGAGGAGCTCAAGACCTCGGTCGCCGCGGCTCGGATCCTGAACGCCCTTTCGAACCGGGTGAACGCGGTGCAGGTGCCGGTGAGAACCGTGGAGCCCGAGGTGACCGTCGAATCGCTCGGAAAGACCATCGTGCTCGACCTCTCCGAGAACATGCTGTACCTGTACGACGGATTCAAGGTGGCAAGGGAGTATCCGATAGCCACCGCCGCGTCGGGCTACTCCACGCCGGTCGGCACCTGGGAGGTGGTGAACAAGGCGGAGAACCCCGGCTGGTACAACCCCGCGCCGGACGGTTGGGGGGCCGACCTGCCTCTGTACATCCCGCCGGGCTACGGCAACCCCCTCGGGACGCGGGCCCTGTACCTGGACGCGCCGGGCATCCGGATCCACGGGACATACAACTCCGGATCGATCGGCACCTACGCCTCCCACGGCTGCGTCCGGATGTTCATCTCCGACTCGGAGGAGCTGTACCCCCTGGTGCCGGTGGGGACCACGGTCCTGATCAAGCCGTAACCGCCTCTCCCACTCTCCTTGTCTGACAGCTTGCTTGTGAATCACACGTATGTCATTTAGCATTTCGTCCGTGAGGGTGTGCGCCAAGATGCGGTGCAACGCCGAGGCCGTGGCCACCGTGGGCCTGTCTTACGGAAGCCGCGTGGTGGTCGTGGGCGACCTCGTGCCAGAACCCAATCCGAACCTCGTCGATCTCTGTACGCAGCACATCGAGCGGCTGACCCCGCCGGTCGGCTGGAGCGTCCGCGACGAGCGAAGCGTCGTGGCCGCTCCGCAGTAGGGAACCCGTCGTTCGCGAACACGCGCGTTCGGCCTCCCCCGGAACCGGGACCCCATCCCACCGACGGGGAGGGACGCATGCCGCACCGGCCCACGGCCGGGAGGTCCGAATTGACCTAGGGAAATGAGGTCGCCGGGCTATGGCCGAACGGCCGAGGCCGGCCGACTATACGGTCATGGACGGCAAGCTGGAAGGCACCTGCCCGGTCTGTCAGCAGGGCGACCTCATCTCCATCACGATGACCGTGAGCGGGAGCGATCTGGCCTTCACCACCTGCCACCTGTGCGAAGCCAAGTGGTGGTACCGCGACGGCGAGGCCATCCGGCTTCAGTCGGTAATCGGCTCCGTGCTCTCCAAGGACTAGGCCGGCGCCCATCTTGAGTAGGATGCGGTGAGTGTCACCGCATCGCGAGCTCGGGTCCATCTTCAAGGCCTACGACGTCCGAGGGGTCGTCCCCACTGACCTGGACGAGGGCGTCGCCCGGCGCATCGGGTGCGCGTTCGCCGAGTGGGCCGGCGCCCCCCGAATGGCCGTGGGGTACGACTGCCGCGCGTCATCGCCGGCGCTCGCCGCCGCCCTCCATGAGGGGATCACGGCCCAAGGGACCGCGGTGCTCGACCTCGGGCTCGCCTCCACGGACCTGCTGTACTTCGCGTCCGGATCGCTCGACGTCCCCGGGGTCATGCTCACAGCCAGCCACAACCCGCCGCAGTGGAACGGCCTGAAGTTCTGCCTGGCCGGGGCCCGGCCCGTGGGCGAGGACACCGGCCTCGCCGACATTCGAGCGCTGGCGGAACGGGACGAGCGCCCGCCGGTGGCCTCACCCGGCTCTGTGGAGCGGCGCGACATGCTCGAGGCCTACGTCGAGCACGTCCTTACGTTCGTCGATCCGTCGAACGTCGCGACCCTTCAGGTCGTCGCGGACACCGCGAACGGCATGGGCGGCCTGATCGTCCCGCCGGTGATGCGGCGCCTGCCGGTCACGCTGGTCCACCTGTTCCCCGAGCTCGACGGGACCTTCCCCAACCACCCGGCCGACCCCATCCAGCCCGAGAATCAGCGCGACCTGATGCGAACCGTCCTGGAACGTCGGGCCGACATCGGTCTGGCTTTCGACGGGGACGCCGATCGGGTGTTCCTGGTGGACGAGCGGGCCGAGGGCGTGAGCGGGTCGGAGGTCACGGCCTTGGTGGCCCAGGCCATGTTGAAGCGATACCCGGGTGCGGCCGTCGTCCACAACCTGATCTGCTCGTGGGCGGTGCCCGAGGTGATCCGGGAGAACGGCGGAACGCCGATCAGGACCCGGGTTGGCCACTCGTTCATCAAGCAGGTCATGGCGGAGACCGGCGCCGTGTTCGGGGGCGAGCACTCCGGCCACTATTACTTCCGCGACAACTACCGGGCCGACTCCGGCTTGATCGCGGCCGCGGTGGTCCTGGAGGAGCTGTCGCTCGCCGGGGTTCCGCTGTCGAAGTTGCTCGAGCCGTTCCGGCGGTATCGGGCGTCCGGCGAGATCAACTCACGGGTGGAGGACAAGCAGGAGGCCATCGAGAAGATCGCGGCCGCCTTCGCCGATGGACGCCAGGATCGCACCGACGGCTTGACGGTGGAGTTCGACCGCGACTGGTGGTTCAACGTGCGACCGTCGAACACCGAACCGCTCCTCCGCCTGAACGTCGAGGCCAGGACGGAAGAGCTCCTGAAGGAGAAGACCCGGGCGGTGCTCGACCTCATCCAGCGCGAAGGAGACGACTCGTGACCATCGATCCCGAGCTGCTCGAGATCCTGGTGTGCCCGAACGATCGGGGGGACATCGAGTACCGCCAGGAAGAGGGGGTCATCGCGTGTCTGAAGTGCGGCTACCGATATCCGGTCCGCGACGGCATCCCGGTGATGCTGATCGACGAGGCCGAGAAGCCCGGGGCCGCCAAGAAGAAGCGCCGGTGATCGACCTCGACGACGAGGTGGCCGTCCGGGCCGGAGACCCCGGCGGGATGCTGGCGACGATCGCGGCCATGCCCGAGCACTGCCGGGAGGGATACCGGCTGGGGAGGGAAGTCGCGCCGGCGCTGTCGACCCAGGGAGTGACGGCGGTCGCCGTGTGCGGCATGGGGGGATCCGCGGTGGCGGGCGACGTGATCCGAGCTCTGTACGCCCACCGTCTGCCGGTGCCGGTGGTCGTGGTGCGCGCGTCCGAGCTGCCGGCGTTCTGCGGCCGAGACACGCTCGTGCTCGGGTCCTCCTATTCCGGCGACACCGCCGAGGTGATGGAGTGCTTCGAGGAGGCCGTCGAGCGAGGGTGCCGCGTGATCGCGGTGACCTCAGGCGGACGACTTTTCGCCCGGGCCGGAGAGCTCCGCCTGGCCCGCGTGCTCATGCCGGCAGGGCTGATGCCGCGGGCCGCCCTCGGATACCTCGCCCTGGGATCGCTCGGCGCGCTGGAGACGGCGGGGCTCGTCCCGCCGCTCGACGAGGACGTGGAGGAGGCCGCCGACGAGCTTTCGTCCCTCGCGGCGACATGCGGGCCGGCCGTCCCCGCGTCGGTGAACCCCGCCAAGCACGTGGCTCGCGCCATCGGCGATCGGGTCCCGATCGTGTGGGGAACCGAGGGCATCGGCTCGGCGGCTGCCATCCGGTGGAAGACCCAGTTCAACGAGAACGCCAAGGTCCCGGCGTGGGCCTCGGCCCTGCCCGAGCTCGACCACAACGAGGTGGTGGGGTGGTCGGACGTCGCCGGCTCGCGGTTCTTCCTGGTGGCCCTGCGGCACGAGGGGGAATCGGCCGGCGACGCCGCCCGGTTCCCCCTGTCGATGGACATCGCCCGGGAATCCGGGGCGCACGTGGAGGAGGTGTGGTCGCGCGGGTCCTCGGATCTTGCCCGGTTCCTCTCCTTCGCCATGACGGGGGACTTCACGTCCGCGTACCTCGGGATCGCCCGAGGGGTCGACCCCATGCCGGTCGACGCCATCGCGCGCCTCAAGCGGGCACTGGCGGAGGCCTGAGCGGTGGCCGGGCTCCCCGGGCCGGGCGACTCTCTGGCCGACCGGGCGGCCGAAGCCGTCCGGTCCCGCACCGCGACCTCACCGGCCGTGGCCATCGTGCTGGGGTCGGGCCTGGGCGCGGCCGTGGACGAGCTCCGCGAGGAGGCGAGCTTCTCGTTCGAGGAGCTTCCGGGGTTCCCCCGCCCCACCGTGCCCGGTCACGCCGGACGGCTGGTCCTGGGCGAGCTGGCCGGGGTGCCGGTGGCGGTGTTCCGGGGGCGGATTCACTTCTACGAGGGGAACGAGATGCCCGTGTGCGCGCTGCCCATCCGGCTGGCCCGGTTGCTCGGGGCGGGGACGGCCATCCTCACCGCGGCCACCGGCGGGATCACCCAGGGCCTGGACACCGGCCACCTCGTCGTCGGCACCGACCACATCAACTTCATGGGCGCGAGCCCGCTTCGGGGTTGGCGGCATCCGGACGGTTCGCCTCCCTTCGTGGACATGGTGGGGGCGTACGACTCCGAGCTGGCCGACCTCGCGGTGGAGGCCGCGGAGCGGGCCGGCGTCCCGGTGCAACGAGGTGTGTACGCGGCGATGTCCGGGCCGGCATACGAGACGCCAGCCGAGATCGAGTTCCTCCGGCGGTCCGGCGCCGCGGTGGTCGGCATGTCCGTGATCCCCGAGGCCGTGCCGGCCAGGGCCCTGGGGATGCGCGTGTTGGGGCTGTTCTTCGTCACGAACAAGGTCGGGGTGGAGGTGAGGCACGAGGACGTCGTGCGGGCCTCCGACAAGATGGCCGGCTCCATCGGGACCGTGATCCACGACGTGCTGTCGAAAGGAGCGGGATGGACTGCGACGTGAGGGATCTCGGCCTGGCCGGGAAGGGGCGCGAGCGGATCGAGTGGGCGGCCGGCGAGATGGGCGTCCTCGCTCTGATCCGGGAGCGGTTCGAGAAGGAGCGGCCCCTGGCGGGGATCCGGATCGGCGCGTGCCTGCACGTGACTACCGAGACGGCGAACCTCGTGGAGACGCTGAAGGCCGGCGGGGCCGAGGTCGCCCTGTGCGCGTCGAACCCCCTGTCCACCCAAGACGAGGTGGCGGCGGCGCTCTGCGACCAGAGCCGGATCGACGTCTTCGCCATCAAGGGCGAGGACAACGACACGTACTACCGGCACATCAACTCGGTGCTCGACCGCCGGCCGCACGTCACGATGGATGACGGCGCGGACCTGGTGAGCCTGCTGCACCGGGAGCGACAGGACCAGATCGCCGAGGTCATCGGGGGTACAGAGGAGACGACGACGGGTGTGATCCGCCTCCGGGCCATGGCGAAGGATGGCGCGCTGAAGTACCCCATCGTGTCGGTGAACGACGCGGACACGAAGCACCTGTTCGACAATCGGTTCGGCACGGGGCAATCAACCGTGGACGCCATCATGCGGTCCACGAACCTGCTGATCGCCGGGCGGACCGTGGTGGTGTGCGGGTACGGGATGTGCGGCCGGGGCGTGGCGTCCCGCGCGCGCGGGCTGGGGGCGAAGGTGGTGATTACGGAGGTCGATCCGCTCCCGGCTCTCGAGGCGGCCATGGAGGGATACGGCGTGCTGCCGCTTCGGGAGGCGGCCCGCATCGGCGACGTGTTCGTGACCGTCACCGGCGACCGGGGCGTGATCCGCCGAGAACACCTGGAGGTCATGAAGGATGGGGCGGTTCTGGCGAATGCGGGGCACTTCGATGTGGAGATCGACAAGACCGCCCTCGAGGAGATGGCCGAGGGCAAGCGCCGGATCCGCGAGTTCGTGGACGAGTACCGACTCGCTGACGGCAGGCGGCTGCACCTGCTGGCCGAGGGGCGGCTGGTGAACCTGGCCGCGGCGGAGGGGCATCCCGCCGCGGTGATGGACATGTCGTTCGCCAACCAGGCTCTCGCGGTGGAGTGGGTGGTGAGGAATCGCGGGTCGCTCGGGGCCGGCGTGTATCCGGTTCCAGGCGAGATCGACGCGGAGGTGGCCAGGCTGAAGCTTCGGGCCATGGGCGTGGAGATCGACGAGCTCACGCCGGAGCAGGAGGAGTACCTTCGCTCGTGGGAGCAGGGGACCTAGGGGGGTTCCGGATGGCGGAGAGCCCCGTGAGCGAGCGCATCTCGGTGCGGGCTCGGTTCGAGCGCTTCCCCGCCACCGTGAAGGGGGCCTTCATCGTCCGAGGGGAGGACCCCGATCCCCATCAGGTCGTGTTCCGCGAGGCCCGGGTGGTGTCGGTCGGAGGGCGGGACGCCTACGAGATCCCCATGGGGTCCACCACGCTGGACGTGGCGCCCCGGCGGGACCTGTTCGTGCCGTTCGAGATGGGTGTGACCGACCTGGACCCGGGTTGGTACGAACTGGAGTGCGACCTCGACGTGGACGGCAGGCCCGGGACGTTCCCGGGGGGGAAGCGCTTCTCGGTTGCGTGGCCCAGGGCCACGGTCCGGCGGGGCCAGGTCCCGGTGGGCCGCGAGGTGAAGCTGGGCAAAGGGGCCCGCGTGCACGTGGAGCAGATCGACTGCGGCGGAGACTCGATCAAGTTCCACTTCCACGTCACCCCGCCCGAGCCGGTCGTGCTCCGGCTGTCCGCCGACGGAAGGCGGCTCGAGGTCCTCGAGGCGGACTTCGAGGAGGCGAGCGGGCGAGGGAAGGTCCTTGCCTACCCGTTGCTCCGGGCCCACGGGACGCTTCGGATCGAGGTCCGGGGGCGAGGCAAGGGCGCGGAGGGCCGCCTGGACGTGCCGCTTCCCTAGAGCGAACGTCGGCGGCGGGCGCTACGGTCCCGTCGTGCTGGACCGGCTCTTCGATGCCGTCTTCCCGAAGCGATGCGCCGGCTGCGGCAGCGGCGCCTGGCCGTTCTGCCCGTCATGCCACGCCGGCCTGACCGCGCTCGCTCCGCCCTGGTGCCTCCGATGCGGCTTCCCGTCGGCACGCGACGTCCCGACGTGCCGGCAGTGTCCGCCGTCGGAGATCGATGTGGCCAGGTCACCCTTCCTCTTCCGGGGGCCCGCCCGGCGCGCGGTGCACCGGCTGAAGTTCTCGGGCTGGCGGGCCGTGGCCGAGGCGCTGGGGGAGGCCATGGCAACCGTGTCACCGTGGCCCGCCGACGCCGTGACCTGGGTCCCGCTGTCTCGTCGCCGCCTGGCCGAGCGGGGGTTCGACCAGGCTCGGGCCCTGGCACTCGTGGTGGGCCGGACGACGTCCGTTCAGGTCACGGCTTTGCTCGTCCGTACGGCCGCGACGGCTCCTCAGGCCAAGAGGGGCGGTCCCGAGCGGCGCGAAGCGATGGCCGGGGTATTCCGTGTGGTGGGCCCAGCCCCGCCTCGCGTCCTGCTCGTAGACGACGTCCTCACGACCGGGGCGACATCGGCCGCGTGCGCGCGCGCTCTGCGCGCGGCGGGCGCGGCCGAGGTCGCCCTCCTCACGGCGGCCCGGGCCGTCTCGGCGCCCCTACCGGATCGCTATACTCGGCCCGGGCTCACGCCTGGGTCTGTGGTTGCCCGGGAGACATCCTCCCGGTAGTCGATGCCAGTCGCAGGCGAAACGACCCACGTAAGGCGACCATTGGTTGCTGAGCATGGTGCGGTTTAGATGTAAGCCCTGCCCCTGCCGGTTCGCCCCGGCCGGGAGAAGGTGCTAAGCCGTCCAGCGGACGGCGACCCCCTCGGCAGGCGAGTGTGGGGTCAAAGACCAGGTCAGCCGGGCGTGAGCCCCAACCACGCGGCGGCGGGGTGACCCGGACCGGATGGTTCGGAACGAGGAGGGCGGTCGGATGGATCTGGTGTTGAAGGGCCGGGGCACCCGGATCACCGACAACGTCCGAAGCGCGGCCGAGCGCAAGCTGTCCCGCCTGGCCCGGATCCAACCGCGGCTGGTTCGGGTGGAGCTCGAGGTCATCACGGAGCCGAACCCGAGGCTCGGGGGGATCAAGCGGGTGGAGGCGGCCCTGGAGACCCCCCGGAAGACGTTTCGGGCCCACGCGGAGTCGAACGACGTGGATTCGGCCATCGACCAAGTGGCCGAGAAGCTCGAGCGACAGCTCAGGGACCACAACACGAAGCGGCGAACCAAGCTGATCACCGGGGCCAGTCGTCTAAAATCGGCCCAGCGGCCCCGGGAGCGGTCGGGTCGGAGGGGTGACCATGGCGTCCCGGGCGAGATCTCCGGAGTCCCCATGACGCCGAAGCAGAAGGACGAGGCAACCAAGGCGGAAACGCTCCGGGTGATGGTCGTGGACGACCACGCGCTGTTCCGCCGGGGGCTCCAGATGGTCCTTCAGGGGGAGCCCGACCTGGACCTTGTGGGCGAGGCTTCCGACGGCGCGGAGGCGGTGGAGCGATCCCAGGAGCTCATGCCGGACGTCATCTTGATGGACGTTCGGATGCCGAAGCGTTCGGGCATCGAGGCCACGACACAGATCAAGGACCTCCTGCCGCACGTGAAGATCCTCATGCTCACCATCTCCGACGAGGAGGCCGACCTGTACGACGCGATCAAGGCCGGTGCCTCCGGGTACCTGCTGAAGGAGATCCCCATCGAGGAGGTGGCCGATGCCATCCGGTCCGTGTGGGCCGGGCAGTCGCGGATCTCGCCGTCCATGGCGTCCAAGCTGCTGAACGAGTTCGCGGCGATGACCAAGGTCACCGGGGACCGGCCCCAGATCCCGGCTCCCCGGCTGACGGACCGGGAGATGGAGGTCCTGAAGCTGGTGGCGAAGGGCAAGAACAACCGGGACATCGCGAAGGACCTGTACATCTCGGAGAACACCGTGAAGAACCACATCCGAAACATCCTGGAGAAGCTCCACCTGCACTCCCGGATGGAGGCCGTCGTCTACGCCGTCCGGGAGAAGCTCCTCGAGATCACCTAGCCGTGGATCGCGCTTCGCGGGTCCGCCGGAACACCCTGCTCCTTGCGTCGCGCAGTGTTGCCTCCTCGTCGCCGTCCAGGGCATCCTCACGGTCGGCAACCTGGCCATCGTGGACCTGACCGGGCGGGACAGCGCGGCGGGGCTGCTGTTCGCGCTGTTCCTGCTGTCCGCCGCGGCCGGCGCCCTGCTGTTCGGGAGGTTCATGGACCGGGCCGGGCGCCGCCCGGGGCTGATCGCCGGCTACGGGCTGGTCGCGGTGGGCGGCTTAGCCGGCGCCGCCTCGGTCGCCGCCGGCTCTGCCCTCGGCGTTCTCGCGTCGGCCGTTCCGTACGGCGCAGGCACGGGGGCGGCGCAGCTCGGACGGGGCGCGGTGGCCGATATGCACCCGCCGGAACAGCGGGGGCGGGCCGTCGGGCTCCTGCTCGCGGCGGGGACGGTGGGGGCGGTGGGGGGCCCGTTCCTGGTCGCGGTGGTCCGGGGCCTGGCCGATCGGGCCGGATGGAACCCCCTCGTGGCCCCGTGGTTCGTGATCGCCGGCTTCGCCCTGGCCGGACTGGCGTGCGCCTCCTCGCTTCGACCGGATCCCCGCGACCTGGCGGTCGACTCGTCCCCGCTCGCGGGGACGCGGGCCAGGCCCCCCCGCGAGCTGTTCGCGCTTCCTCCGTTCCGCGTTGCGTTGATCGTCACCGCGGTGAGCCAGATGTCGATGGTGGCGATCATGGGGGTGACCCCCGTCGTGCTCGATCATCACGGCGGAGGTGCCGTGGTCGTATCCACCGTGATCAGCGGGCACCTGGCCGGCATGTACGCGCTCTCTTCGCTGTTCGGTGCCCTGATCGACCGGTGGGGTCGCCGCCCGGGCCTCGTAGCGGGCGCCCTGCTCTCCGGGAGCGGCGCGATCCTGTCGGCGGTGCTTCCGGCCGGGGCGATCCTCGGCGTGGCGCTCTTCCTGGTGGGCCTGGGGTGGTCGGCGGCCTACGTTTCGGTCACCGCGGTGATCAGCGACCTGACCGAGCCGCGGGAACGAGCGGGGGCGCTCGGGTTCACCGACGTGCTGAGCAGTACCGCGTCCACGGTCGCCGCCCTGGCGGGCGGTATCGCGCTCGAGCTCGTGGGGTTCGTCCCCATCGCGCTCACGATGACGGTCCTCCTCGGCCCGGTCGCGCTGCTGGCCGTCTCGCTGCAAGAGCCCGCCCCCGGCCGGTGGGACGTCGCTCGCGCCACCTGAGCCGAGGCCACCGTCGTAGCCGGAACCCTCCGCTAGAATCGTTGGTCGAGCCCCCTCGAACCGCACGAAGGGAACCCGTTGGTCATCGAGAAGATCGGCCAGATCGGCGAAGGCCGGAAGCTGAAGCGGCTGGAGCAGCTGGTCGGCATCGTCAACACCTTCGAGCCCGAGATCGAGGAGCTCACCGACGACGAGCTCCGGGCCAAGACCACGGAGTTCCGCCGGCGCCTGCAAGGCGGCGAGACCCTCGACGACATCCTCCCGGAGGCCTTCGCCTGCGTCCGCGAGGCGGCCCGGAGGACCATCGGCCAGCGCCACTTCGACGTCCAGGTGATGGGAGCGATCGCCCTCCACGAGGGGAAGATCGCCGAGATGAAGACCGGTGAGGGCAAGACCCTGGTGTCCACCATGCCGGGGTACCTGAACGCACTGGCCGGGCGAGGCGTTCACATCGTCACCGTCAACGACTACCTGGCCAAGCGCGACTCGGAATGGATGGGCCCCATCTACCGTGCACTCGGCGCCACCGTTGGGCTCATCCAGGCCCAGATGACCCCGGCCGAGCGCCGGCCGGCGTACCACGCTGAGCTCACGTACGGGACCAACAACGAGTTCGGGTTCGACTACCTCCGCGACAACATGGCCATGCGTCTGGAGGACATGGTCCAGCGGGGACACCACTACGGCATCGTGGACGAGGTGGACTCGATCCTGATCGACGAGGCCCGAACCCCCCTCATCATCAGCGGGATGGTGGCCGACTCGGCCAAGTGGTACCAGACGTTCGCCCGCCTGGTGCCCAGGCTGAAGCGGGACACTGACTACGAGATCGACGAGGCCAAGCGCACCGTGGCCGTGACGGAGGAGGGCGTGGGAAAGGTCGAGGAGGCCCTCAACATCGAGAACCTGTACGAGCACGTCCACACGCCGCTCGTCCACCACCTCCAGAACGCGCTCCGGGCCAAGGAGCTGTACAAGCGCGACGTCGACTACATCGTCACGAGCGGCGAGGTGAAGATCGTCGACGAGTTCACCGGCCGGGTCCTGGAGGGCCGGCGGTACTCGGAGGGCCTCCACCAGGCCATCGAGGCCAAGGAGAACGTCCGGATCAAAGAGGAGAACCAGACCCTCGCCACGATCACCATCCAGAACTACTTCAAGATGTACGAGAAGCTCGCCGGCATGACCGGCACGGCGAAGACCCAGCTCGCCGAGTTCCAGCAGGTCTACAAGCTCGACGTCGTCGAGATCCCCACGAACCAGCCCATGATCCGGGCCGACCAGCAGGACCTCATCTACAAGACCGAGGACGCGAAGTGGCAGGCCGTGGTGGAGGACATCGCCGAGCGCCACGGGAACGGCCAGCCCGTGCTGGTCGGCACGGTCTCCATCGAGAAGTCGGAGAGGTTGTCCGGGTACCTGAACCGCCGGGGCATCCCGCACCACGTCCTGAACGCGAAGCAACACGAGAAGGAGGCCATGATCGTGGCCCAGGCCGGCCGGTCCGGAACCGTCACCGTGGCCACGAACATGGCCGGCCGGGGGGTCGACATCCTCCTGGGCGGAAACCCCGAGTACCTGGCCCGGCAGGAGATGGCCGCCCGGGAGTGGGACAACGACCGCTATCTCCTGTTCGAGATGGACGAGGAGGAGCGGGCCGCCTACGAGGCCGACTACGCGCCGATCCACCAGAAGTTCAGGCAGCAGACCGACGCCGAGCACGAGGAGGTCGTCGCCCTGGGCGGCCTGTACGTGCTCGGTACCGAGCGCCACGAGTCTCGCCGGATCGACAACCAGCTCCGGGGCCGGTCCGGCCGCCAGGGCGACCCCGGCGAGTCGATGTTCTACCTGTCGCTCGGGGACGACCTGATGCGGATGTTCGCCTCCGAGCGCGTGTCCTCCATCATGGAGCGGCTGAAGTGGCCGGAGGACGAGCCCATCACCGCGAGGATGGTGACCAGGGCCGTGGAGAGCGCGCAGCGGCAGATCGAGGAGCTGAACTTCGAGCGCCGCAAGAACATCCTGAAGTACGACGACGTGATGAACACCCAGCGGCAGGTGATCTACGGCGAGCGCCAGAAGATCCTGAAGGGCGAAGACCTGAAGGAACAGGCCCTCGAGTTCGTCACCGAGGTGGTGGAGGGCGCCGTCGCCGGGTGGACCGGGGACAAGACGTTCTCCGAGGAGTGGGACCTGGATGCGCTGCTCACCGGACTCGGCGAGGTGTACCCGATCCGTGTGACCAGGCAGGACCTCGAACGGGCCGCGAACGCCGCGGAGCTCTCCGAGACGGTCCTGACCGACGCCCTGGGGGTGTACGAGGAGAAGGAGCAGGCCATCGGGCCCCAGGTCATGCGGGAGCTGGAACGGATGGTCCTTCTCTCGATCCTCGACAACAAGTGGCGCGAGCACCTGTACGAAATGGACTACCTCCAGGAGGGCATCCACCTCCGGGCCTACGGCCAGCGCGATCCGCTCACCGAGTACCGCCGCGAGGCCTACGCGATGTTCGAGGAGCTCACGCAGGGCATCCGCGAGGAGTTCGTCCGGTACATCTACCGGGTCGAGCTGGTTCGCCGGGACGAGCCCTCTCGGCCTCGGCCCCAACGCGTCCAGACCAGCCGCGGTGAGATGGACGTCGAGGCCGGCGGGACCCAGGCGAAAAGCGGGAAGGTGCCGCGCAACGCCCCCTGCCCCTGCGGGTCCGGGAGGAAGTACAAGAAGTGCCACGGCGCCATCGCCTGAGCGGGGTGCCGGACCGGCTACCATTGGCCGCGTGAGCGATTACACCGAGCGCATCGAGGAGCTGTCGGAGCGCATCGCGTCCGCGAAGGAGTTCCTTTGACGTCGACGCGAAGCGCGCGGAGGCGGCCGAACTGGAGCTCCGGGTCGCCGACCCCTCGATCTGGGACGACCCGGCCCGCGGGCAGAGGCTGACCACTCGCCTGGCCCGGCTCCGAGCCGACATCGACCGCTACGCCTCCCTGGACCGCCGCCTGGCAGACGCCCGCGCCATGGACGAGCTCCTGGGCGAGGAGCACGACACCGACCTCCAGCGAGAGCTGGCGGAGATCCTCCGAGCGCTCGAGACGGAGATGGAGGCGCTCGAGCTCGCAGCGCTGCTGGGTGGGGAGTACGACCGGAACGACGCGGTGGCCACGCTGCACGCGGGAGCCGGCGGCACCGAGTCCCAGGATTGGGCCGAGATGCTGCTTCGGATGTACCTGCGGTGGGCGGAACGCAACCGTTTCGAGGTCGAGGTGGACGAGCTCCTTCCGGGGGAGGAGGCCGGCATCAAGAGCGCCACGTTCATCGTCCATGGGACGAACGCCTACGGCTTCCTGTCGGCGGAGCGGGGGGTGCACCGGCTGGTGCGCATCTCGCCGTTCGACGCAGCCAAGCGCCGGCACACCTCGTTCGCCAGCCTGGACATCATCCCGCTCCTCGAGGAGACCGACGAGGAGGACGTCGAGATCGACCAAAAGGACCTGCGGATCGACGTGTACCGCTCCACCGGTCCCGGCGGGCAGTCCGTGAACACGACCGACTCGGCCGTGCGGATCACCCACATCCCGACCGGCATCACCGCGGCATGCCAGAACGAGCGGTCGCAGCTCCAGAACCGGGCCGTGGCCATGCGGATCCTGAAGGCCCGCCTGGCGGAGCGGATGCGCCGGGAGCAGCACGAGAAGCTGGAGAGCCTGCGGGGCGAGCGGCGAGACATCGACTTCGGCTCGCAGATCCGCTCGTACGTGCTCGCGCCCTACCGGCTGGTCAAGGACCACCGCACGAACGTCGAGACCGGGGACGTCGACCGGGTTCTGGACGGCGACATCGACCGGCTCATCGAGGCGGAGCTCCGCCGCCGAGCCGAGAACGGCCAGGCCGCCTAGGGCGGCTCCGGCGTCGTTCGACGGCGCCGCCGGCCGGCCACCCCGGGAGCCGCGAACGCCGCCACGACCGCAAGCCAGACGAGCGCCGACGCCCCCAGGCCTCGACCGATCATCGGATCCTGGTACGTGAACCGGATCTCATGGCTGCCCACTGGGACCGGCACGCCCAGGAGGAAGTAATCGGTCCGAACCACCGGGGCTGGGTGTCCGTCCACCGTGGCCGACCACCCTTGGGCCCACGCGTTCCGCACGACCACGATGGACGGCGCGGTGGCCCGGGCGGCGATGCGAAGATCCTCCGGCCACACCTCGCGGTAGGTGGCCTGCCCAGGTGTCCCCGGGGACCCAGGCAACCCCGGCGACGCCGGTGCGGCCGAACCCTCTTCGCCCTCGACCACGGCCGTCGTCCCCGGGTCGAACCCGGGCTCCAGCACGGCCCGGAGCGCCTCCACGCCACCCGGGACCACCGTCCAGTCGGTGACCACGGAGACTCGGGGCTGCCACCCGGCAACCTCGTGCAGCTCGTATCCTCGCTCCGACTCCACGACGAAGCCCCGGAGGGGCAGCGTGATCCCTCGGGGCGCGATCACGTAGCGGACGCCGAGGAGACGGACGTCCTCGAGCGAAGGAAGTTGGAGCACCGACGCGTTGTAGAAGACCGGAAGCTGGTTCGTGGCTCGGACGTACGACCAGTATCGGGGCGACTGGATCGGTGAGTAGCCGAGCGCGTCGTACAGCCGGAACAACACGGCGCGGCCGAGCAGCAGCGCCGGCCAGTACTCGGCGTCCTGGGTGAACAGGTAGCCCTTGTTGAAGTACGCGGCCGGCGGGATCCACGCCACGTACCGGGCCTCGTCCCGGCCCTCCGCCTGGAGGTACCGGGCGATCCGCCCCGGGGCGAGGTACCGGTCCACGACAGCCCGCGGCGATCGAAGCGGCTGGGGGGCCAGGCCCGGGTGCCCCGTCCGCTCCAGCCCGAGGTACACGGTGCCTCCCTCGTAGGCGGAGGACCACAGCGCTCCGCCGAGGAGGTCGGCGGCCAACACCAGGGGGAGGACTACGGCGGCCCACCGCCGCCCCCGGACCAGCGCGAAGAGCACGGGCACCGTGGCGACGCCCCCGATGACGAAGACGACGAACCGCCAGGGGTGCGCGCCCAGCGACAAGGGCAGCGCCAGGAACAGGACCGCCGCCCCGCTCGTCCACCACGCCGCCTCGCGCTTGGACGGATGCCGGTCCAGGAACCCTTGCAGCCCAACCGCTCCCAACACCGACACTACGAGCAGCGCGAGGTGACGGAGTCGTCCGGGATTGTGCAAGTACACGTTGCCGAAAGGAACGTGGAAGACCAGACTCCGGAACCACGCGGCCCCCACGAACGCGTTCAGGGTCAGCAGGTACGCGACGGCTCCCGTCGCGGCGAACGCCGCCGCGAGGTACCGGCGAGAGCGGGCCCGGAGCGCCGCGGGGACGAGCAGCAGGATGGCTGCGCCCGCGTATGCGCCCGGCGCGGTCGCGAGGGCGAAGGGCCATCCGCTCCAGGTCCCGGTGGTCGGGAGGGGTCGGTCCTCTGCCCCGGCGATCCGGGCGAGGGTCCCGCCGAGGGCGGCGTACCCGCCGCGCAGGCTCGTATGGGGGATCAGCGAGAACCTCGGCATCAGGATGGCCAGGTTGGCCAGGGGGAGGAACGCCATGAACCCCAACGCGAGGAGCGCCGCCGGGGCTACCGACCGGGCTCCGGTCCGAACCTCATTGATCGAACGCGCCACGACGAACGCCGTGACGATGGCCGTGCACATCACCAGGCCGTGCGACAGGTGCGCGCTCGCCACCTGTCCCCACGCCACCGCGCCCAGGGCCAACCACGGCAGCCGACGGGTCCATCGGTCGGCCGACAGGAACCCGGACGCCCCGACCAGCACGAGCGGGGTCCACGCCAGGGTCCCGGCGAAGGGGAGAGAGATCGCGACGTTCGACGCGGCGATCATCATGGCGAGCGACAGACCGCCCGCCGTCGCGGCCGCCCGGTGCAGCCCCTCCCTGCGCAGGAACCAATACAGGCCCAGGCCGGCGAGGATGGGCTGTAGCACGATGAAGGCCCGGAGGCCCGCGCCGCACGGAAGCAGCCACGACAGCAGCATCCACGGTAGGTACAGCCAGCCCGACTGGGGGTCTGCCGCGAACGACGACCCGGCCATCTCGTAGGGGTTCCACAGCGGAACATGCCCGGCGGAGAGGCTCCGGCCCATCAGGCAGGACCGCGGCAACCAGAACGAGAGGATGTCGGGGTGCTGGTTCGTGAGGAGGTTCGTGAAGGCGAATGCCCGCATGGCGACGAGGCTCGAGGCAACGATGAGCGCCGGACCGGCCAGGGCCGCCGTGAGCCGGCGGGACAGCGAGAGCGCCGCCCCGGGAGCGGCGGTCGGGGGCCGGGCCACGCCCCGTTGGACCGTCTTCACGGTTGCTCAGCGTAGTGGAGCTTCGTTCCGTTCACCGGGGGCGCCTGTTACACTCTCCCGCGGTTCGAGCCCCTCCTTGACCTCCCTGAGAATGATCAATACTCAACTCGTCACCAAGGTCTACAAGAACACCGTCGCGCTCGAGAACGTGAGCGTCGACGTCGAGAAGGGTGAGTTCGTCTTCATCGTCGGCGCGTCCGGCTCGGGCAAGTCCACGTTCATCCGCCTGCTTCTGAAGGAGGAGGAGGCCACCAAGGGCGAGATCTACGTGGCCGGGAAGAACCTGGCCCGGCTTTCACCCTGGAAGGTCCCGTACCTCCGCCGGAACATCGGGACCGTGTTCCAGGACTTCAAGCTGCTCCAGGACAAGACGGTCTTCGACAACGTGGCCTTCGCCCTCGACGTGATCGGCAAGCCGAAGCACGTGATCGACCAGCGGGTGCCGGAGATCCTCGACCTGGTGGGCCTGGGAAACAAGCTGAACAACTACCCGGACGAGCTGTCGGGAGGCGAGCAGCAGCGGGTGTCCCTCGCCCGGGCCGTGGTGAACCGGCCGCTGGTGCTGCTGGCCGACGAGCCCACCGGGAACCTCGACCCCAGCACGTCGGTGGACATCATGCGGCTGCTCGACAAGGTGAACCGCATCGGCACGACCGTGGTCATGGCTACCCACGACCAGGCCATCGTGGACGCCATGCGCCGGCGCGTGATCGAGCTCGACTGTGGCCGGGTCATCCGGGACCAGTCCCGCGGGGTGTACAGCTAGTTGGCGGGCCGGTTCGACTTCATGTTCCGCGAGGTCACGTCGGGCCTCCGGCGGAACGGGCTGGTCGCGTTCGCTGCCGTGTCCACGACCTTCATCGCGCTGCTGCTGCTCGGCCTGGCCCTGCTGATCTCGCGCCAGGTGACCCTGATGATCACGGCCACCACGGGCAACGTCGAGGTTGCGGTGTACCTCTCCGACCCGGTCAACCCCCAGACCGTGCAGACCCTCACGAACAAGGTGGAGAGGCTCGATGCCGTTGCCGACGTGCACTATCAGACGAAAGAGGAAGCCTGCGTCTTGTTCAAGGAGTTGTTCAAGACTCAGACGGCCCTTGTACAGAACGTCAACTGCGACTCCTTGCCAGCTTCACTTCGGGTCAAGATGGCGGATCCCGAGCGCTTTCGAGAGGTGGCCGGCGTGCTTGGATGCGTTCTTCAGGATGTCGAGGGAGTCATGAAGTGGGTCTGCGCCGAACCCGGAATCGACAACCTTGTTGACCAGAGCGAGTTCCTGGACCGCCTGTTCGCCGTCACGCGCGTATTCCGGTGGGGCGTGCTGATCGTCTCGGTGGTGATGCTGATCGCCGCGGCCATCCTGATCGCCAACACGGTGCGGATGGGGCTGTTCGCCCGGCGCAAGGAGATCGGAATCATGAAGCTCGTGGGCGCGACGAACTGGCGCATCCGGGCCCCCTTCCTGTTGGAGGGCCTGTTCGAGAGCCTGATCGGCGCGGGCGCCGCGATCCTGTGCCTGTTCGGGCTGAAGGTCGCGTTCATCAACCCGCTCTACGGCAAGATCCGGTTCGTGCCATGGGTAACGAACGCCGACGTCCTGGCGGTCATCCCGTGGTTGCTGGTCGCCGGGGCCGCGGTCGCGGTCTTCGCCGCCATGGTGGGGATGCGCCGGTTCCTCGACGTCTAAGCTCCGGGCAGTGAGCCCGAAGGCCGACCCCGACCGGAAGACCGTTGTCTCCAACCGACGAGCGTTGCACGACTACCACATCCTCGAACGGTTCGAGGCGGGGATCGTTCTGTCGGGATCCGAGGTGAAGTCGCTCCGGGGCGGACGTGGATCGCTCGCCGAGGCGTTCGCGCGGGTTCGGAACGGCGAGGTGTGGATCGAGGGCATGCACATCCCCCCGTACGCGCAAGCGGACAACCGGGCCTACGACCCGGTGCGCACCCGAAAGCTGCTGCTCCATCGGAACGAGATCCACCGGCTGGTGGGGAAGACCCAGGAGCGGGGGCTCACGTTGGTGCCGCTTCGGGTGTACTTCTTCCACGGCCTGGCCAAGGTGGAGCTCGGCCTGGCCAGGGGGAAGCGGGAGTACGAGAAGCGCCAGGCCACCCTGGAGCGGGACCATCGGCGCGAGATGGAGCAGGCCGCTCGGCGCAGAAGGTAGGATCGGCCGTTGGCGCTTCGGGTCTCCGGCCCGAGCCGTGCGGGGGGTTGGTGTGGTCGTTCGGCGAAGGCTCTGGGTCGGGACGGTGCTGGTCCTCGCGGTGGCCACGGCGTGCGACGGCGGGGGAGCGGCCGGCACCGGCGACGGGACCGTGAGCGCCGAGGAATACGTGGTCGCCGTGTGCACCGAGATCACGGGCTGGGTGGAGGAGGTCCAAGCCCGGTCCGAGCAGGTCGGCCAGGACGTCGTCACGGAGACCACGCTCGAAGGCCAGCGGGATGTCTTCGCGGTGTTCCTGGACGACGTCGTCACGATCACCGACGATCACCTGGCCGGCATGCGGGACGCCGGCGTCCCGGACGTGGAGGACGGCCAGGATATCGCGGCGACGCTCCTGGGGGTCTTCGAGGACGCCAGGGCCATCCTGGCCGGCGCGCGCGAGAGGGTCGAGGAGCTCCCCACGGACGACGCGGCCGCCTTCACCACCGCGGTGGAGGAGCTGGGGAGCGGCGTCCAGGCGGCGCTCGAGGGGATCGGAAGCTCCGTGACGGGCCTGGACTCGCCGGAGCTCGTGGCGGCGGCGGCGGACGAGCCCGCGTGCGCCGCGCTGTCCGGGTGAGCCGGCGACAGAAGTGAGCCGCCGGCACGGGCGACCTGGCAGGCGCGTATACTCGAAGAAACAACCGAATATGGGGGTGCACTGGCTTCGACCTGGGCGGATACCGCTCGGGGGAAGCGGGCCGAGGTCCCCGGATGCCTCGTTAAAAGCCGGGAGAAACACAAGCGCCAACACTGAATACGCGCTCGCTGCCTAAGTAATTAGGTAGCCGTCCGCCTCGATCCGCCTGCGGTCGGGGGCCGGGCGTCGTGAGCAGGCTCACGGAGACGGCTCCGCCCGGGGGCCGCCGCCGGACACCTTACCCGGGCTGGCCGAGAGGTCCTCCGCCGGTGGGAGCTTCGAGGCGAGATCTACCGCCGGCTGCGCCCGGAGAAGCCCCGAATGGTCGCCTGGGGACAGGGGTTCGATTCCCCTCACCTCCACCATCGAGCCCTTGTGTGAACCGAGGAGGGACGCGAACGGCTCCTCGTATATGAAGTCGGCGATCGCGCCGTCTCGAACGCGGATTGTCCGGAAGAACGCTCGGTTCCACAGCTTGCGGACGTCAGGCCTCGCCTTGCGGTAGCTCCTCGCGCAGTCCTTCGCGAGGTCGAGCGACAGGTCGATGATCTGCTTCGCCTGCGCCAGCTTCTCGCCGTCGTGCGCGAGCCGCGACTCCGCGTCGGCCACCTCGGCATTGATCCGAGCCTGCTCGCGCTTGAGGGTCGCCACGTCGATGGCGTCCGCGTAGTAGGCGCGAAGGAGCTTCTCCCGCTCGTTGACGAGCTGGCGGAGGCGCCGACCCAGGAACTCGGCCTGGACTGTCCTGGCTGGCTCGTAAGGGGCTGACGAATGGAGCTGGTGCCCGGCTCGTACCAAGCCGTGGCGATCAGATGAGAGCGTGCGAGGGCATTGCCTTGGTGGACGTGTTCGAGCGCAGAGACATCGCTCTGTTCAATCACTACTCATCCGCGTGCGATTCTCGAATGGGGTGACTCTCGATCTCCTCGGGGTCACTTGCCGGATCGTCGTCGGCGCGACCCTCATCCTCGCCGGCGGTTCAAAGGCGACCGAGATCCGGGAG
>JBOGVG010000080.1:0-10776 GCA_050692435.1 Actinomycetota bacterium
GCGTCCAAGGCCTCCCGCCATTCCAGCAGGAGCTGCTTGGACTGGGGGTCGCCGCCCCGCCGGTCCACGAACTTCGTGGTGCGTTCGAAGTACTCCTCCTGCATCTCGATGGCGGTGAGCTCGCGCCCGTTGGTCAGGCGCACGCGCTTGCGGGACGCGATGTCATGGGAGATCTCGCGGATGGCTCGAATGGGGTTTTCCAGCGAGAGGTCGCGCATCACAGTGTTGGCCTCGACCATCCGAAGCACCAGGTCGGTGATGCCTACCTTCAGGAAGGTGCTCCACTCGTTCATGTTCGAGTCGCCCACGATCACGTGGAGCCGGCGGAATCGCTCGGCGTCGGCGTGGGGCTCGTCCCGGGTGTTGATGATGGGGCGTGACCGGGTGGTGGCCGATGAGACGCCCTCCCAGATGTGCTCGGCACGCTGCGCGATGCAGAACTGCGCGCCCCGCGGCCCGTGGAGCACCTTCCCGGCCCCTGAATAGATCTGCCGGGTAACGAAGAACGGGATCAGGATGTCGGCCATCCGGGCGAACTCGCCCTGCCGGGCCACCAGATAGTTCTCGTGGCACCCATAGGAGTTTCCCGCCGAGTCCGTGTTGTTCTTGAACAGGTAGACCTGGCCGGAGATGCCCTCCTCGTGCAGGCGGACCTCGGCCGCCGCCAGCAGCGCCTCCAGGATCCGCTCCCCCGCCTTGTCATGTGCCACCAGGTCGGGGATGGAATCGCACTCGGGGGTGGCGTACTCGGGGTGCGAGCCGACATCCAGGTACAGCCGGGCCCCGTTCTCCAGGAACACGTTGGAGGACCGGCCCCAGTGCACCACCCGGCGGAACAGGTACCTGGCCACCTCGTCCGGGGACAGCCGGCGCTGGCCCCGGAACGTGCAGGTCACGCCGTACTCGTTCTCAAGGCCGAAGATGCGTCGGTCCACAGGATGAGTGTAGGCCCGCCCGGGGCGAACGGGCGGAGCTACGCGGCCAGGATCCGCTGGACATCGTCGTCCGAGAGGCGCCGGAACTTCCTCCGCTGGGGCCTGGTCCGGTCCAGCACGCCGGCCTCGATCGACGTGGGCTCGATCTGCCGGCCCTCGGCGCTCGACAGCGCGCTCACGGCCTCCCGGGTCGCCGTCGGCAGGTCCCACCCCTCCTGATACGTCCCCTTCAAGGCCTCCGTGAGGGTGTCCGCGTGCCCGCCGATGCCGACGAACCCGTGCTTGTCGGTCACGGTGCCGTCGAACAGGATGTGGTACAGCTCGTTTCGGCCGTGGTCGTCGGCCACCTCCGCCACCAGGATCTCGACCTCGTAGGGCTTCATCTGCTGGGTGAAGATGGTGGACAGGGCTTGCGAGTACCCGTTCGCGATGTCTTTCGCCCGGACGTCCTCGCGGTCGTACGAGTACCCGCGGACGTCGGCCAGGCGGACCCCGGCGATGCGGAGGTCCTCGAACTCGCTGTACTTCCCCACGCCGGCGAACGCGATCCGGTCGTAGATCTCGGAGATCTTGTGCAGGGTCGCGCTGGGGTTCTCCGCCACGAACAGGAGCCCGTCGGCGTATTCCAGTCCGACGACGGACTTGCCCCGGCCGATGCCCTTGTGGGCGAAGTCCGAGCGGTCCTTCATGAGCTGCTCGGGCGGCACGTAGGGCATCCAGGACATCAGGACCGTCGCCTTCCGGAGCGCCCGCCCCGGCTTTCGCCCCGCTCCCCCACCACCGCCTCGTACGCCGACCGCACCCGTTCGTCCGGGACCTCGGTCACGCCCTGCGACGTCACGAGCAGGACGGTGGGGAAGATCCCCCGGGCGGGGTCGGGCCCGCCGGTTGCCACGTCCTCCTCGGAGGCGTCCAGGAGCCCCTCCACGGCTACCCGGATGGCATCGTCCTCGGACAGGTCCGGGCGCCACCGCTTCTTGAGCGAGCTCTTGGCGGGGCGGCCACCTGAGCCGGTGGCTTGGTAGTCGTCCTCCTCCCACCGTCCGCCGGTGGCGTCGTAGTAGAAGATCCGACCCTCGCCACGGCGCTCGTCGAACCCGCCGAACAGCGGCACCACGACCAGGCCCTGAAGGGCCAGCGGGAAGTTCCCCCGGATCATCTGAGCCAGGCGGTTGGCCTTCCCCTCGAGCGATAGCCGGTCGCCCGTGATCTTCTCGTAGTGCTCCAGCTCGAGCTGGAACAGCTTGACGATCTCCCCGGCCTGCCCGGCCGCGCCGGCGATGGCGATGGCCGAGTAGTCGTCGGCCGGGAAGACCTTCTCGATGCGGTCATCGGCGACGGTGAAGCCCTCGGTGGCCCGGCGGTCGCCCGCGAACACGACCCCGCCCGCGAACCTCAGGCCCAGCACGGTGGTCCCGTGGGGAGCCGGCACGTCGCCTCCGGAGGATGCCCCGGCGAGCCGGTGCACGAGTTCCGGGCGGGTCCGAGTCACGAGGTCGAAGAAGCTGGGGTTGGCGCCGATGGGGCCTGCCCCGCCAAGGGGGAGGCCGGGCGGATCCTCCCTCATTCCCCGCCCTTCTGGACGTAGCTCTTGATGAACTCCTCGGCGTTCTCCTCGAGGACCGAGTCGATCTCGTCGAGGATCTCGTCCATCTCCTCCTTGAGCTTCTCGCCCTTGGAGGCAGCCTGGACTTGGCCCGCATCGCCCTCGGCCCCGCCATCCCCGCCCGTCTTGCGCTGGGTCTTCTTCTGTTCCTGCTCCTTCGGCACGACTCGCACTCCTTTTCAGGCTCTGGCCCGTGGGGACATTCTAATGGGGGGCCCGACGGGGCTCGGGGAGCCCGCGTCAGGAGGAGCCGCGTCAGGACTGGAGCAGGTCGACCAGCGTCGCCGCGTCAGGCGCGCGGTCCAGCAGGTCCTCCACGTGCTCGCGGGTCCCCCGAAGCGGCTCCCGCATGGGGATGCGCTGGAGGGCCTCCCGGCCGACGTCGAAGATCATCGAGTCCCAGGAGGCCGCGGCGATGGCGTCAGGGTACATCGCGATGCACCGACCCCGGAAGTACGCTCGGGTGTCCCCGGGCGGCTCCATCACGGCCCGCTCGAGCTCTTCGTGGCCGATCAGCCGCTCCATCTTGTCCGTGGCCACCAGTCGGTGGTACAGGCCCTTGTCCCGCCGGATGTCGTGGTACTGGAGGTCCACCAGCCGGAGCTTGGGGTCTGACCAGGCCAGGTTGTCCCGCTCCCGATACGCCTGGAGGACCCGGTACTTGGCCGGCCAGTCCAGCACCCGGTGCAGCGAGAGCGGTTCCACCTCAAGGGCCGAGAGCATGGCCTCCCAACGCTCGAGGAGGTCCCGGTTGCCCGGCGTGTCGTCCTCCTGCTCCACGTACTTCCTGGCCCGCTCCAGGTACTCCCACTGGATCTCCACGGCCGTGAGGCGCCGCCCGTCGGCCAGTCGGACCGTGGCGGTGCACGAGATGTCGCGGGACACCTCGTGGAGGGCCGCCACCGCGTTTCCCATGGTCAGGTCGGGGAGGTAGTCGTCCTCGATCATCTTCAGCACGACGGCGGTGGTTCCGACCTTCAAGTACGTGGCCACCTCGCTCATGTTCGCGTCGCCGATGATGACGTGGAGCCTCCGGTACTTGTCGGGGTCGGCGTGGGGCTCGTCGCGGGTGTTGATGATGGGTCGCTTCAGCGTGGTCTCCAGGCCCACCTCGGCCTCGAAGAAGTCGGCCCTCTGGGTGAGCTGGAAGCGGTGGCGGTCGCGCTCGTCCCACGGCGCTTCGGCCCCCAGCTTCCCGGCGCCGGTGAACACCTGCCGCGAGACCAGGAACGGCGTGAGGTCGCGAACGATGTTGGCGAACGCCGTTCGCCGGTCCACCAGGTAGTTTTCGTGGGTCCCGTAGGAGTTCCCCTTACCGTCGCTGTTGTTCTTGTAGATGGCGATGCGCTGGCCGGGCGGGAGGATGTGATGCAGCTCCTCCAACGAGCGCTCCAGCACCCGCTCGCCCGCCTTGTCGTGGACCACCAGCTCACGCGGGCCCGAGCACTCGGGTGTGGAGTACTCGGGGTGCGCATGGTCCACGTAGTACCGCGCCCCGTTCGACAGGATCACGTTAGCAAGGCCGAGGTCCTCCTCGGCCGGCTCGCGGACCTGGACCGGCTCGAACCCCCGGGCATCGCGGAGCGGGGACTCCTGCTCGTAGTCCCACCGGATCCGCCGAAGCGCACCGGCGTACGTGCTGATCAGCAGTGAAGACGACAGCACCGGATTGAACTCGGGGAAGCCGACCGCCGAGATCCCGTACTCGGTCTCGGTCCCGATGACCTTGGGGATGGCCATCCCGTGAGCTTACAGGTATTGCCCCGCGGCCACGCGCTCGACCTGCCGGCCTTCCGCGCCGCCGTCGCCGAGCAGGGTGCGGACGTAGACGATCCGCTCGCCCTTCTTCCCCGAGATCCGGGCCCAGTCGTCGGGGTTCGTCGTGTTCGGGAGGTCCTCGTTCTCCTTGAACTCGTCCCGGATGGCGAGCAGGAGGTCCTCGCCCTTGATCCCCTTCTCGCCGGTGGACAGGAAACGCTTGATGGCCTCCTTCTTGGCCCGCCGGACGATGTTCTCGATCATCGCCCCCGAGTTGAAGTCTTGGAAGTACAGGACCTCCTTGTCACCGGAGGCGTACGTGACCTCCAGGAACCGGTTCTCGTCCGACGAGGCGTACATCCGGTCCACCGTGACCTGGACCATCCGGCGTACTGCCGGCACCACGTCGCCACCGGCCCGCCCGATCTCCTCAGGGTGGATCGGTACGCTCGCGGTCAGGTACTTCGACATGATGTCGGCCGCCTGGTCAGCGTTGGGCCGCTCGATCTTGATCTTCACGTCGAGGCGCCCGGGCCGCAGGATGGCCGGATCGATCAGGTCCTCCCGGTTCGAGGCGCCGATCACGATGACGTTCTTCAGGGTCTCCACGCCGTCGAGCTCCGACAGCAGCTGCGGCACGATGGTGTTCTCCACGTCGGACGAGATGCCGGAGCCGCGCGTGCGGAAGATGGAGTCCATCTCGTCGAAGAACACGATGACCGGCAGGCCCTCTTCCGAACGCTCTTTGGCCCGCTGGAAGATCTGGCGGATCTGCCGTTCGGTCTCGCCCACGTACTTGTTCAGCAGCTCCGGCCCCTTGATGTTCAGGAAGTACGAGTGGGCGTCGGGCCGGCCGGTGCGCTCCCGGACCTTGTCGGCCAGGGACTTGGCCACCGCCTTGGCGATGAGGGTCTTGCCGCAGCCCGGCGGGCCGTACAGCAGGACGCCCTTGGGCGCCTCCAGCTCGTGTTCCTGGAACAGCTCCGAGTACAGGAACGGCAGCTCCACGGCATCCCGGATGGCCTCGATCTGATTCTCCAGGCCCCCGATGTCCTCGTAGGAGACGTCGGGGATCTCCTCCAGGACGAGCTCCTCGACCTCCTCCTTGGGCAGGCGCTCCAGGGCCACGTTGGACCGCCGGTCGATCAGCAGCGGGTCGCCGGCCCGGATCGGCTCGTCCCGCAGCGCCTGCGCCAGGGTCGCCACCAGCTCCTCGTCGCCACGGCCGATCACGATCACCCGGTCGCCATCGAGACGCTCCTTGACCTTCATGACCTCGCCGGCCACGTCGGGCTCCAGGATCTCGACAACGTTCAGGGCCTCGTTCAGGATGACCTCGGCTCCCCGGCGGAACTTCGCGGCCTCCAGCTCCGGCGCCACGTTCACACGCATCTTGCGTCCGGCGGTGAACACGTCCACGGAGCCGTCGTCGTTCGTCCCGAGGTACACGCCGAACGTCGCCGGGGGCTGGCTGAGCTTCTCGACCTCCTGGCGGAGCGCCTCGATCTTGTCGCGTTCGAACTTCAGCGCCGAGGTGAGCTTCTCGTTCTGGGCCGCCGCGCGCGAGAGATCGCTCTTCGTCTCGAGCAGTTTCTCCTCGAGGATCTTGACCTGGCGGGGGGCGTTCGTGAGCCGGCGACGGAGCAGCGCGACCTCGTCCTCGAGGAACTTGACCTGGGTCTGGAGCTCGTGGAGCTGCTTCTCGTAGAGTTCCTGCTCTTCGCGCGGATCCGGCCCGGGCATTCCTTCACCTCCCGCGTAGGGGGCAGAGTATACGTCCCGTCCCCTCGTCAACCGAGGAGCCTCGGGGGGCGCCCTACGCCCACTGATACGTTGTCGTCCCGGAAGGGGGTTGGCCTTAGTCCCCTCGCTCAATCAGTCCGAGACGGCGACCCGGCGGGCCACCGTGATGAACCCCGTATGGCCCACCATGCGGTGATCGGGCCGCACGCTCCGTTCGGTGACGTGCCACGGCCGCTGGAGGATCTCGAACGTGCCGACGTGCTCGAACCCGTGCGCCTGGAGAGCCAGCACGGCAGTCTGGACCTGAACCACGGTGGGGAGATACGTGCAGACGATGCCGCCCGGCTCGAGGGCCTGGACCACCTGCTCGAGCAGTGCCCATGGTTCCGGCAGATCCAGCACGACCCGGTGGAAGGTCTCCCCGGCGCCCGCCGCTTCGCCGACGTCGCCTTCCCGAAGCTCCAGCCACTCTGGGACCTTGCCGAAGAACGCCTCGACGTTTCCGACGGCCTTGGCGTGGAACTCCGGCCGGATCTCGTAGGAGACGACGCGGCCCTCGGGCCCGACGGCCCGGCACAGGGCGATGGTCAGCGCCCCGGAGCCGGTGCCGGCCTCCAGCACCCGAGCCCCGGAGAACACGTCGGCCTCCATCATGATTGCCCCGAGGTCCTTGGGGTAGACGACCTGGGCGCCCCGGGGCATCTTCAGGACGAAGTCGGCCAGGCGCGGCCGGAAGCACGTGAAGGCCATCCCGCCCGTCGAGTGCACGCGGGTGCCCTCCTCGGAGCCCACGATGAGGTCGTGGGGCACGGCGCCCCCGTGTGAATGCCAGGTCTCCCCGGGGCGCAGCCGGAGCAGGTACCGGCGGCCGCGTCCGTCGATCAGGAGCACCCGCTCGCCGGGCTCGAACGGCGCGCTCAGGACCCGCTCCTCCGACAGCCCGCGGCCTCGAGCTGAGATATGCGGAGCGGACATATGCGGACCGGAGACATGCGGAGCCCGCCCTTCATCGACCCAAGGCTAGCGCACGCCAAGGACACGAAGGCCGCTCAGGTCTGCGGTACGGGGTTCACGCCGAGCGTCGCGGTCACCGTGCGGCGTGTCCCGTCCGGACCCACCAGCTCGACCCGAACCTCGTCGGCGGGGTCGTGGCTCCGGATCAGCTGGCCCAGCTGCTCCGAGCCACCGACCGCTTCGCCGCCGAAGGCCACGACGACGTCGCCCACCTCGACCCCAGCGCGATCGGCCGGCCCGCCCGGGACCACCGACAGGATGACGGCGCCCTCGTCGACCGGCGGCGAGAGCTCGAACTGGACCTGGGGGTCCGAGGCATCGTCCGAGCCGACGCCGAGGAACGCCACCGGGGCCGAGGGGTTGTCGGCGGCCTGGAAGATCGTGGGTTTCACGGGATTGATCTGGATGGCGAACCCGACGTTCTCCGCCGTGCCGGCGCCCGCCGTGTTGATCCCGACCACCCGCCCTGCCAGGTCGACGAGGGGGCCGCCGGAGTTGCCCGGGTTGATGGCGGCGTCGGTTTGGATGACATCTGTGTACGTGCGCTGCCCGTTCTCGCAGGCCTCGCACCTCTCGTCCTGCACCCTGATCTGCCGTGTGAGGGAGGACACGATCCCGGAGGTGACCGAGGGGCCACCCTCCAGGCCGAGCGCGTAGCCGATGGCCACCACCTCCTGCCCGAGTTCCAGGGCGTCGGAGTTGCCCAGCGGCACCGTGGGGAGCCCCTCGGCGTCAACGTCCAACACCGCGAGGTCGGCCTGGATGTCCCCGCCGATCACCCGGGCCGTGTAGCGCTCCGGCTCCTCCTCGGACGTGAGGACCGAGATCGTCGAGGCGCCCTCGACCACGTGGTAGTTCGTCACGACGATCCCGTCCGAGCGGACCACGAACCCGGTCCCCTCGCCCCGGCTCTCCCCGGACTCGTTCACCACGTTCACCACGGCCGGCAGGACCTGCTCTACCACGCGAACCACAGCGTTCCGGCCGCCGGAGCGGGCCGGCGACGGGGTGGGGAACCCGGCCCTGGGCTCGGCCCGGTCGCCCGAACCTGTCGCGGTGCAGGCCGCGAGAACGATGGTGATCGCCGCGAGGGGCGCGAGCAGTTGACGCCGCACGGTTGAGCCTCCGATCCTGACGTATCCAGACTACGGTCCCGGCCGGTATTCGACGCGGCCGAGGATGGCGTTCGAACCTGAGGATGGCGTGGTGATCGCGTGAGACCCAGTTACCCGGCGGGGGCGGGTTCGACGGCGGCCGGACGGGGCAGCAGCCCGGATTCCTCGACAAGGCGGACGATGGCCTCATCGCCCTTGATCGAGATGAGGTGGACGCCTGCCACCCCGGGCACCCCCCGGAGCTCCTGGAGGATCTCCGCCGCGATCCGAATCCCCTCCTCGGCCTGGCGCTCCGGGGGCGCGCCCTCGAGCCGGGCCACGACGTCGTCCGGAACATCGATACCGGGGACCGTATCGCGGAGGTACCGGGCGGCCTTGGCCGAGCGGCAGACGTAGACCGACGGAAGGACGAACACCCGGTCCAGCAGCCCGAGCTCCCCGGCCCGCGCCATGAACAGGCGCATGGTTGGCAGGTTGAAGACGATCTGCGTCTGAACGAACTCTGCCCCCGCCTCGATCTTCACCCCCAGGCGCATGGGCCGGAAGTCGCGGGGCGGCGCGAACGGGTTCTCGACCGCGCCGATGAACAACGGGAGGGCCCGGTCGAGCGTTCGGCCGCTCACGTAGGTCCCTCGGTCCGCCATGATCCGCGCGATGCGGATGGCGTGGACGGAGTCCAGATCGTAGATCGGCTTAGTTTCTGGGTGGTCGCCCACCGTCACGTCGTCGCCGGTCATCAGGCAGACGTTCCGGATGCCCAGCGCGGCGGCACCGACCAGATCAGCTTGCAGCGCAAGGCGATTGCGGTCCCGACACACGAACTGCACGATGGGCTCGACCCCACGGTCGAGCAGCAGGTGGCCGGCGGCAACCGGGGAGATGTGGGGGTGGGCGGCGCTGTTGTCGGTGCAGTTCACCGCGTCCACGTGTCCTCGCAAGAGGTCCGCGAGGGCGTACACGGACCCGGGATCCGGGTCGTCGGTCGCCTGGAGCTCCGCCGTGACCACGAACTCGCCGGACAGCAGGAGCCGGTGGAGGTGGCTGCGGGGCTCGGTGGCGTTCACCGGCCGCGCTCTCTCGCCCGGTAGGCGCGCCACCCCTCGGGCACGTGGCGGTCCCGGCCGGTCAGCAGGTTCTCCCATGAGGAGGTGTCCTGGAGCCGCCAGTCCACGGGCCGTTGGACGTGCCGCATGTGATCCCGCCACACGGGGAGCCGGCGGGATCCCTCCCAAGCTTGGACCCACACGCAGGGCCGGTCCGGCAGGACCTCGCAGTTCCCGTTCTGGAGCACGCCGCCGCAGGGACCGTTGCGGATGTTCTTGGGACAGCGCATGGGGCACGAGAGGCCGGTGGAGTGGAGGATGCACTGGCCGCACATCCGGCAGTCCCAGATGGCCTCCTTCGTGCCCTTTTCGACCAGGAGGATGGCCTTCCGGAGCCCCCGCACGGGCGGCGCGGTCCGCGGCGGCCGGCGATCCACGTCCGTCTCCATGGTGCCCTCGGAGCCGCTACGCGAGCGGCGCGGCGGGGACCTCCTTCCTGGCATCGACGAAGGGGATGGCCGCCGTCCGTCCGACCAGGTGGCCGTTCTCGGACTCCACGTCAAGGACGGTTCCCGGCTCCGAGAGCTCGACGGGGACCCACACGTACCCGAGGTTTCGCTCCAGGCGGGGTGACCAGACGGCGTCGGTGACCTCGCCCACGACCCGGCCGTCCTTGGAGACCGGCCAGAACCATGAGAGCTCGGCCCGGAGCTCCTCGCCCTCCAGCTCGATGCCGACAAGCTTGCGCCGCACCCCTTCCCGGCGGATCCGCTCCAGGGCGTCCTTGCCGATGTAGTTCTGGGGCTGCTCCTCCACGAGGTGCTCGAGCCCCATGACCTCGAACGGGTTGTTCTGGAGGGTCATGTCCGAGTTGTAGTTCATGATCCCGGCCTCGATCCGGCGGGCCTCGATGGGCGCTGCGGGCCGGATGCCGAACTCCTCCCCCGCCTCCATCACCCGGTTCCACAGGTCGTCGCCACGCGCCGGGTCGAGCAGATTGATCTCGAACCCCTGCACCGCCGTCCAGCCCGTCCGGCTGATCAGCACCGGGATGTCTCCGATGTCGAACCAGTCGCACCAGTAGTACTTGAGGTCGTAGATCCCCGGGCCGGCCAGCTTCTCCACGACCTTCGCTGCCTTCGCCCCCTGCACTTGCATTGGGTAGGCGTGCGGGTACGTGACCGACACGTCGAGCCCGGTCTGAGAGGCCACCCCGAGCGCGTACAACCCGGCGTCGCTGTCGGCGAGCTGCATCCACCACCGGTCCTCCCCCACGCGCAGCAGGACCGGGTCGTTCACGATGCCTCCGTCCGGGGCCGTCACGATCATGTACTTGCCCTGGCCGACCGCGCACTTCGACAGGTCGCGGCACGTCAGCATGTCGACGAGCCGGTCGGCGTTGGGGCCGGAGACCTCCACGGTCCGCTCCACCGCCACGTCCCACAGCACGACGTCGTTCAGCAACGCCCAGTACTCAACCTCGGGGTCGTCGAAGTACGCGGGCAGCAGCATGTGGTTGTAGACGTCGTAGGCGGAGCAGCCGGCCCTCCGGGTGGCGTCGA
>JBOGVG010000081.1:0-40367 GCA_050692435.1 Actinomycetota bacterium
GCGACAAGCGTTAGGCCTGGGGGCGCTTGAAGTAGGCGACCAGGGACTGCCCACCCGCCGGGTTGACGATCTGTAGCACCGACACCAGCTCCCAGCCGTCGTCGCCGAAGGTGTTCAGGATCTCCCCCGGGTTGTGCTCGAGCAGGGGCGCAACGAAGTACTCCCAATTCTTCACTGTTACTCCTCTCCTTCCAGCCGCTTGCTCGTCCGACGGATGCACACACCCATGACGACGGTGAGGCCGCCCTCCTCCGCGATCCGCCTGGCCTCATCGCTCACGATGTTGTCCTGGAGCCACAGGACCTTCGCGCCGATCAAGACGGCCTGTTCCGCGACGGGCGGGGTGTCCTCCGCCTTCCGGAACACGTCGACCACGTCGATCCGCACCTTTCGGGGAACCTCCAGCAGCGACGGGTAGGCCTTCTCCCCCAGCACCACACTCTCCTTCGGGTTCACCGGAACGATCCGGTATCCCTTGCGCTGCAAGTGCTTCGCCACCTGGTGGGAGTCGCGCTGCGGCTTCGACGAGATCCCCACCACGGCGATGGTCTCGGCATCGCCGAGGATCGACCGGAGCTCGGCATCGCTCGGCACGTACGGTTCGAGTTTGGTGTGGCTCACGCCAGTTCCCTCGGCAGGGCCTCGAACAGGCTGTGCAACATTCGAGCGGTTGCTCCCCAGATCGTGTGGTCCTCCATCTCGTAGGCATACCCCTGATACACGTGGTCGCCCCGGGGAAGCTCCACCTCGCTCTCGGCCTCGGCCAGCCGGGCGAGTGGGTACTCCAGCACCTCCGCGATCTCATCCGTATTGGGCGTGAACGCCGGCCGGACCGCGAGCATCCCCACGAAGGGCACGACCAGGATCCCGGAGACGAACGTGTGGACCGGCGGGAGTGCCCCGAGCACGTCCACGGAAGCTCGCGCCAGGCCGAGCTCCTCCTCGGTCTCTCGGACCGCCGTGTCTTCCAGCGTCGCATCCTTCGCGTGGCGGAGTCCTCCCGGGAACGAGATCTCCCCAGCGTGACGGGACAGGTGATCGGTCCGGCGCGTGAAGACGACCGACGGCTCGGTCCCCTCGACGATGGGGAGGAGAACGGCGGCCAGGAGATCCCGGGGGCCGGGCTCCGGCACCGGGTCGGGGTCGAGCGTGGTGGCCAGGCGGGCCCGGAGGTCCTGAGGGTTCATTCCTGCGCCCATGGTAGCGGTCAGGTTCGGATGTTCCGGGGTTCGGGGATGGTTCAATCCTCAGGGTGGATCGGTTCGACGTCTTCGTGATCGGCGGCGGCGGAACCGGCTCGGAGATCGCCTTCCGGCTGGGCAGGCAGGGGGGCTTCAAGGTCGGGCTGGCCGAGCGAGACAAGTTGGGCGGCGAGTGCAGCCACTACGGGTGCGTGCCGACCAAGGTCATGCTCCGAAGCGCCAAGATCGCTCACACGGCCCGGGACGCCGGGCGGTTCGGGGTCCGGGTTCCGGAAGTCGCGGTGGACTTCCTGGCCGTCCGGGAGCGGACCCGGAGGATCATCGAGTCCCAATCCGGTGGTGGCGCAAGGCCGTTCCAGCGCCTCGGCATCAGCGTCCTCATGGACGAGGCCCGCCTGGTGGGGCCGCACCGTGTCGAGATGGCCGACGGGACGCAGATCGACGCCGACCGCATCGTCCTGGCCACCGGAACCGAGTCGTGGACCCCGCCCATCGAGGGCATCGAGACCGGCCCGTACTGGACGAATCGGGAGGCCATCTGGAAGCCGGAGGCGGTGCCGGCCTCACTCGCGGTGATCGGGACGGGCGCGATCGGGATCGAGTTCGCCCAGATCTACGCGCGGTTCGGCGCGGACGTGACCGCGATCGAGGTGCTGCCCCAGATCCTGCCGAACGAGGACGAGGACGCCGCGGCCTCTCTGGTTCCGGCGTTCGAGGAGGAGGGGATCCGGCTCCTGCCGGGCGTCACCATCGCGCGCGCCGAGTACCACGGGCGGCGATGGCGGCTGGAACTCTCTGACGGGAAGCCCGTCGAGGCGCGGGAGCTGCTGGTGGCGGCGGGCCGCCGTCCCTGCTTCGACGTCCACGACCTGGGTGCCGGGGGGGTGGAGCTGGATCGGCAGGACAGGCCCGTGCTGACCGAGACCCTCCGCACCACCGCCGACCACATCTGGGCGGCCGGCGACGCCACCGGTGAGCTCCTGTTCACGCACGTCGGCACATACGAGGCCGAGCTCGTCGTGGATGACATCCTGGGCAGGCCCCACCCACGCGACTACCGGGTCGTCCCCAGGATCACCTTCTGCGACCCCCAGGTCGCGAGCGTGGGTCTCACGGAGCGGCAGGCCCGGGAGGCGGGACACGAGGTCCGAACGGCGAAGGTTCGGTTCGAGGACAGTGAACGCGCAGAGATCGAGGGACGGACCCACGGTCTGGTCAAGCTGGTGGCGGACGCACAGACCGGCGCGCTTCTGGGGGGCCACATCGTGGGCGAGGAGGCAGACGCCATGATCCACGAGGTGGTCGCGGTCATGGCGGGGCGGATCCCGGCTTCCGTCGTGGGCGAGGCCATCCACGGCTACCCCACGCTCTCGGAGGCTGTCAAAGGGGCGTTCGCCAAGCTCGCGGCGGTCTGAGCGGCCGGGCGAGGTATCCTGGAAACGCCCATGGAAAGCGACACCGCCACCGTCCTCACCGTCACCGAGAATGCGGCCCGGAAGATCCGCGCGCTCGCGGAGAAGGAGGGCCGGCCCGACCCGATCCTCCGTGTTCGGGTGGTGGCCGGAGGGTGCTCCGGGTTCTCCTACGAGCTGTCCTTCGCCGACGGCCCGGCCCAGAGCGACCAGGTCGTGGAGGCCTTCGGCGTGCGGGTCCTGGTGGACCCGAAGAGCGGCCCCATCGTGGGTGGCTCGACCCTCGACTTCAACGACGCCCTCCTCGGCGGTGGCCTGAGGATGATCAACCCGCAGGCCAAGCACGAGTGCGCCTGCGGCGACTCGTTCTCGATCTAGCCCCCAGCCTCCGCGTCAGGCCACCTCGAGCGTCCCCGTCATCGACGGGTGGAACCGACAGTGGAACCCCGCGCTCCCGGACATGGGGAACGGCACGGTGGCCTGGACGGTCTGCCCGCCCTGAACGTCCTTCGACACGCCCCCGTCGTCCAGGGTGAAGCTGTGGGTCGCGGAGTCCTCGTTCGTGATCGTGAGGGGGACCTGCTCCCCGGCCCCCGCCGTGAGCGTGTCCGGCACGAAGGCGAAGTCCCGGGTGATCAGGGTGGCCTCGCCACCACCGCCACCGCCGCCACCACCGTCTCCGGCGTTCGAGTCCCCCCCGCAAGAGGCCAGGACGAGCCCGGTCGCGAGGACCAGCCCGAGCAAGCCAAACACCCTTGATCTCATCGCGTCCTCCCTCGGAACCACGGGCCGCGGACGGGCCCACAGCCTAGCCGTGACCCGACCGGAGTGGATCCGGTCCGCGCCGCCCGCCGGCGGGTTCGCCGCGGTACTACGGACGCGGGGCCGTCGTGGCTTGTGAGCGAAGCGGAAGGGGCGCGATATGCTTCCGATCGATGCCCTCGCCCGCCGACAGAACGCAATGGTTCGACCTCTACCACGAGGTCGTTCTCACGGGGCTCTGCACCGGCTGCACGGCATGCATCGTGGCCTGCCCGTTCCACGTCCTGGGATACGAGAACTACGAGCCCGTCCAGTTGCAGGAGGACGGGGTCGACAAGTGCGTCCACGGCGACCGGGGATGCTCGCTCTGCACCCTGGCCTGCCCTCGGTTCCGCGAATGGGAATCCGACATCGATCAGCTCCTGTTCGGCCAGGTCCGCAAGCCGGAGGAGGTCATCGGGCAGTACAAGGACATCGTCCTGGCTCGGGCGGCCGACCCGGAGGTCCTGATGCAAGGACAGGACGGCGGTGTGGTCTCGGCCCTGCTCGTGTGGGGCCTGGAGAATGGTGATATCGACGGGGTCTGCACGTCGCAGCTCTCCGACGAGCGGTCCTGGGACGCCGAGCCGACCGTCGTCACCGACCGTGAGGGCGTGCTGGCCACCGCGGGGTCCCGCTACACGTACTCGGCCAACCCGCTCGCCATGCTCAAGGCGGCAGAGCTCGGCCTGTCGAAGTTGGCGCTGGTGGGGATGTCGTGCCAGGCCAGCGTGACCGGCGCGCTCTCGGCGCGCCGCGTGAACAAGTGGGCGAAGAAGATCAACTGGACCTTCGGGCTGCTCTGCTCGAAGAGCTTCACGTACGAGGGCCTGATGGTCGAGATCGCCCAGAAGGAGCTCGGCCTCGCGCTCAAAGACATCGTCCGCGTGAACGTCAAGGGCAAGCTGCTGTTTTACACGAAGGACGGCGAGGAGCTCACGTACTCGCTGAAGAAGGCCCAGGCGTTCACCAGGCCGGGGTGTCTGCTCTGTCCCGACTTCGCGGCTGAACACGCCGACATCTCCTTTGGAGGCCTGGGCCAGAACGACGGATGGACCCTCACGGTCATCCGCACCGACAAGGGTCAGGACCTGTGGAACCGGGCGGTGGCCGACCGCGTCGTTGAGTGGCGACCGGGCTCGGAGGACCCCGCGGCCATCGAGCTCATGGCCAAGCTCTCGACCAAGTCGCGGGAGCGCTGGCCGATGGAGAAGCTGCCCGAGTCCCGCCACCTCCCGGGCCTGCTGCCCGACGGCGAGGTGCCGGCCGCCGCCGAAGCCTGAACCGGCCCGGTCGGCGGGTTTCGTGGGCCGCTTGTTAACCCGCCTGAGCCCACCCCGCCACGACCGGGTGGTCCTTGTCGGCCGGGCCAACCTGCGCCGCGCCGCCCGGTGAGCCCAGACCGGTCACGGCATCGCCGAACCACTCGGCGTTGATCGGTGTGAACTGCTTCCACTCGGCCGGGACGTCGTCCTCGTAGAAGATGGCCGTCACCGGGCACACCGGCTCGCAAGCCCCGCAGTCCACGCACTCGTCGGGGTGGATGTACAGCATCCGGGGGCCCTCATAGATACAGTCGACCGGGCACTCGTCCACGCACCCCTTGTCCTTGATGTCGATGCAGGGCTCACAGATCGTGTACGTCATCGCATTTCCCCTTTTTCCACCGTGCGTACCGTGCAAACGCTAGTCTACGACGCTCGTCAGCGGCCGCAAGTCGGTCAGGACTCCACGGCCGGGTGGGGCGCCAGAGCGAACAGCGTCCTCAAGACCGACGACAGGGGGTCCCTGATCGGGACGGGGTAGACGATGGGCAGGTCGGCGCCGGCCTCCCGGAACGCGTCCAGCCCGGCCAAGGCCTTGGGCGCGTCCCCCAGCACGCACACCCGCCTGACCAGGGCCTCCGGTACCGCCTCCGGCCTCCCAGCGGCATGAGCTTCCGCGGCCGTTCTGGCCTCCTCCCCCAGGCCCACCGCCTCGAACTGGCGCTGGTACGCGGGGTAGGACGCGTACTGCGCGGCCAAGCCCCGCAGGGCGGCCATCGTCGGCTCCGGCTCCTGCCCCACGCAGGCTCGGACGTAGACCGCGACCGCGACCGACGCGGGATCGCGCCCGGCGGCCTCGGCGCCCTCGCGGATGCGAGCGCGGGCGAACCCGACCCGTTCGGGCGGGCACCAGTTCAGCAGCGCGCCGTCCGCGATCTCGCCGGCCAGGCGCATCGCGTTCGGGTTCAGGGCCGCGATCCAGATCGACACGGGCCTCGGGCCGGGGTGCAGCACCAGACGGAACCGCTCGCCCTCCGGCGTCTCGACGCTCTCGCCCGCCAGCGCGGCCCTGGCGACCTCCACGAACCGCCGGAGGCGGTCCAGTGCGCCGGGGCCGACGGGTCCGGTCCCGAGGCCCAGGATCATCCGGCCGCCCGAAAGCTCGTGGACCGTGGCCGCGGCCATGGTCGTGGTGGATACGCGCCTGGCCACGGTCGTCACGATCCCCGTGGCCAGCCGGAGCGACTCCGTGTGGCCGGCCACCGCCGCGAGCGTGGAGAACGCCTCCCGCCCCACGCTCTCCGGCAGGAACAGGGCCTCGTACCCAGTCTGCTCGGCCGTCCGCACGATCTCGACCATGTCCGG
The DNA here is from genome assembly GCA_050692435.1 of Actinomycetota bacterium. Classification (GTDB taxonomy): domain Bacteria; phylum Actinomycetota; class UBA4738; order UBA4738; family HRBIN12; genus AC-69. The sequence goes on from JBOGVG010000081.1 coordinate 6,046, forward strand.
CCAGGGCAGCGGGTCGCGGATGGCGAACCCCGCCCGCGCGCCGGGATGCCCCTCGCTCACGGCCCTATCGTCGCTGCTGACGGCGGAACCGGCCGATCCAGATGAACGGGAGGAGCAGGAAGACCACACCGAAGAGCCTCGGCGCCACCATCAGCCCCAGGAGGGCGAGCGCCGCGCAGGCTCCGACCCACACGAGCGGGCTCCCCCACCAGGGCCGGGGGAACCGCTCCCGCTCGGCGTCCTCCTCGAAGGACCGGACGCCGAGGCTCCTCGAGAACGTCAGGAACACGACGATGGAGGCGGCCAGGAGCGCGAACGGCACGAGGATGAGCACGAGCGTCTTCGCGTCCACGCCTCAAGCGTAGCGCCCCGGACCGCCAGGAGGTGAGGTCGCTACGCCTTCGGCAGAAGGCCCGTTCGGAACCGAACGCCCTCCGGCTCGCATTCGGCCACGAACGCTTGGGCGTCGAAGGCAGTCTCCGGCGGGTGCACGCCGGGCGGGACCCGGCCCTGGGCCATCCACCGCACGGCGATCGTGATCGGAAGCGCCGTCCCGAACGCACCGGCGCCGATCCCCTCCTTCGTCGGCAGGAACTCGGCCAGGGCCCGGTGGGTCTCGGGCTTCCCGTCCTTCTCCCCGGCCACCCGGACGTCGAGGAACTCGACGTCCCGGGGCGGTCCTTGCGGCTCCGGAAGCCTCTCCAGCACGGCGGCGAGCACCTCGCGGGGCACGGCCGGCCCACCTCGGGTGGTGACCGGCTCGGAGTCCGCCAGGCCCACCTCCACCAGGAAGGCGAACCCCTCGTGCACCGCCCGGGGCAGGGCCAGGCGCCACCGCACGTCCCGGACGCCGGGGATGGTCGAAGGTAGCGTGGCCGCCTCCGAATGCAGCGTGTACATGGCCGGGAGCGTCCCGAGCGGCTCGGGGAAGTCCCACTCGATCACACCCGAGCCCGCCGGCACCTCTTTCATCACGCCGTCCTCGAACACGATCGCCGGCATGGTGAACTCGTCCAGGACCGTGTCCACCGAGTACGGCACGCCGAAGCCCGCCTCGCCCGTCTCGATGGCCCCGTCTACGAGGTCCACCGAGACGGCCCGATCGAGCCGGTCGGCCCCCAGCCTTGCCAAGACGTTCGTGAGGCCGGGTGCCGATCCGATGCCCAGGACGGCGGACAGGCCCGACGCCCGGTACCGGTCGTGGAGCTCGAGCTGCCTCAGCGTGGTGTGGAACAACCCCCCCAGGTCCGCGTAGTGACAGCCGGCGGACAGCGCCGCCTCCATCACTGCGAGGTTCAGCCGGTACGGTAGGCATGCCGCGACGGCCCTGACCTCCCTCAGGATGAGGGCGAGCTCCCCCGAAGTGGCGTCGAAGCCCCGGCCTTCCCCCTCGCCGATCTCGCGTACGACCGACCGGGCCCGTTCCTCGTCGGCGTCCAGGACCAACAGATCAACCTGGGCCGCGTGGCGCGCCAGCAGCCGGGCGGCGGCGCCCCCCATGGCGCCCGCCCCCAGGACGGCGATGGGCGTTCCCACCCGAGCGCCCGTCTACAGGGGCACGTGGGAGAGGACCATGATCCGCGGTTCGGTCATCTCCTCCATCGCGAACCGCAGGCCCTCCCGACCGAACCCGGAGTCCTTCGACCCACCGTACGGCATCTGGTCCGCGCGGAACGCCGACTGGTCGTTCACGATCACGCCCCCGACCTCGATCGCGCGATGGGCCTGGAACGCGCGGTCGATGTCGCGGGTGAACACCCCGGCCTGGAGGCCGTAGCGCGAGTTGTTCACCTCGGCGATGGCCTCCTCGAAGGTCTGGTACGGGCCGACCGTCGTGACCGGCCCGAAGATCTCCTCGCAGCGGACCTTCATCTCCGGCGTCGTCTTGGCCAGGACCGTGGGCACGTAGAACGGGTCGTCGCGCCGGCCTCCGGTCAGGACCTCCGCCCCCTGCTCCACCGCCTCTTCCACCCACTGCGCGATCCGCTCCAGCGACCCAGCGTCGATCAGCGGCCCCACGTCGACCGAGGGGTCCGTGGGGTCCCCGTACTTCAGGCTCTCGACCTGCTTCACCAACCGGGCGCAGAAGTCGTCGTGGACCTCCGACTGCACCAGGACCCTCTGCACGCTGATGCAGCTCTGCCCTGCCTGGTAGTACCCGCCGAACGCGATGCGCTGCGCGGCCAGGTCGAGGTCGGCGTCGGAGTGCACGATGACGCCGGCGTTGCCACCGAGCTCCAAGGTCACCCGTTTCCGGGGATCGAGCCCCTTCAGGTACCAGCCGACCTCCGCGGACCCCGTGAACGAGATCTTCCGATACCGGGCGTCCCGGACCATCTGATCCGCCACGCTCGAAGCGACCGGAAGCACCTGGTACGTCCCTTTCGGCAGCTCCGTCTCGGCCGAGAACTCGGCCAGACGGAGAGCTCCGAGAGGTGTGGCCCGGGCCGGCTTCACCACGATCGGCGCGCCGACGGCCAGCGCGGGGGCGACCTTGTGGGCCACCAGGTTCAGAGGGAAGTTGAACGGCGTGATGCCGAGGACCGGCCCGAACGGGAACCGGCGGATGATGCCCAGCCGGGACCCCAGGGAGGCCTCGGTGTCCAATCGCATCACCTCGTCCACGCCGTGTCGCAGGACCTCGGACGCCCACCGAAACGTCGACACGGCGCGCGTCGCTTCCACCTTGGCCCACTTGAGCGGCTTGCCGCCCTCCCGGGCGATCAGGGCCGCGTTCTCGTCCACGCTCTCGGCCAGTCGCCGCGAGATGTGGTCGAGGGCGTCGGCACGGGCGTGCACCGGCAGGAACCGGCTCTCGCCGAAGGTCGCGGCGGCGACGCTGGCAGCCTCCTCGACGTCTGCGTCCGTGGGGACCCCGACCTCGGCGACCACGGCGCCGTCGTAAGGGCTCTTCACCTCGAAGGTCCCCTGACCCGTTCGCCAGTCGCCGTTCACCAGGAACGGTCTCGCGCCCATCAGCACATCACCCCGAAAATCTCAGTCGATGGCAGCCATCACGTGCTTGATCTGCGTGTAGTCCTCCAGCGAGTACATGGACATGTCCTTGCCGTACCCGCTCTGCTTGTAGCCGCCGTGGGGCATCTCGGACGTGAGCCCGAAGTGGGTGTTGATCCACACCGCGCCGAACTGGAGCTTGCGCGCGGCGTTCAGCGCCCGGCCGATGTCGCGGGTCCACACCGATGAGGCGAGCCCGTACACTACGTCGTTGGCCCAGGCGATGGCTTGGTCGTCGTCCTTGAACCGCTGGATGGTGACGACGGGCCCGAACACCTCCTTTTGGATGATCTCGTCCTTCTGGTCGACGTCCGCCACGATGGTCGGCTTGTAGAAGTACCCGGCGCCGGCCATGGCCTCGCCGCCGGTCACCACGTTCGCGCCCTTCTCCCTGGCTCGCTCAACGAACCCGGCGACGCTCTTACGCTGGGTGTCCGAGACGAGCGGCCCCATCTCGGTCTCCTCCTTTTGCGTGTCGCCCACCACGATGGACTCCACGACCGGAACGAGCTCGGACAGCACGTTCTCGTAGATCGTCGGGCCGGCCACGATCCGGGTGGCTGCCGTGCAGTCCTGCCCCGAGTTCGTGTACCCGGCGAACTTCAGCATCTCGACCAGCTTCGAGACGTCCGCATCGTCGAATACCACGACCGGCGCCTTGCCACCGAGCTCCAGGTGGATCCGCTTCACCGTGTCGGCGGCCTCCTTGGCCACGAGCTTGCCGGTGGCCGTGTCGCCGGTGATGGACACGAGGCTCACGCCGGGATGACGGGTCAGGGCGGCGCCGACCACCGAGCCACGCCCGGTGATGACGTTGATCACCCCAGGCGGGAAGATGTCCGCCGAGAGCTCGGCCAGGCGGAGCGTCGTCTGCGGCGTGAGCTCCGCCGGCTTGAGGATCGAGACGTTGCCCGCGGCGAGCGCCGGCGCGACCTTCCAGATCGCCATCATCAGCGGGTAGTTCCACGGGCAGATGCCTGCCGTAACCCCCAGCGGCTCCCGGCGGATCCAGCTGGTGAAGCCGCGCTCGTACTCGCCGGTGTTCTTGCCCTCCATGTTCCGGGCGGCGCCGGCGAAGAACCGCAAGTTGTCCACGATGAACGGTATGTCCGCTGCCGAGACCGCGATGGGCTTGCCGACGTCCTCCGACTCGAGCCGGGCCAGGTTGTCGGCATCGGCCTCCATCGCATCGGCGAGCTTCAGCATCATCGCGCTCCGCTCCTTGGGCGGGGTGTCGAACCAGACCTCGTCGTAGGCCGTCCTCGCGCCCTTCACGGCCCGGTCGACGTCCTCCTCGGTCCCCACCGCGACGTCGGCGACCGGTTCGCCCGTGGCCGGGTCGATATCGTGCTCGGTCTCGCCGGCGGCCGGGTCCACCCACTGCCCCCCGATGAACAGCTTCCACGTCTTCAATGCGGTGGCCATGCAGCCCTCCTTCGACGGACCCCGGGCGGGGTCAAGCTCGCTGGACCCCCCAAGTATGCCCAAACTTCCGCTTACCGGACCACTCGGCCTCCCGCCCCGGTCCCTTTCCCGGCAGACGGTGGCCGCCTAGGATGGGGACGGGCCGGGCGTCGCGAGGATGGGGACGGGCCGGGCGTCGCGAGGATGGGGACGGAGACGGGGAGGCCCGACCCCGCGGAGGTGATGGGATGCAGCGCTACCTGGTTGTGGCGAACCAGACCCTGGGCGGGGAGCATCTCGTGGCGAGGGTGCGCGAGCTGGCCTACGAGGGGCCGTGCAGCTTTCACATCGTCGTCCCGGTCACGCCCCCTACCAACCACGCCTGGACCGAGGGCGAGATCCGGGCCGTGGCCCAGGGCCGCCTGGACCGGGCCCTGGCCCGGTTCCGGGAGGAGGGCGCGGATGCGACCGGCGAGGTGGGCGACGCCAATCCCGTTCTGGCCGTCGAGGACGCCCTGAGGGTGCAGGGGTTCGACGAGATCATCGTGTCGACGCTGCCGCCGGGCATCTCCCGATGGCTGAAGCTCGACCTCCCCCATCGGGTGGAGGCGGCCTTCGGCTTGCCGGTGACCCACGTGGTCGGCGAGGCCCAGCCCGCCGTCCCGCCCTAACCCCGGCCCCACGCACGACCGATGGAGCAGCCACGAGAGGACGGAACGTGGACATCCCGCAGGAGCGCAAGGTGGTCACCGAGATCCCCGGCCCGAGATCGCGCGAGTGGTTCGAGCGCCGGAATGCCGCGATCCCCCGGGGCGTCGCGAACGTCCACGCCATCGTCACCGCCCGTGCGTCGGGGGCGATCATCGAGGACGTCGATGGCAACCGGCTGATCGACTTCGCGACGGGCATCGCCGTGTTGAACGTGGGCCACACCGCGCCGGAGGTGATAGCTGCGGCCCAGAAGCAGCTCGAGCTCGACACCCATACCTGCTTCCACGTCACGGCGAGCGAGCCGTACATCGAGCTCGCCGAGCGCCTGAACGCGCTCGCCCCCGGCGACTTCGAGAAGCGGACGATGTTCGCCAACTCCGGGGCCGAGGGCGTGGAGAATGCCGTGAAGATCGCCCGGTACGCGACGAAGCGGCAGGCCATCGTGACGTTCGACCACGCCTTCCACGGCCGGACCCTCCTCGCGATGTCGCTGACGGCGAAAGTCATGCCGTACAAGCAGGGCATGGGTCCGTTCGCCCCGGAGGTGTACCGCCTGCCGTTCGCGTACCCATACCGCTGGCCGACCGCCCCGGATCGCTGTGCCGAGGAGGCCCTCGCGTACGCGAAGGACGAGATGCACAAGCACATCGGCGAGGAGAACATCGCCGCGGTGATCGTCGAGCCCATCCAGGGCGAGGGAGGGTTCGTGGTCCCGGCCCCCGGGTTCCTGAAGGGCCTGGCCGACGTTTGCCGGGAGCACGGCATCGTGTTCATCGCCGACGAGATCCAAAGCGGCATGGGCCGAGCCGGCCGGTGGTTCGCCATCGAGGACGAGAGAGTGGTCCCGGACATCGTCATCACGGCCAAGTCCCTTGGCGGCGGCCTGCCCATCTCGGCGGTGACCGGCCGGGCCGACCTCATGGAGTCGGTGCACGTGGGCGGCCTGGGCGGCACGTACGGCGGCAACCCGGTGGCCGCCGCGGCCGCCCTCGCCGTGCTGGACAAGATGGAGCGGGAAGGGCTGCTCGAGCGGTCCCGGCAGCTCGGCGAGCGCATCATGGCCAGGCTGAACGACATGCGGTCCCGGCACCGGCTGATCGGCGACGTCCGGGGCCGGGGGATGATGACCGCCGTCGAGCTGGTGGCGGACCGGGGGACGAAGGAGCCAATCGACGGGCCGACCGGTGCCGGAATCGTCCAGCACTGCCTGAAGAACGGGGTGGTGATCCTGAAGGCGGGGACCTATGACAACGTAATTCGGCTCCTGCCACCGCTCACGATCGACGAAGGCCTGCTGGACGAGGGCATGGACGTCCTGGACGAGGCCATCGGGGCCGCGTCGAGGTAACGATACCCCCGAGGCGGGAGCGAGCGTGCCGGTTCGGATGGCTCTCGCGGCGGTCAATACCCGGCGCGGCGACGCCGGCCGGCGGCGCGGCCGCCCCCGCCGAGGAACCCGAAGTCGACCGCGATCCCGATGATCAGGATGACCAATCCCCACCCTGTCACGCCGTCGAACGCGTTCTGCGCGATCGCGTAGGTAAGGGTAGTCGTCGGCAGCAAGAAGAACCCCAGCGTCGGCCAGAACCAGTCTCCGAAGGCTCGGGCCAGGTAGTCGGTGAACAGCCAAAGGATCAGCATCACGAACCGCGGCGTGAGGAGCCCGAAGACGAACACCAGGCAGCCCAAGGCTTCCCCTCCCCCCGTGAACCGGCCTTCCGTCGGTCGTAGCATCGTACCGGCTTGCTAACGTCGGCGTATGGCGTCGGGTGAGGGCGAAGGGCGAGCCGGACCGCCTCGGCGCGTATCGGCTCTCCGGCGGCTCGCCGTCGACGTCACGCCGCTCCGGCGCTCCCGCGACTTCCGGGTGATCTGGGCCGGCCTGCTGGTCTCGGAGGCCGGCTACCAGTTCACGCTCGTCGCGACGTTCATCCAGGTCCGGCGGCTGACCGAGTCGGCGGCCGCAGTGGGCGTCATCGGGCTCGTGGGGCTGGTCGCGCTCGCGGCCGGAACCCTTCTCGGCAGCACGATCCTCGATTCGCGGGACCGGCGGACGCTGCTCGTGGGGGCCCAGTTCGGCTACATGGCCGCCTCCGGCCTCCTCTTCGCCGGGGCGCTCCACGGGCGGCCGCCCGTGGGCCTGATCTACGGAGCGGTTGCGCTGATCGCCGCCGTCTCGGCCATTGACGGACCGACCCGCTCGGCCATGACCCCGCGCCTGGTGGGCCGGGACCTGCTCCCCGCCGCCCTCGCCCTGAACCAGGTCATCTGGAACGCGACGGCGCTGGTCGGGCCGGCGGTGGCCGGCATCGTGATCGCCCGGCTCGGCCTGCCCTGGGCGTACGGCATCGATCTCCTCACGTACGGCGCCATGCTGGCCGCGGCGCTTTCGATCGGCCCGATGCCGCCGGAGCGGCGCGAGGGGGCGGCGACCGGATGGGCCGCCGTGCGAGAGGGGTTCGCCTACCTGAAGGGCCGCCGGGTTCTGCGATCGACGTTCGTCATCGACATCATCGCCATGGTCTTCGGGATGCCGCGGGCCTTGTTCCCCTTCCTCGCGGCCTCGCAGTTCCACGGCGGAGACGCGGTCGTCGGGCTGCTGTTCTCCGCGCCCGCGGTGGGCGCGCTGGCGGGGGCGCTGACCGCGGGGTGGGTGGGCCGAATCCGGCACCAGGGCCGGGCGGTGGTGTGGGCGGTGGCCCTGTGGGGGGCGGGCATCGCGGCCTTCGGGCTGGTGGGCGACCGACTTTGGCTGGCGCTAGTGTTCCTGGCCGCGGCCGGCGCCGCCGACGTGATCTCCGCCGTGTTCCGAAGCACCATCCTCCAGCTCTCGGTGCCCGATTCGCTCAGGGGCAGGCTCTCCGGCATCCACATCCTCGTGGTGACGGGGGGGCCTCGCCTGGGGGACCTGGAGGCCGGCCTCGTGGCGGCGGCCTTCACGCCCGCCGTCTCGGTGGTGTCAGGCGGGTTGCTGTGCGTCGTCGGGGCGGTCGTGCTGGCCGCGCTCGTCCCGGAGTTCTGGCGGTATCACGCCGGCGACGAGCCCTGACGCTCTGGCGGCATCACGCCGGCCACCGGCCCTGACCTATGCTCCGCCCATGGCCGAGCCCGTCCGGCTGGTGGAGCTTCGGGTGCTGGAGGGCCCGAACCTCTACTTCACCCGTCCGGCGGTCAAGGTGACGCTTGCCGTCCCAGGCTGGCTGGGAGCCAAGGATTCCCGGGCCGCGTCGGTCGCCGCCGCACTGGCGCTTCCCAGCGGCGGGAGCCCCGGCCGCGCCGGGAGCGAGGAACGGAGGCGGTTCGTGGTCCGGCTCGCCTCCCAACTGACGCGGCGGGTGGCCCAGGCCTCGCACGTCCGGCTGGCCGTGCGCGGCCGGACCGGGTCGGAGCCCGACCAGACCGTCGTGGCGTTCCCCTGGCGCCGCCGCGGCTCGGCCGAGGCATTGGGCCGGGAGATTGCCGCGCTGATGGACGCGCTTCTCTCCTCCCGGCGCTCCCCCCGCCGGCTAGTCGACGAGGCCGCGAAACGCGTCGATGCCGCGGAGCCCGGTCCCGAGCCCTCCGTCGCCGACCCGGACATCCCGGTGATCTCGGTGACGGGCACGAACGGCAAGACCACGACGGTCCGCCTCCTGGCGCACCTGGTTCGGGCCGCGGGCCGTTCCGTTGCCTTCTCGTCCACCGATGGCGTGTACGTGGACGACCGGCTGGTGGAGGCGGGCGACTACTCCGGGTTCGGCGGCGCCGGGATGGCCCTGGCCCAGGATCCCGACGTCGCCGTCTTGGAGACGGCGCGGGGCGGGATCCTCCTTCGGGGCATCGGCGTGTTGCACAACGACGTCGCCGTCGTGACGAACGTGTCGGCCGACCACCTCGACCTGCAGGGCATCCACACCCTGGACCAGTTGGCCGAAGTGAAGGCCACGATCACGCGGATCACGCGGCCCGGTGGGTGGGACGTCCTGAACGCCGACGACCCGCGCGTGTTGTCGATGCGGAGGGGATCGAGCGGGAGGGTCTGGCTGTTCTCGCTCGACCCCGATCACCCGGCGATCCGCGCGGTCCTGGCCGAGCTTGGCCGGGCCATGACCATCCTCGACGGACGGATGACGATTCTGGAGGGCTCCGGTGCGCGCCCCCTGGTGCGGGTGGAGGATGTCCCGGTCACGATCGCCGGGGTTTCCGGCCACAACGTTCAGAATGCCATGGCTGCGGCGGCCGCGGCGCTCGCGATCGGGCTGCCGCAGCAGGCGGTCGTTCGCGGCCTTCGCACGTTCGTCCTGGATCCGGAGCGGAACCCCGGGCGGGCCAACCTGTTCACGCTCGACGGCCGGGTGGTGGTGATCGACTACGCGCACAACGAGGCCGGGATGATGGGGCTCACCGAGCTCTGCCACGGCCTGCGCCGCAAGGGTCGAGAGGTGTGGCTCGCGTTCTGCACCGCCGGTGACCGGCGGGGCGACATCATCCACGCTTTCGCCTACCGGGCCGCGCGAGGCGCCGACCACGTGGCCGTGGCGGAGCTGTCGCGATACCTGCGGGGCCGCGACCCCCAGGACATCGTGGAGCGCCTCCGAGCCGGAGCCGTCGACGGAGGGGCGACCGAGGTGCCGGTCTTCCCCGACGAGGTCCACGCCTTGGCGTTGATGGTCGAGCAAGCCAAGCGCGGCGACGTGGTGGCCGTCACGGCGCTGGGCCAACGCCCGGAGATCTTCGCCTGGCTCCAGGCGCGAGGAGCGAGGCGCCTGGGCCCCGGGGACGTCCGCCGGCTGGTCCGCGCGGTCCGGGCGTCGCGTGTCGACGGCGTCGAAGCTGCTCGCTCCGACTAAGGAAGGAACGACCTCCGGTAGTGCGCCGAGGGGCAGGAAGAGCACCACCTGAGTTCGTCGTCGGGCTTAGTAAAAGGCGCGCTCGAGCTGTGCGATTCAGACGAATCTTCGGCCTGCGTATTCCCCCAACGCACCCTAGACGGGCCTAATGGCTTCCGAGCAGCGAACCGAAGAGACTGCTCTCCGGGCCACCGGCGGGTGAGCACCGAAAGGGCGCGGGCTTCCAAGCCCTGAAGCTAGATCGTGCCCCCGCCGGCAGGCGAGGAGCCGACGGCTGGTGGGATGTCGTGCCAACGGAGCACTGATCCATTAGGGCGCCGCGTACTCCTCCGGGCTCGAACTCGTGGAGGGGAAGGGGGGCGCGTGATCTTCGTCGGAGTCGACTGGTCGGAGACCCATCACGACGTGTGCGTGATGGACGCCGATGGGAAGGTGCTCGCCAAAGGCCGGGTGCCCGAAGGGGTCGAAGGGGTCGCCCGGCTCCATGAGATCGTGTCGGCACACGCCGAGGACCCTTCAGACGTGGCGGTCGGCATCGAGCTCGACCGGGGGCTGCTGGTGGGCTCCCTCGTCGCCTCGGGCTACGCGGTGCACGCCGTCAACCCACTCTCCGTCGACCGTTACCGAGACCGCCACCGCACTTCGGGGGCCAAGTCCGACCCCGGTGACGCGAAGGTCCTTGCCGACCTCGTGCGGACCGATCGCCACCTGCACCGGGAGGTGGCCGGGGACAGCGAGCTGGCTGAAGCGGTGAAGGTGCTCGCTCGGGCCCACCAGGGCCTGATCTGGTCCCGACAGCGACACCTGAACCAGCTTCGGAACGCCCTGCGGGAGTTCTACCCGGCGGCCCTCGAGGCCTTCGGGACCGATCTGGCCTCGGTGGACGCCCTGGCCGTGCTGGCAGCAGCACCCACGCCAACGCAGGGTCGCTCGCTCAGCACAGCCCGCATCGCCGCTGCTCTCAAGCGAGGAGGGCGTCGCCGGCGCTTCACCGAGCGAGCCGAGGAGATCAAGCAGACGCTTGCAAGCTCCCAGCTCGAGGCGCCGGAGGTGTTGTCCAAGGCCTACGGCGACGTCGTACGCTCCACCGTTCGCATTGTGGCCGAGATGACGGCTCAGATCGAAGCTCTCGCCCGCGAGCTCGAAGCGAGTTTTGAAGGACACCCGGACGCCGAGATCCTTCGCAGTCTTCCCGGACTTGGCTCGGTCCTCGGCGCCCGGGTCCTGGCGGAGTTCGGGGATGACCCGGCCCGCTACGCCGATCCTAAAGCTCGCAAGAACTACGCGGGGACTTCACCGATCACGAAGGCCTCTGGCCGATCGAAAGTTGCCTTGGCCCGGTTCGCACGGAACCGGCGACTCGCCGACGCCCTGGAGATGTGGGCCTTCTGTTCGCTCTCGTGCTCACCCGGTGCGCGGCGCTACTACGACGTGCACCGTGCCAGAGGTGACACCCACAGGCGTGCTTTGCGGTCCCTCGCCAACCGGTGGGTGGGCATCCTGCACGGATGCCTGCGGCACCGCGAGCACTACTCAGAGGAGCGGGCGTGGCCCACCCTCGCGGAAGCCGCAGCTTGACACTTACGGCCCGTGGGATGCCTAGCTTGCCTTCGTGACTTTTTTCTCGCCGATTAGGGAGGCATAGGCAGGCGGTTCGTTCCAGCCGCTTGAGCGGGGAGCCGCATAGACCGTAAAGGTCTTCAGCATGTGGCTGAGCGCAATCGACGGCGAGATCGAGTGGCTCAACCGGAGTTCGATTGCATTTCGGACGAACTCGGACAAAGTTTCGCCTGAGGCCTTGGCGGCGGTCGTTACCTGCTCCAGTTCGTCGAGGGGCAGCCGGAAGGAAAGAACCTGAGTCCGCGGGGTCTGCTGTACGTCGACCTCGACGGGCTCTTGGCTCCATTCGCCCTCGTCGTCGCGAGTCCGCTCAAGCTCCTCGGCAAGCTTCTTCTCAGTCTCGTTCATATGCTCGTTCCCCCTCCGCGGGAGAGTTGTACCACGTCTCTTCCTTCCCGGTCGACGGCCAGCCGGTAACTGCCCGCCAAAGTCCTTCCTGAATCTCAAGCAAGCAGAATGTCCACATACGACCATCGTCGGCCGGGCCAATCATCTGATGCGTCGCAGCGCGGCCCCTGATGTTCGCGCGGAACTTAGGTTTTCCGCCCGTGACCTCTTCGACTGTCCTCGGTGCATAGCCATGAGCCTCCGCCTTCCAGAGGTTCCCTTCGTCCCACTGCCAAGCCTCAATTCTCATATAGATCGGCTTCCCCAGGGTGAGTCTTGACACCAGCGGTAAACGAAGTATACACTGTCGGACGGTGTCGGTCAAGACGAAGGAGTGAGCTGACATGCCGACGATCGAGACGCTTCTCTTGGCCAATCACGCCGAGGCCCTGAATGGCCTGCTCTATGTAAGCGGTGGCGGTTGGACGGAGCACTGGCGGGGTGCACGCCCCGAAAGCCAACCCCCGCCCATCTCCCACGTCGGGATAGCCCTCACCATCCTGGTCGGCTGGACCGAGACTAACCGTCGATATCCGCTCTCAGTCAAGATCGAATCGGAGGATGGCAAGGAGGTTGTCCGGGTGGAGGGCGAAATGGAATCCGGTCGGCCCCCCGGGGCGGCCCAAGGTGCGGATCTGAGGAGCGCTCTAGCCGTGAACACCGAGATCACATTTCCGCATAGCGGCGGGTATCGCGTCGTCGCCCAGGTCGCGAACGACATTCGATCGGTCTCATTCCGCGTACATGATTCACTGCCGCCCGGCCAACTCCCGCCCGGCTGACGGTCAGCGTGTGTCGAAAGACTTCGTGGACATGACCTCTTCAGGGCGTCGTAGCAACCCGATCTCCCAGCTTTGAGGCACTCGACCGACTACAGCCCGGTCTCGGGTGCCAGCCGGATGAAGTCGGGATCGCCGCCCACGGCGATGAACTGCCCGTCGCCCTCGGGCGCCTGGAGCACCTTCGGAGCGGCCAGGGACCGACGGGCCTCAACCTCCTTGAAGACCTCCGTCGCATAGTCCACGCAGAGTACGACGAGGTCGCCGGGCCGGCTCCGGTCCAGAGCCCGCCGGGTGGCCTCGATCTCCTCCAGCGCGATCTCGACGCTTCCGGCCCGGGCCCCCTCGCGCATGGCCTCCCGAACGCCTTCCAGGATCAGGGCCGCCGTCTCACCGCGCTTGCGTCCCCTCGTGTTGCGGTCCTCGCGGATGATGACGTCGTCGAAGAACCGGGCGGCCACCCTGCCCATCTCTCGCATGTCGTCGTCCCGCCGGTCGCCGGCCGTCGCCACCACCGCCAGCCGGAGGTTCGCTGTCCACGACACCTCCCCCGGCCGCCCGCCTGGGTGCTCGCCGGTCATGCGCTCCACGAACTCCCCCAGGCTCCGCAGCGCGTGCGGGTTGTGCGCGTAGTCGATCAGCACCCTCACACCGTCCATGTCGATCAGGTTCAGCCGCCCCGGGGCCTGGTAGATGCTCGTGGTGAAGGTCCGCAGCCCCTGGCGGATGTCGTGGAGGTGCGCTCCCGCGGCGTGGGCGGCGGCCGCGGCGGCCAGGGCGTTCTGGACGTTCATCCTGGCCCGGCCCTCGAACGTGGCGGGCAACGTGTGGACCCAGGCCACCGGCATGATCCGGCGGCCCTCCTTGATCACGATCATCTCGCCGAGCGGCCCCTTGTCCAGGACCACCGCCTTTCGGCCTCGGCGGACCCATCGGTCCACGAACTCGTTCTCGCGCATCGAGAACAGGATCACCGAGCCCGAGCAGGACTTGCGCATCTCGAGAACCAGCGGGTCGTCGGCGTTCAGCACGGCCCATCCGGTCTTCGGCACGGCCTCCACGACCACCTGCTTCACCTGGGCGAGCTGCTCGATGGTGTCGATCCCTTTCAGGCCGAGGTGGTCGCCGGCAACGTTCAGCACCACGGCCACGTCGTTCTCCCCGTACCCGAGCCCCTCGCGCAGGATGCCTCCCCGGGCCACCTCGAACACGGCGAAGTCCACCCGCGGGTTTTGGAGCACCATCTGCGCTGACTTCGGGCCGCTCGCGTCGACCCGCTTCACCAGCCGCTCGTCGATGTAGATGCCGTCGGTCGAGGTCAGGCCGACCTTGCGACCCATGCCCCGAAAGATGTGGGCGATCATCCGCACGGTGGTGGTCTTCCCGTTCGTGCCGGTCACCGCGACGGTGGGGATCCTGGCCGGCGTCCCAGGCGGGAACAGCCCGTCGATCACGTGCTTGGCCACGTACTGGGCCTCGCCCTCGGTGGGATGCGTATGCATCCGGAACCCCGGGGCCGCGTTCACCTCCACGATGGCGCCGCCGGTCTCGCGCACCGGCTGCGTGATGTCGGGGGCCAGGAAGTCGATGCCTGCCACGTCCAGGCCCACCACGCGGGCGGCCTCCTCGGCGATCTCCACGTTGTCCTCGTGGGCGTCCCATGTCCGGTCGATGGAGATGCCTCCGGTGGACAGGTTGCCGGTGGCCACGAGCTTGACGAAGGCCCCTTCCGTCGGGATGTCGTCGACCGTGAAGCCCTGTTTCTTCAGCAGCTCGATGGCCGCCTCGTCGACCTTGATCTTCGTCAGGATCTTCTCGTGGCCGATCCCGCGCCGAGGATCGGCGTTCGTCATCTCGACGAGGTCACCGATGGTGTGCGCGCCGTCTCCGGTCACGTGAGCCGGCACGCGCTCCGCCACGGCCACCATGTGCCCTCCGATCACCAGGACCCGGTAGTCGTTGCCGGTGACGTGGCTCTCCACCACGACGTCGCCCCGTCGGGCCTCCTTGACCGCTCGCTTGAACCCGCTGCGCACGTCGCGCTCGGTCCGGAGGTCAAGTGAGACCCCTCGGCCGTGGTTCCCGTCGAGCGGCTTCGTGACCACGGGGAACCCGATGCGCTTGGCCGCCGCCACGGCCTCGTCATCCGTGCGGGCCACGTCGCCCCGGGGGACCGGCAAGCCTGCCGCCGACAGGAGCCGCCGGGTCGTCTCCTTGTCACTCGCGATGTCCACGGCGAGCGACGAAGTCTTGGAAGTCATGGTGGCACGGATCCGTTGCTGGTACCGGCCCCACCCCAGCTGCACGAGCGAGGCTTCGTCCAGCCGGATCCATGGGATGTCGCGGCTCGCGGCCTCGTCGATGAGGGCCTGTGTGGAGGGGCCGAACGCTCGCCGCTCCGCGAGGCGGATGAGTTGCTCCAGCTCCATTCGGAAGTCGAACCCCGGCTCCGGCCTGACCAGGTGGTTGGCCACTCGGACGGCGAGCTCGCCTGCGGCCAGGCCCACTCGCTCCTCCCAGTAGCCGAAGATCACGTTGTACCGGCCGGGCGGGCCCGCGCTGCGCGTCTTTCCCCGGTACACGTGGGACCCCGACTCGCGCTGGAGCTCCAGCGCGATGTGCTCGGTCACGTGCCCCAGCCACGTGCCCTCCCGAAGGCGCTCCACGAACCCGCCGGGCTTCCCCAGCGAGCATGTGTGCTCCCGCAGGCCCGGCAGAAGATCGAGGAGCCGGTCGTTGAATCCCTTGAGCATGTTGGAGGGCCAGTGCTCCAGTGACCCCAGATCGACGAGGAGCCGGACGCACGGTTCGTAGGACCAGTAGTTCGGACCCCGGAACACCCGGGCCTCCAGGACCTTCAGGTCCGCCTTGGCCGATGGCCGCTTGGGGGTCGGTTCGCGCTTCGGGCGATCCTCGTCGTCCTCGGGCCGCGGCCGGGTGGCCCTCATTCCGATGCCTCCCGTTCCTGCCCCCGGACCCCTCCGGGCAGCAGCTTCCGGGCCCGGAGGTCGAACCAGTAGCCCGACGGCAGCGAGTGCAGCACCACACCCGACATCATGAGCGGGCGATGGCCCTTGCCCTGGTGGGCGTCGGTGCGCGCATGCGAGCCATCCACGATCGTCACGGCGCCGCGCCCGATGACCTCGATGGTCTGATCGGCGTATACGATCGCCGCGGTGTCCTCGTCGAGACCCACGCCAAGGAGCGAGGGCGAGTGCGCGACGACCGATAGCAGCCGGCCGATGCGGCCCCGCTGCTCGAAGTGCTGGTCGATCACGATGTGGTCGAGCAACCCGAGGCCGGCCGAGAGCTGGGCCATCCGGTTCTTCGGCGTCGGCCCGGGCCTCCCGAAGGCCATCATGTGCGAGGCCAGGGCGCTCGCTCCGGCGGAGGTTCCCGCGATCACCGCGCCGCGGTCGTGGGCAAGGAACAGTGCCGTCCCCAGCCGGGTTCCGCCCACCGCGGCCGAGAGCCGGAGCTGGTTGCCGCCCGTCAGGAAGATCCCCGTGGCGTCGGCGAGGGCCGCTGCGACCTCCGGGTCGTTCGCCTGCTCCCGGTCCTCCGGCCGCAGCCCCTTGACCCGGCCGACGTCCAACCCCGCGAGCAGCTCCCGATACATCTCCGTGGCGACGTCGCCCAGCGATGAAGCCGTGGAGATCACCACGACGCTGGCGCCGACGCCCCCCGCGAACTGGGCGAACCGCGACAGGATGGCCTTGTCGCGCCGTTTGTCCTCGGCCCCGCCGATCAGCATGATCGGGCCGCCGCCGTGAGCGTGTCCCCGGTGCTGGCCCGAAGCCTTGTCCACCGTCATGCGTGGAAGTGTAGCCGTCGTGCTTGGGTGGATCAGCCCGGACGCACGCTCCGCTCCTGGGACCCGGGCGGCCGAAGGATCAGCCGGTCGTGGGGTTCGACCACGTCCACGATCCCGTCGAGGCCGTCCTCCACGAAGAGGTCGAACCCGTCGCCTCGCACCAGCCGGTCCCCGTCCCGCGGTTCGTCGGTGAGGGCGAACTCCACACCGTCACCGGCCCGGGAGACTCGGACGGTTGCCGCGGGGTTGAACCGCCGAGCCGCCTCGTGCGTCCGCTGGAGGATGTCCGTAGCCCAGGCCGTGAACTCGATCACGCCCCGATGCTAGCGGAGCTGCTCCGTCACATCCGGGGCATCCGACCGCCAGCTCCGGGCGTCGCGGGAGTCGTGGCCACACGTCGCCGCCGCGAGCCACAGGAGGGCCACGAGGCCGGCGCTCAAGAGGTACCCGAGCCAGTCCATCGCGCTCACCTCCCTTCGACGGCGCCGGCCAGCAGGGCCATCTCCGGTGCGAGGATCGGGAGCATTCGCTCACCTCCTGGTCCACTCGTAACCGGTGTATTGTTAGTAACCGGTATGAAGAGTACATCGGTTGTAGTAACTAGTCAAGGCAGAACGGTGGTGTACCATCCGGATTGGCCCCAGCAGATCAAGTCCTAGAACGCCAGAACAAGAGGGAACGTGAGATGAGCACCGCGGAGCGGAGGCGAGACGTCGATCACAGCCCCCCAGCACCGGGGGACGTGGAGCTCGTCAGGAGCTTCCTGTCCCTCCACGACCACGAGGGCGACGACGAGACGAGCCTGCCTCCCTCGCACCGGTCGCTCCGCGAGTTCTTCGTGGAGCGAGGCCTCCTTCGGTCCGACGAGCCCGCCGGCCCCGACGAGCTCGAGGCGGCGTTCGTGCTGCACCGATCGCTTCATAGGAAGGTTCCGGACAACGCGGATGCACCGTTCTCCTCCGAGGATGCCGCGGTCATCGAGGAGGGCGCTCGCGCCGCCCGGCTGGAGCTCCGGTTCGAACCGGATGAACCGCCTCGGATCGAGCCCATGGCGACCGGGGTCGCCGGCGCCCTGGGCCGGATCCTGGCCGTTGCCTTCCTCGCCCAGCTCGACGGGTCGTGGGCGCACCTCAAGCGGTGTGCCGACGAGACCTGCACCTCGGTGTTCTACGACCGTTCGAAGAACCAATCCGGCAGGTGGTGCTCCATGCAGTCATGTGGGAACCGCAACAAGGTTCGGGCCTGGCGGGCCCGGCAGAGCACCCGTGGCTCGACCGCTTGAGTTCCGGCTCCTCGGAGCGGGGGGCGAGCCCGTCGACCTGTGGCGGACGCTGAACTCGCACGGCTTCGTGGACCTGGCGCCCATGCGGCTGGACGAGGAGGCCCGCGCGTTGGAGGTCACCCTTCCCCTCGACGGGAGCGGCCCTCGCACCGTTCGCATCTCGGAGGGCCGCCCCGGCTACGGGATGGTCGCCGTCCGCGGGCCGTCGCCGGGGGCGAGGGGTTCGGACCGCCTGCTCTTGGCCGTTCGAAACGTCCTCCGGCTCGACGCGGACCTGTCGCCGTTCTACACCCTCGCCGAACGTGACCCCGACCTGGCGTGGGTGGTGACGGGGGCCGGGCGGATGGTCCGAAGCCCAACCGTCTTCGAGGACGTGGTGAAGACCATCTGTACGACGAACTGCGCGTGGTCGGCAACCCGGCGCATGGTGGATGCGATGGTCGAGCATCTCGGCCGGCCGGCCCCCGGCGCGCCGAGGGCCGGCCCGCTCGGCCGCGCCTTCCCTACCCCCGCAGCCATGGCGGAGGCCGGTGAGGGGTTCTATCGGGACGTGGCCCGGACCGGGTACCGCGGCGCGTATCTCGTCTCCCTGGCCCGCGCGACGGCGGAGGGCCGACTGGACCTGGAGGTCCTGGGGCGCGCCACGCTCCAGGACCTCCCCGACGACGAGCTCGAGGCCCGGCTGCTCGCGCTCCCGGGGGTCGGGCCCTACGCGGCCGCCCATGTCATGCTGACGATGGGCCGGTACTCACGGTTGATCCTCGACGCCTGGACCCGCCCCACGTACGCGAAGACGACCGGGCGAACGAGCGTGAAGGACGCCTCGATCCAGCGGCGGTTCAAGCGGTACGGCCCCTATGCCGGCCTGGCCTTCTGGCTGTTCCTCACCAGGGACTGGGTCTGAGGGTTGTTCCTCGGACCGCCGGAGGCCATACTGCCACGGGCTTTCCGGCCCAACCGTTTTCGGCCCGTGAGCGAAAGAGAGCGATGGCCGTCGCGTTATGGCGTTCCCACGTCGTGCACGCCGCCTTTGGGCGTACCTGCGCGCTGAGCGGCGAACGCTCCGCCAGGGCCTGGCCGCACTCACCCTCAGCACGGCGGCGTCGTTCGTCGCCGGGCTGACGCTCGGCCACATCACCGGCACCCTCACCCGACTCCCCGGCCTCCTCGTCCTCATCCCCGCCGCGGTGGGCATGCGGGGCACCATCTTCGGGGCCATCGGCGCCCGGCTCGGGACCAGCACGCACGCCGGCCTGTTCGAGGCCAACCTGAAGCGGACCGGGGTCCTGTACGAAAACGTCGAGGTCGCGGTGATCACGACGTTCGCGTCGTCCTTCTGGCTGGCCGGCCTGGCCAAGCTGGCCACCGCGGCGTTCGGCGAGCGCTCCATCTCGATCTGGGACCTGGTGACCATCTCGGTGGTCGGGGGGGCACTCGGGTCAGCGTTCATCCTGCTCGTCACGATCGGTCTGTCCGTGCTGTCGTACCGGCGAGGCTACGACCTCGACGCGGTGTCCACGCCGATGGTGACGGCCCTGGGCGACATGGCGACGCTCCCCACGCTGTTCCTGGCCACCTTCCTCACCCGCAACGACGCCGTGAACGCGGTGACCGCGGGCGTCTGCGTTGCGCTCTGCGCCTACGCCGTGGTCCGGGTCGTCGCGACCGACCTCCGGCCGGTACGGCGCATCGTGGTGGAGATGACCGCGGTGATCCTGCTCACGCCGCTCCTCGACATTGTGGCCGGCGCGGTGCTCCAGGCCAAGGAGCCGGGGCTGCGTGCCCTCCCCGGCCTGCTCATCCTGATCCCGCCGTTCGTCTCGCAGGCCGGCGCCCTCGGAGGGATCCTGTCTTCCCGCCTCTCGTCCAAGCTCCAGCTCGGCGTGATCACCACCCGGGGAGTGCCCGAGGCCCCGGCGATGGTGGACGCCGGCCTGGTGATCGTGTCCGCGGCGGCCATCTACACGCTGATCGGGACGGTCGGGCTCGGCCTATCGAATCTCACCGGCCTGGCCCACCCCGGCGCGGCGACCATGGTCGGGGGAACGATGCTCGCCGGGCTCATCGTGCTCCCGATGATCGTCGTGACCGGCTACTACGTGGCCGTGCTGACCTCCCGGTTCGGCCTTGATCCCGACGACCACAGCGTCCCCATCATCACGAGCGTCATGGACCTGGCCGGCATCGTCGCGCTGTTGTTCGCTATGGGAGTATTGGGGGTAGCCATCGATGGATGACGACGAACCGAAGACCGTCAAGGAACTGCTGGTCGAGGCCAAGGACGCCTCCGAGCTGCTGATCGACATGGCCTATGCGGCCGTGTTCTTCGACGAGGAGGACCTGGCCGATGAGGTGGAGAGCCTCGAGGAGCGGATGGCGGGCTACCTCCGCCGGCTGCGGACCACGGCGGCCCTCGCCGCCCGGAGCCCCGAGGACGCCGAGGCGATCGAGAGCGTCCTTTGGATCGCGTCGGCCATCGACAAGATCGGGGACGCGGCCTCGGACATCGCCCGGGTGGTGGCGGCCAAGCTCGGCATCCCCGATGCCCTCCGAAAGGACCTCCGGCACGCCGACGAGGTGTGCGGCCGGGTCAAGGTCCGTGAGGGATCGCAGGCCGTTGGGGCCCCCCTCCGCGACCTGATGCTCCCCACCGAGACCGGGATGTGGGTCCTCGCCATCCGCCGCGGCGACGACTGGGAGTTCGATCCTGGAGCCGAGAGCGTTGTCTCAGAAGGCGACGTCCTGCTGTACCAGGGGCCCGAGGAGGGCGCGAACCTCATCCGGGCGGTGGCCGGCGCCCCCCCGCTTCCTCCGCCCCCGGAGCCGGAGGCGCCCCCCCTCTCGGAGCTGGACCGGGCCGTCGACATCCTGGTGGAGATGAAGAACTCCTCCGAGGCCGCCGTGGGGCTCGCGTACTCGTCGCTGCTGTTCAACGACCGAGCCCTGGCGGCGGAGGTCGCCACCCTGGAGGCCCGGAGCGACATCCTCCAAGACGAGCTGGAGTCCTGGGTCCTTCGGGCGTCGCCCGAGGCCCGCAACCCCGACGACCTTCGGGGGTTGCTCCGCCTTGGCGCGGCCGGGGAGGCGATCTGTGACGCGGCCCGCGACATGACGTGGTACGTGGAGCAGGGGGAGGAGCTCCATCCCGTCATCCAGATGGCTTTGGAGGAGACCGAGGAGACCGGGTCCGAGACGCTGGTCGAGGCGGGGTCCCGGGCGGACGGCCGGTCACTCCGAGAGCTCGAGCTGGAGACCGAGACGGGCATGTTCGTGCTTGCCGTCCAGCGGGGACGCCGCTGGGTGTATCGGCCTCGGGCCAGCTTCACCTTCCAGGCCGGCGACCGGATCGTCGCCATCGGCCCCGAGGAGGGCGCGGAGCACCTCGAGGCGCTCTGTCGGGTGGCCCAGCCGGCCGTCGAAGCGGGCTGAGCGCATCCTTGCGACGGGCTTGTCCCTCCCATAGCCTGCCGGTGTGGATGCGTTCGTCTATCTCCGGACCGCCCCCGGGAAGATCGAGGACGTGGTCATCGCGCTCCGGGGCCGGCACGGCATCCGGCATTCGGTGGCCGTGGTGGGCCTGTGGGACGTGATGGTGGCCCTGGAAGCGGCCGACTTCGAGTTCATCGCCCGCACAGTGCTCCGGCGGATCCAGTCCATCGACGGGGTGATCCAGACCTACACCGCGCCGGTGGTCCCCCTCGACGTGCTGGGGATCTACGCGGGCGGACCGGGCATGCCGTCCACGCCCATGCACCGGGAGGGACCCGCGTGCTTCGTGCACATCAGGACCATCGCGGGCGCGGTTGCCGGCGTGGTCCAGGCCCTGGCCAAGCTGGAGGAGGTGTCCGGGCTCGCCGTGGTCGCCGGGGACCACGACGTGCTCGCCGAGGTGCCGTTCGCGTGGGAGCAGGCCGCCCCGGTGATCCTTGGGGAGATCCAAACGATCCCCGGGGTGCAGACCACTACCACCTTGGTCGGGATCCCGGAGCTCGGCGAGGACGCCGACGAGGACCGCGACCAGTTCTCCGCCTGGGACTAGCTCCGCCTCGCCCGGTCCCGGAGCCTGGACCCCTACACCTTGACGTTGGAGAATCGGAGATGCTCCTCCGTCAGTCGGACCTCCTCCACCTCGATGGCCCCCCTGACGGCCAGGTACGCGAGCATCCGCTCGACCAGCCACTCGGGCGCCGACGCGCCCGAGGTGAGGCCGACCACGTCGGCGCCCTCCACCCAGGCCGGATCAATCTCGGTCTCGTCGTCCACTAGATAGGCCGGGGTTCCCTGCTCCCGGGCCACCTCGGCCAGCCGGTTGGAATTGGAGGAATTGTCCGAGCCGATAACGAGGACCACGTCCGAACGCCGGGCCAACTCTTTCACCGCGTCCTGGCGGTTCTGCGTGGCGTAGCAGATGTCCTCACGAGGCGGCGCCTGGATGTTCGGGAACCGCTCCCGAAGGACCTGGATGATCTGGTTCGTCTCGTCCACGGCGAGCGTGGTCTGCGTGAGATAGGAGAGACCGTCGGGGTCGGGAACCTCAACCATCCGGGCGTCCTCGACGCTTTGGACGAGGATGGTCCGCATCGGCGCCTGGCCGGTGGTGCCCACGACCTCCTCGTGGCCGGCGTGGCCGATCAGGACGATCCACCGGCCCTGGCCGGCGAACCGCCGCGCCTCCAGATGGACCTTCGTGACCAGGGGGCAGGTGGCGTCGAGGACGGTGAGATGCCGGGCGCCCGCGTTCCGGTAGACCTCGGGGGCCACCCCGTGGGCCGAGAGCACGACCACGGCGCCCTCGGGCACGTCCGCCTCCTCCTCCACGAAGATGGCTCCCTTGGCCTCGAGGTCCCGGACCACGTGGAGGTTGTGCACGATCTGCTTTCGCACGTACACCGGCGCGCCGTGCTTGACCAGAGCCTGCTCGACAGCCTCCACGGCGCGCTCCACCCCCGCGCAGTAACCGCGCGGGGCGGCGAGAAGGACCCTCTTCGGCACGCTCCCATCGTACCCGCGGGCCCACGAGCGGGGTGAGTGACTGAGGGCCACCTCCACCGGAACGCCACGTTGGCGGATGGCGCTCGCCATGACCGCATGGCCCATCGGCACGGCTGGGGGCACCTGGTCTGCCTGAGCGGATAGGCCGTCAGCGGACCGGACCGCCCGGGCGGGGCAGCCCCTTGATGGCGTCCCGGACCTCCTCCATCGACGCCGCGACCACGGTCGCCCCGGGGAGGTCCCGGTCCGCGACGATCCGCATGAACGGGTAGGCCTCCCGGGCCTTGCCCACGAGCCCGGCGAAGTCGCCGAACACGATCAGGACGTGCGGCCGTTCGGACTTCAGCTGCGCCAGTGCCTCCTGCTCCGTGGTCGCGCCGGGGGAGAGCTCCCACTCCGCCGTCACTGCGGCGCGCTTCAGGGCCGCGAGCGCATCGACATCGGGCGTCACGCACAGGACCTTGAGCGCCCGGCACACCGCTACAACCAATCCTGCTTTTTGAACACGAGGTACAGCAGGAAAGCCGCGCCCGCCATCATCGCCAGGGCCAGCGGGTACCCCAGCCTCCACGACAGCTCCGGCATGTGTTCGAAGTTCATCCCGTAGACGCCGGCGATCAAGGTGGGGATGAGGATGATGGCCGCCCACGCGGTGAGCTGCTTCATCACCACGTTCAGGCGGTTCGAGATCTGCGCGAGCTGGAGCTCCCGCGCCGACGTCAGGAGGTCGCGCACGTTGTCCGACAGCTCGGTGACCCGGATCACGTGATCCAGCACGTCGCGGTAGTACGGGGCGAGGGGATCGGTGACGATCCCGGGGGCCTCCATCAGCAGGTCCACGACCTCTCGCATGGGGACGGCGAGCCGGCGGAACCGCACGACCAGCTGGCGGACGCGGAAGATCTCCGCCGCCAGATCGTCCGACGCGGCCCGGTTCGAGTCCTCCCGACTCGCGCGCTCCTCGATGTCGTCGCCCAGGTCCTCCAGCCGGTCGATCGCGTCGAGGTACCCGTCCACGATCTCGTCCAGCAGCAGGTACAGGAGGAAGCCGATGCCCTCGCGGGGCATGCCGTGCTCGCCCTTGGCCCGCTGGACCACCGAGGGAAAGTCGAACAGGGGCTTCCGCCGGACGGTGATGAGGTGGGAATCCTGTCTGGCGAATAGGTGGACCTCGCTGTCGATCAGCCGCTTGTCGTCGTCGAGCCGGAGGCC
The DNA here is from genome assembly GCA_050692435.1 of Actinomycetota bacterium. Classification (GTDB taxonomy): domain Bacteria; phylum Actinomycetota; class UBA4738; order UBA4738; family HRBIN12; genus AC-69. The sequence continues at coordinate 30,091 of JBOGVG010000081.1, forward strand.
GTGGGCCACCAGGAAGACGTAGTCGGGGTACAGCTCCACCTTCGAGCGCTGCCCCCACCGGCTGCTGTCCTCCACCGAGAGCGGGTGCAGTTCGAACCTGTTCTGGATCGTCCGAAGCTCGTCATCGGTGGGCTCGACGGCGTCCAGCCACACGTGTCCCCCCGTGCTGAGCGCGGCTTCCACAGCCGCGGGCTCGAACGGCTTCTCTTCGTCGAGGACGCCGTCCCGGTAGATGCGACAGGTGATCACGTCGGGCGGAGCGTACCGCAGCCGCCGGCCACGGACGGGACCGGCTAGACGGAGCCCGCTTCGAACCGGTACTCCGCGAAGTCCAGGTCCCAGAACAGCGACCCGGAGCTCGCCCCATCGCGCTCCCCGAGCTCGGCGAAGCAGACGTCGCACAGATCGATCTCGACGGACCGGTCGGACCCGCACTCCGGGCAGCCGCGGATCGGCCCCCGCGAGATTGGGGTGGGGGGAGAAACATACCGCTCGGCATGCGCGGCGATGTCCATCTCCGGCACCGTACGCCCCGCAGGTTGAGACCGGAAGAACGCCGCGTGAACGCGGGCTGGTGGATCGGCGACGGCGAGGATGCCGGTGGTCAGTCCACGAACTTGTAGCCGAGACCCCGGACCGTCACCAGGTTGACCGGACGATGGGGATCCTCTTCGATCTTGCGGCGCAACCGTTTCACGTGGACATCGAGAGTCTTGGTGTCGCCGAAGTAGCTCGGCCCCCACACCTCCTCGATGAGGAAGTCCCGGGTCAGGAGCCGTCCCTTGCGTCGGAGGAACGCCTCCAGCAGCTCGAACTCCTTCGGCGGGAAGGTGGCCCCTTCCCCTCGGACGGTGACCTCGTGGCGAGACACGTCCATCCGCACCGGTCCCACGGCCAGGACCTCCTCCTCGGTCACGGCCGGTGCCGCCTGGCGGCGGACCCGGCGAAGGTTCGCCCTGACCCGGGAGATCAGCTCGCGAACGCTGAACGGCTTGGTGACGTAATCGTCGGCGCCGAGCTCGAGGCCGGCCACCTTGTCCGCCTCGGCGTCCTTCGCCGTGACCATGATGATGGGGACGTCCGACTCCGCCCGGATGGCCCGGCACACGTCGAGGCCCGACAGCTCGGGCAGCATGAGGTCCAGGATCACCAGGGCCGGGGCCTCGGACCGGAACCGCTCCAGGGCCCGGCGGCCGTCCGGGGCGATGGAGACCGAGTAGCCCTCACGTTCCAGGTTGTACCGCACAGTATCGGCCAGGGCCTCCTCGTCCTCGACGACCAGGATCCGAGCGGCGTCAGCCGACATCTGGGCCGATGTTGACGGGGTGCGAGGCATCAGTGAACTCGCGAAACTCGCCGGTCAGCAGGAACCCCACCTGCTCGGCGATGTCGACCGAGTGATCGCCGACCCGCTCCAGCTGCCGGGCCACCATGATCATCCGCAGCCCCCAGTTCAGCAGGCTCGGGTCCTCGGCCAGGGCCGCTACCTCCTTGTACATCCCGAGGTTCAGCCGATCGACGGGGTCGTCCATCTCCGGCAGCCGGAGGCACAGGTTGAGGTCGCGCTTGCGGAACGCCTCCATGGCCGTACGGATCATGGGCCGAACGACGTCGCTCATCTCCTGGATGTGCCCGAGGATCATGCGGCTGCTGGGAAGGTCGTGGATCGATCGGTAGACCTTGGCGATGTTGACCGCCATGTCGCCGATCCGCTCGAGATGGATGTTCGCGTGGAGGATCACGGAGATCAGCCGGAGATCGCCGGCCACGGGGGTCTGGAGCGCCATGACCTGAAGGGTCCTGGTCTCCACGCTCATGTACTTCTCGTCGATCTCGTCGTCCCCGGCGATGACCCCCTCGGCCTCGGCGTCGTCGTGCTCGATGAGGGCCCCTACCGCCCGGCCCACCGCGCGCTCGGACAACTCCCCCATGCCCAGGATGTCCAGCTCGAGCTGTTCGAGCTCCTCGTGGAAGTGGACCCGTGCCATCAGCCGAACCTGCCCGTTACGTAGTCCTCCGTTCGCTTGTCCTTGGGGTTCGTGAAGATCACCTCGGTGAGGTCATGTTCGACGATCATCCCGGTCCGGTGCCCCGCCGGGTCCACCTCCACGGTGAAGAACGCCGTGCGATCGGAGACCCGGGCGGCCTGCTGCATGTTGTGGGTGACGATGACGATGGTGTAGTCGGCCACCAGCTCCCGCATCAGATCCTCGATCCGGGCGGTGGCGATAGGGTCCAGGGCAGAGCACGGCTCGTCCATGAGGATGACGTCGGGCCGCGTGGCGATGGCCCGGGCGATGCACAGACGCTGCTGCTGGCCGCCGGACAGGGCCATCCCGGACTCCTTCAGCTTGTCCTTGACCTCGTCCCACAGCGCCGCCCGGCGGAGCGATTCCTCCACCAGGTCGTTCATGTTTCCCTTGAAGCCGGCGACCCTCGGCCCGAAGGCCACGTTCTCGTAGACCGACTTGGGGAAGGGATTCGGCTTCTGGAACACCATGCCGATCCGCCGACGAACCTCGACGGGGTCGACCTTGGGATCGTACAGGTCCACGCCGTGATACAGGACCGTCCCCTCCACCCGCGCGTCCTCGATGAGGTCATTCATGCGGTTGAGGCACCGGATCACCGTGGTCTTTCCGCACCCCGAGGGACCGATGAGGGCGGTGATCTCGTTCTTGTAGACCGGCACGGTCACGTTCCGCACCGCTCGGAAGTCGCCGTAGAACACGGACACGTCGCGGACATCGAACACGACCTCGCGTCCCTCCGCCGGCCCCACCGTCGGGCGTCGGTACTCCACCTTGACCGGCCCGTGCTCCTCGGCGGGTACGGACTCCTGCCCGACCACCTCCGTCAGATCCATGTGCTCACCACGTTCTCTCATACCGGTTCCTCAACAGGATAGCCACCAGGTTCACGGCCAGGATGGCCACCAGGAGGACCACGATCGCGGCCGCCACGTTCGCCCTCCACTCTTCCCCGGGGAGCCGGGTCCACGAGAAGACCTGCGTCGGCAGCGCGGTGTACTGGCCCTGGACGATCTCGAGGAGGGTCCGGCCGCCGGGCGTCGACAGGTAGCCCGTGACCGCGCCAACCAGCAGCAACGGCGCGGTCTCACCGAACGCCCGGGCCAGCGACAGGATCACGCCGGTGAACATCCCCGGCGCGGCGTACGGAAGCACGTGGCTCCGCACCACCTCCCACCGTGTGGCGCCGACGCCGTACGCGGCCTCCCGGACGCTCTTGGGGACGGCCCGTAAGGCCTCCATCACGATCAGGATCAGGATCGGCATCACCAGCACCGACAGGGTGAGGCCGCCGGCGATGTAGCTCCTGCCCGACGCTGCGTTCCCGGTGATCGGCCGCAGCGCCTGGACGAACACGACCAGTCCCAGGATGCCGTAGACGACCGAGGGAACCCCGGCCAGGTTGCGGATGTTCGCGATCAGCAGCCGGTTCAGCCGCGTGTCGCGGGCGTACTCCTGCAGATAGACCGCCGCCCCGATGCCGAGTGGAAGCGCGACGACGAGGACGAACGCGATCAGGATGAACGAGCCCACGACGCCCTGCCGGACCCCCGCCCGGCTGGCCAGGCTCGAGGTATTGCTGGTCACGAAGTCCAGGCCGCGCTCGGTCAGCACGGGCCACGCTTGGACCAGGGTCGTCGCGAGCAGCACCACCAGGACCAGCATTGAGAGGAGGAGCGTGAGCACGAGGAGCATCCGGAACAGCTGTCCCCGGACGTCCGCCTTGCGACCCCGGAGCGCCAGCTCGACGCCGGCCCGGACCTGGTCGGTCGCGACGACGCTCGCCATCAGTACGTCTTCCGCACGCGCCGCACGAACCGTTCGCTCACCACGTTCAGCAGGAAGGTCAGGACGAACAGGAGCAGACCCACGAAGTACAACGAGGGGAAGGCGAGGGTCGAGCCCTGGACCTGGTCGGACCCGATCGCCAGCGACGAGATGGCGCCCGTCATGGTCTGTCCGCCGTCGAGCGGGTTGACGGTCCGCAGGGCACCACCGGTGGCACCGGCGGCGATGGCCACCACCATCGTCTCGCCGGTCGCGCGGGACAGGCCGAGGATCAACGACGCCACGATCCCCGACACGGCGGCCGGGAACACCACCCTGATCGCGACGGTTCGGGGCCGGGCGCCGATCCCGTAGGCGGCCTCCCGGAGTGAGTTCGGGACCGCGAACATCGCGTCCTCGGCGACCGAAGCAACGAGGGGGATCGTGAGGATCCCCACGCCGATCCCGGCGGACAGAAGGGAGAACGAGCCCGTGCCGCCGAAGATGGACTTCACCACCTCGGGCTGGATCACCGTAAGCGCGAAGTAGCCGAGCACGACGCTTGGGATGCCCGCGAGCGTCTCGAGGATCGGCTTGAGGAGCCGGCGGGTCCGCGGCGTTGCGAACTCGGACAGGTACATGGCCGCTCCCAGCCCGAGAGGCGCCGCGACCAACATCGCGATGCCGGCGATCAGGATGGTCCCCAGGAACAGGGTGAGGATGTCGAACTCGTCCCTCCGCGGGAACCACCCGTCCGCCCACAGCATGCCGAGGTCGACCTTCGTGAGCCACGCGATCGCCTCGCCCACCAAGGCGAGCACGATCGCGACGCTCACGACGAGGGACAGGAAGGCCGAGCCGTAGAAGGCCCCTCGCACCAGGCGTTCCTTGCGGCGGCGGTTGGCGCTGCCACGCATCAGCTCCAACGTCAGCCCCTTGCTCGCGACCCTGCCGGCCATCGGTCCGCTACCTTACCCTCACTCTGCGCCACGCGAGGAAGGGCCGGCCCGCCCTGGGGGGGCCGGTCCTTCCTCGCGGTGGTCCGCTACGCGGCCGCGGTCTCCCAGGCCGCCCGGGACGCTTCGACCCGGTCCGCCGGAAGCGGGATGTACCCGACCTCGCTCACCGCGGCGGTGAGGCCGTCGTCGGACAAGTAGTAGTCGACGTAAGCCTTCAGGGCCGGGCTCTCCGCGATCTTCGCCTGGTTGACGTAGATGTACAGCGACCGCGACAGGGGGTAGGAGCCGTCGGCGATGGACCCGGTTGACGGGGCCACGCAGCCGTCCCCGCCGTCGATCTCCAGCACCCGCACGCCCTCGCCGGCCTCCTGGGCGAAGGCGAAGCCCACGAACCCCAGGGAGCTGGGCGAGCCCTGAATGGCCTGGATGATGACGTTGTCGTTCGGCGAGGCCTGGTAGTCCTTCCGGAGGGCCTCGGCCTTCGGATCCGAGAGGCCCCGTTCGATGCCGATGTCGGGGATACCTGAGAGCTCGATGAAGGCGTCGTACGTCCCGGACTCCTCACCCGGCGCCGTGATGTCGAGCGGTGTCGACGGGAAGTTGCCGGTTCCCCCGACCTCCCGGGCGAGCGCGTTCGCGTCGCTCCACGTCCCGAACCCCTCGGACTCTGGGCCGAACAGGGCGTACAGGTCCCCGCTGTTCAGGCACGCGAGGGAGGCGTTCTCGGGGTTCGTCATGACCGCGATCCCGTCGAAGGCCACCTCGAGCTCGACGAACTGGATCCCGTTCTGAGTGCAGGCGTCGATCTCCTCCTGCTCGATCGGCCGCGAGGCGTCGCTGATATCGGTCTCCCCGCTGCAGAACAGCTCGAACCCGTCGCCGGTGCCGGGCCCGTCGACGCTGATCCCCACGTCGGGATTGATCTCGTTGAACAGCTCGGCCACGAGCGCCGAGACCGGCTCGACGGTCGACGAGCCGGAGATCACGATCGTGCCGGAGAGGCCGGGCTCGCCTCCATCGGTTCCCTGGTTCCCCTCGTCGTCGGCACAGGCCGCCCCCACCAGCGCCAGCGCGGCGAAAGCGGCCACGATGGCCAACTTCTTCCTCCCACCCATGCGTCCTCCTCGCCCTCTCATCTGAACGGGATGCTATGGAGACGCGGTGGCCGGGCCCTGGCTCGAACGTGAACGGACCCTGAACGAGCCGGGAAGGGTGAACGGACGGGAAGCGGGCATGAAACGGGGGCCGCGCTTCTACACTGGCGTCGATGGAGGGGGTCCCGCTCGTCGTCGCGCTCGTGATTGCCCTGGCCGGCTTGGCCGTCGCCGCGTACGAGCGCCGGGCCTCGCTCAAGGCGCGCCGTACTTCGAGCGCCCTCGACCGTTCGGCCCAGGACCTCCGGGAGCAGGTCCGGGGCCTCGACGAGGTGCGCCGGTCCATGGACGCGGTGCTGTCGTCGATGGAAGAGGGCATCGTGCTGGTGGGCTCGGACGGGAGGGTCCGCCTGGCCAACGCCGCCAGCCGCCGGCACCTCGGAACCGAACCGACCGTCCTGGCCGGGGTGCTACCCCTGGCCCTCCAGGACGCCGTCCGCCGAACGGCCGCCGAGCGCCGAGGCCAGGCCGTGGAGGTCGAGACGGGCGCGCCGAGCCGCTGGCTCCGGGGGGCCACCATCCCGGTGGGCGAGGACGGCTCCGTACTCCTGGTGGTCCGCGACGTGACCGAGTCCAAGCGCATGGAGCACATCCGGAGGGACTTCGTGGCCAACGCCTCGCACGAGCTCAAGACCCCGGCGGCGTCGATCCGGGCCACGGCGGAGACGATCCGAACGGCCGCCGCCGACGATCCGTTGGTGATCCCCCGGTTCGCCGACCAGCTCGACCGGGAGGCGGTTCGCCTGTCGCGGATCGTATCCGACCTGCTCGACCTGTCCCGCCTGGAGACGGGGAGCAACCTCGACGAACGGGTCTCGCTCGACGCGGTGCTTCACGAGGAAGGCGAGCGCGTCGAGGAGGAGGCGGCCGAGGCCGGGGTCAAGCTGTCGATCCGGGCCGGGCCCGCTCCGAGGGTTCGGGGGTCGGCCCGCGACCTCTCGCTCCTGATCCGCAACCTGGTGGACAACGCCATCCGTTACACGAAGCCCGGAGGACGGGTGCACGTCAGCCTCGACGCCGGGGACGGCGAGGTGGTCCTCACGGTGACGGACACGGGGGTGGGCATCCCCACGCGCGACCTCCCCCGGATCTTCGAGCGCTTCTACCGAGTGGACCGGGCTCGGTCCCGCGAGACCGGCGGCACCGGCCTCGGCCTTTCCATCGTGAAGCACGTGGTGGAGAACCACGGCGGGTCGGTCGGCGTGACCAGCGAGCTCGGCCGGGGCACGACGTTCCTGGTCCGCCTGCCGGCGGAACCGGGAACCTAGGTGCCATCCGGCTCCCGGTGCTCCGCCGTCGACACCCGCATTCCCATCCCGTACACGAGCACCCCCCCGAACCACTGCGCCACGACGAGGACGGCCACGCCCACGGCCTCGAGGACGATCCAGAGGGGATCGGCCTCGGCCCGGTGACGGTCCGGCCACCGCACGGCGAAGTCCGCCAGGAAGATGGCGAACGTCGTGAGCTGGAGCAGCATGTGTCTGGTGGCCCACCTTCGTTTCTTCGAGCCGGGCACCATCCCCCACCAATCCACGAGGCCGGTAGTGACGGCGAACACGGTGCCGGCGAACGCGCCGATCAGCAGCCAGGTGGCCGCGAGCGGCGCGGCGGGGAACCGTCCCAGGCGAGAGAGCACGTCGAGGCCGAGGGCACCGACGTAGAAGGCCACCGGGAAGTGCACGAACATCGGATGGCTGGGATGGCCCAGGGGTTTGCCCTGCACCACGTCCCTCAGCGTCCATCGGGCCATCGGGGTCCTCCCTTCCATCGGGCGTCCGCGAACGTCGCCAGATCCTCGCCCTCGAACTCTCGTCCGGGCGGGGGCACCCGTGGCGCTATCCTGCCTCGATGGCCGTCCTCCTGCTCATCCGGCACGGTGCGACCCTCTCCAGCGACAGCGGCGTGATCGCCGGGTGGACGCCCGGCGTCCACCTCACCGACCGGGGAAGGGAGCAGGCGCAGCGCGTGGCCGAGCGGCTGGCCGGCCTGCCCATCGACTTCGTGTACTCCAGCCCGCTCGAGCGGTGCCGCGAGACCGTGGCCTTCCTGGCCGCCGCCCGAGGCCTCCGGGTGCGGGTTCGCCCGGAGCTCGGGGAGGTTCGATACGGATCGTGGACCGGGCGAAGGGTACGCCAGCTCGCCCGGACCAGCCTGTGGAAGGACGTGCACGTCGTCCCGTCCAGGGCACGATTCCCGGGCGGCGAGAGCCTTCGGGAGGTCCAGGATCGCGCGGTGCGCGAGCTGGAACGGATCGCCGCCGCTCATCCGAAGGCCGTGGTGGCCGTGTGCTCCCACGCGGATCCCATCCGCTTGGCCCTGGCTCACTTCGCCGGCATCCACCCCGACCTGTTCCAGCGCCTCGCCGTCGACACGGCGTCGGTGTCGGTCGTGGCGTTGAGCGACGGCGTGCCGCATGTCCTCAAGGTGAACGATACCGGCGACCTCTCCAGCCTCGTGCCGAAGAAGCCATCCGGTGTGGCGTCCCGCCGGAAGGTGCGAGGATAGATCGATGGAGCTCCATCGCGTCGACCGGATCAGCGCCGGCGCCGTGGGCGAGCCCGGCCAGCGCACGTTCTACCTCCAGGCGAGGAGCGGCGCCGACCTCGTGACGGTCATGGTCGAGAAGCAGCAGGTCGAACTGCTTTCGGCTTCGATCCTGGACATCCTGTCCCGGGTGGGCAAGGAGACCGGGGAGGGGCCACCGGAAGACGAGCTACAGCTGGAGGAGCCGTTCGAGGCTTTGTGGCGGGTGGGTCGTCTTTCCATCGGCTACGAGGAGGAGCACGACCGCATGCTGCTCGAGTTGGAGGAGGTGGTCCCCGAGCCGGAGGAGGAGGACGAAGAAGCCCCGGAGGCCGAGGAGGTCCCCGATCCCGAGCGGGTCCGGGTGTGGGCCACCCGGGAGCAGATGCTGGCCCTGTCCCGGCAGGGCGCCGCGGTGGCGGCGGCGGGCAGGCCGGTGTGCGAGTTCTGCGGCAACCCCATCGACCCGGAGGGACACACGTGTCCAGCGATGAACGGCCATCGGGGCCCGGCCAGGCGGTGACGCCTCCGGACGAGGAGGTCGTGCAGCTCCTCGAACAGGGCGAGGTGGAGGTCCTCGGCCTGCTGCCCCGGGCGTCCAACTACACGTTCCTGGCGAGGGTGACGAAGGACGGCGACGAGGCTCTCGGCGTGTACAAGCCTCGAGCCGGGGAAGCGCCCCTGTGGGACTTCCCCCCCGGGACCCTGTGCCGGCGTGAGGTCGCCGCCTACGTGACCGCGCGAGCGATGGGGTGGCCCCGGGTTCCTCCGACGATCCTCCGCGACGGCCCCGAGGGCCCGGGCTCGCTCCAGCTGTTCATGCGGTTCGATCCGGACGAGCACTACTTCACCTTGGCCGAGCGGATGCCCGACGAGTTCCGAAGGATCGCCCTGTTCGACGCGGTGGTGAACAACGCCGACCGCAAGTCCGGCCATTGCCTGCTCGGGGCCGACGGGACCGTGTTCGTGGTGGACCACGGCGTCTGCTTCGGCGAGGCCCCCAAGCTCCGCACGGTGATCTGGGGCTTCGCCGGGGAGGTGGTTCCGGCCCCGCTGCTCGGCGACCTCCGGGGGATGGCATCGAAGCTCGCCGGGCCGGTCCGGACCGAGCTGGCTGGGCTCCTCTCGCCGCGGGAGGTGGACGCATTGCAGCGCCGGCTGGACCGGCTGATCCAGGCGAGGCGGTTCCCCGAGCCCGGCCCGGGGCGCCCCTACCCGTGGCCCCCGGTGTGAGCGGCGTCTCACGTTTCGGGGACTCCCGGCGTTCCAGGGATCGATGAGCCTGCCGCCGTTCGCCACGTTTCTGGAGGAGCAGCGGGTCTGCGTGTACCGGTTCCTGCTGGCCTCCGTGGGGCCGAACGACGTCGACGATTGCTTCCAGGAGACGTTCCTGGCCGCGCTCCGCGCGTACCCGAGGCTCCACGACCGGTCGAACCTTCGGGCCTGGATCCTCACGATCGCGACGCGCAAGGCCATCGACCAGGGTCGGGCCCGAGCCAGACGCCCGGTGCCGATGGAGCGGATCCCGGACCGGCCTGCTCCGGTCGCCTTCGACGGCGACGACCCGGAGCTTTGGCGGGCCGTGCGGGACCTCCCGCCGATGCAGCGGGCAGCGGTGATCCATCGGTACGTGCTCGACCTCCCCTACGCCGAGGTGGCCCGAGCCCTGGGATGCAGCGAGGCGGCGGCGCGGGCGGATGCGTATGAAGGGCGCCGGAAGCTCCGCGCGATGCGAGAGCTCGAGCACCAGGGAGGCCGGAGATGACGAAGGAGTTCGGTTCGATGCGACGTGCGGACGTCGAAGAGGCGTCGCGGCGCGCGGCCTCGGCTGTGACCGAGGC
>JBOGVG010000082.1:0-5302 GCA_050692435.1 Actinomycetota bacterium
CGCCCCTCTCGTCGAAGAAGACGATGAACCTCACTCTGACCTCGAAAGACCCGGCGATGTCGAACGCGCACGTCCCTTCGTCGACGAAGGAATCTTCGAATGAGAGCGAAGCCGTGGCCGGCCTGAGCGTGGCAGGGGTCACACCGACGGACAGCACGAGGTGGCCGCCCTCCGTCCCGCGGAAGCTCCCCACCATGATGAAGTACGTGGTGCCGGCGGCCGCATCGAAGCGGATCCGAGACTGCAGGCCCAAGAAGTCGTCGTTGCACGCGATCTGAGTGAGCGCTCCCGGGGAGCCGGTGTATGCGGACAGCGTGGTGTCGTAGTCGCTCCCGAAGGTGTTCGGGGCGATCGAAACATCGGTGGCGGGAGTGAACGAGTACCAGACCGTGTGGGCATTGCCTTCGCACTGGGGGTCATCCGGGGCGGTCGTCGCATCGGTCGTGTCTAGCGAATCCGTGAACGGCAGGGCCGTGATCACTGTGGCGTTCGCGATGTCGTCATTGCCCGGTGCCGCCGCTGCCGCCGTTGGCATCCCGAGAAGCCAGGATCCGAGGGCCGTCAGGATCGCAACGAACGCGGCCGATCGGTTTCGCCTTCTCATCTGCGGCTCCCTCTCCCTCCGTGTGCCTGCTACGACTCGGTCGATCCTTACCCGCTGGCGGGCCTCGGGAACCCATCATGGTGAGGTTGGTTCGTGCCGAACCTACCCCTCGGGTGAGGGCCGGTGCAAATGCTCATCCATCCCTGACCGGAGCAGAAAAGCGGTTTGGGCGGATTCGACGCTTCTGACGACCCTATGACACCGAGATCGACCTGGGCGGCGACCATCCGCTCTTCCCGCCGCCCGTCTCACGCAGCCGCGAGCGGAACGACCACCTCCCCGAAGACGACGGCCTGAAGGTGGCCGACCTGGTGATGATGCCCCGCTTCCAGATGGCCCAGTCGCCGTTTCCCTTCCTGCGCTGCACGTCGTAGACGAACCCGTCGGATGCGCCCACGGCCGCCACGAGGACCTTGAACGCCTCGCCGAGCGGCCCCGACGCCGGAGCGACCCGGAGGGGGATCCTCACGACCCCCGTCATCGAGGCGGGGTGGATAGCGCAGTGGTAGGGATAGGAGCCTGCGGAGTTGACCGTGGTGGAGAAGGTGTCACCGGCGCCCATGGTCCCGGAGTCCCACAGGGCAAGGGGCGAGTCCTGCGTGGTCGTGTGGTTGAGGGCGTCGTCGTTCGTCCACCGGAACGTGTCTCCGAAGGCCCCGGTCGCCGCCTTGGGGTCGAATCCGACGGTTGTGCTGACGATGGAGATGTCCACGGTGGCGGCCTCGGCCGGGCCGGCCACCAACATGGCCAGGACGGCCACCAGGACGAACGAAACGAACCGACGCATGCGCACTCCAAACTCAGTGGTCGATGAGTGTACGAGCGGCAGGCCCCGGCGGATCGTTCGGTAAGGTGCGCCCGTGGCCCACGTCGTGACGCTGATCCCGGGCGACGGCATCGGCCCCGAGGTCTCCGAGGCCACCCGGCACGTGCTCGAAGCCACCGGGGTCGGGCTCGAGTGGATCGTCGAGGAGGCCGGGGCGGCCGCCCTGGAGCGCGAGGGGGCCACCCTCCCGGGCCGGGTCCTGGAGTCGATCCGTCGGTCCCGGGTGGCGCTGAAGGGGCCTTTGACCACGCCGGTTGGCCCAGGGTTCCGGAGCGTGAACGTGGCCCTCCGGCATGAGCTCGACCTGTTCGCCGCGGTCCGCCCATCCCGATCGCTCCCCGGCGTCCCCACCAGGTTCCCCGGCGTGGACCTCGTGGTGATCCGGGAGAACACCGAGGACCTGTATGCCGGGATCGAGTTCGAGCGCGGATCGGCGTCAACGGCGGCCCTTCGGGACGAGCTCCGCCGGCTCGGGCATGAGCTCCGGGAGGACGCCGGCGTCACGGTGAAGCCCATCTCCGTGACTGGGGCCCGGCGCATCGTGCGGTTCGCCTTCGACTTCGCCCGGTCCAACCGGCGGCGGTCGGTGACCCTCGGCCACAAGGCAAACATCATGTGGTTCTCGGACGGGCTGTTCCTGGAGATCTTCGTGGAGGAGTCCGGGGCGAACCCGGACGTCGAGTCCCGCGACATGCAGATCGACCAGCTCTCGATGCGCCTCACGCGCTCACCCCAGGACTTCGACGTGCTCCTGCTGCCGAACCTGTATGGCGACATCCTGTCGGACCTGTGCGCCGGCCTGGTCGGTGGGCTGGGCGTGGCCGCGGGGGCCAACCTGGGCTGGGAGTACGCGGTGTTCGAGCCGATCCACGGGAGCGCCCCCGACATCGCCGGCCGAGGGGTGGCCAACCCGGTGGCCATGATCCTGTCGGGGGCCATGATGCTTCGTCACCTCGGGGAGTCCGACCCTGCGCGTGCCGTGGAGGGGGCCGTGGACCGGGTGCTCGAGGCCGGGGAGATCCGAACCCGGGATCTGGGCGGGACGGCCTCCACGATGGAGATGGCCGAGGCCGTGGCGAAGGCCGTGCGGGGACGGGGCCGGTCCGGGTAAGGTTCGGTTGACGGCCGCGCTCCACCGGCGGTGCGAGCGCTCACGATGGAGGTTCACGATGGGCGGGAAGAGCGGAGACAGGATCGTGGTCGAGTCCGAGTCCGTGGGCCAGCCGACCCGCGAGGGCGAGATCCTGGAGGTCATCAAGGGGGAGGTGGCGGTCCGGTACCGGGTGCGTTGGGCGGACGGCCACGAGACGATCTTCTCGCCGAGCGGAGGCGCGGCCAAGATCCTGCCCTCGAAGCGAACGAAGCGGTAAGGCCCTCAGCTCGGCCCGTGCTCCTGGGGGCCCCGACCGGGGCCCGGGAGGAGCTCTCAGCAGCCGGGTTGCCCGGGGTGGCCGCAACACTGGGCCTTCGAGAACAGCGCGCGGGTCCGGTTGCGGGCCGTGAGACCGAGCTTCGTGGCGAACGGTGCGTCGTACACGCGCCAGTTGGTGAAGAAGTTGCGCGTGTGTCGCGCGACGAGCCTGAAGAATCCTGCCACGGTGGGGGTCATCGTATCGCGGTTGCTTCCAACCCCCCGGAGGGCTAGAGCTTGGCGAGATCCGCGCACTTGGCGCGGATGCCCTCGGCGGCGGCACGAAGCGCCTCAAGCTCTTCCCCGTTCAGGTCGAGCTCGACGATCTCCCCGACGCCCGAGGGCGACAGGCGGACCGGCACGCCCACGTACACGTCGGTGATCCCGTACTGGCCTGTGCACCACGCGCACACCGGGAGCAGCTCCTCCGTGTTTCGGACGATGGCCTCGACCATCCGGCCGATCGCCGCCGACGGCGCGTAGTAGGCGCTCCCCTTCTTGAGCAGGGCCACGATCTCGGCTCCCGCGTCGCGGGTGCGCTGGTACAGCCGCTCCAACGTGGCGTCGTCCGCCAGCTCGGCCAAGGGCTTGCCGGCCACCGTGGCGTGACGAGGCAGCGGCACCATGGACTCGCCGTGGGAGCCGAGGGTCATGGCCCCCACATCGAGCGGCGATACTCCGAGCTCCTCGGCGATGAAATACCGGAGGCGGGCCGAGTCGAGCACGCCGGCCATCCCCACCACCCGTTCCTTCGGGAACCCCGAGACCTCCGAGGCGAGGTAGGTCATCTCGTCGAGCGGGTTCGTGACCACGATGATGATGGCGTTCGGCGACCCCGGGGTCACCTTCTCCACGACCTCGCGGACGATGCCGGCGTTCTTGCCGAGCAGGTCCATCCGGCTCATGCCGGGCTGTCGGGGGAACCCGGCCGTCACCACCACGACGTCGGAGCCTGCGGTTTCTGCGTAGTCGTTCGTGCCGGTCACGTTGGGCTCGAAGCCCTCGATCGGCGAGGACTCCCTGATGTCGAGGGCCAAACCCTGGGGCAGTCCTTCCACGATGTCCATCAGGACCACTTCGGCCAACGCCTTCTGGACCAACCGCATCGCGGTGGTCTGCCCCACGAACCCGCTTCCCACGACGGTCGCACGCATGCCGCTCTCCTTGCCTCGCTAGGCGTTCAGCTTCTCGATCACCGCATCCGCCACCTGGGACGTGCCGACGGCCGTGGGGTCGTCCCGGGTCGGCTTCATGTCGTATGTCACCGACCTGCCTTCGGCGATGACGCCGGCGATGGCGGCCTCCAGCCGGTCGGCCGCCTCGGTCTCCTCGAGATGCCGAAGCATCAGCACGCCGGAGAGCATCATGGCCATGGGGTTGACCTTGTTCATCCCCTTGTACTTGGGGGCGCTCCCGTGGGTGGCTTCGAACACGGCGGCCTCGTCGCCGATGTTTCCCCCCGGCGCCACGCCCAGGCCGCCGATCAGCCCGGCGCAGAGGTCCGAGACGATGTCTCCGTACAGGTTGGGTAGGACGAGCACGTCGTACTCCTCCGGCCGCTGCACGAGCTGCATGGTGAGGTTGTCGACGATCCGGTCCTCGAACTCCACGTCGGGGTACCGCTCGGCCACCCGGCGGGCGGTCTCCAGGAACAGCCCGTCGGAGAACTTCATGATGTTCGCCTTGTGCACGGCCGTGACCTTCTTCCGGCCGTAGCTCCGCGCGTACTCGAACGCGAACCGAACGATCCGCTCGGTGCCCCACACCGAGATGGGCTTGATCGAGATGCCGGCGTCGTCGCGGATACGCGTGCCGGTCTTCTCGGCGATGAACTCGATCAGGTCCTTGGCTCCCGGCGAGCCCTGTTCGAACTCGATCCCCGCGTACAGGTCCTCGTGGTTCTCGCGGACGATGATCACGTCCACGTCCTCGTACCTCGAGCGTACGCCCCGGTACCACTTGCATGGCCGCAGGCACGCGTACAGGTCGAGCTCCTTGCGAAGCGCGACGTTCACGCTTCGAAACCCGCTCCCCACCGGCGTGGTGATGGGTCCCTTGATGGCCACCCCGTTCCGGCGGATCGAGGCGAGGACGGGATCGGGTAGGGGCGTGCCGTACACCTCTACCACGTCGGCTCCGGCCTCCTGGACGTCCCAGGCGAACCCCACCCCGGTGGCCTCCAGGACCCGGCGGGTGGCCTCCGACAGCTCGGGGCCTACGCCGTCGCCCGGGATGAACGTGACTTGGTGCACGACCATCTCCACTCCTCTCCGGCTCGCCCTGGGCCGGCGGGCCCCGGCCGCCCCCATTCTCCCAGCGGCCCGGACCGGCCGACCCAACCCCGCCGGCGATGCGCCCCCGTGTCCGCTGGTCGCGGTACCCTGGGTTCGAACGAGATCGTCGCCGTTTGACCGTTGATTCAGGATCGGAGCACGCCGTGACCCAGAAGGGGCTGGAAGAG
>JBOGVG010000083.1:0-6545 GCA_050692435.1 Actinomycetota bacterium
AGCCGCCCTCGAAGCGAGTCCGGCACGGAGAGCTGGAGGATCGTGCTCCGAAAGACCGCGGAGATCACGTCCGCGGCACCGGCGAAGGCAAGGAACGCGAGCGCGAGCCACAGGTGGTCGCCCACCAGGCCGAAGGCGGCGATCCCGGCGCCCCACAGGACGACCGCCCAGATGACCGCGCGGCCCTGGTGGCGGACCCGGTTGACCCAGCCCGCCGTGAGGGCGCCCGCGAGCGCGCCCACGGCGGGCGCGGAGAACAGTAGCCCGGTCACTTGCGCTCCGGCGTGGAACTGCGACGCCGCGAGGAACGGGAATAGGGCACGGGGCATGCCGAAGACCATGGCAATGAGGTCGATGACGAACGTCGATTGGAGCACCCGCCGGCCCTTGAGGTAGGCGAACCCCTCCTTCACCGCGGCCCATCCGGTCGGGGCGCCCTCCGCGCGCTCGGGCGGCATCGGCCGGATGGCGAGCGCAGCGCCGAGCATCGCCAGGTAGGTCACGAGGTCGATGCCGTACGCCCATGACAGGTCGAGGCGCGCGATGACGATGCCGGCCAGCGCCGGTCCGACCAACGCGGTCCCGTTCCAGATCACCTGGCTGAGGGCGAGCGCCGAGGGAAGGAGCTCCCGGCCCACCAGGCGAGGGGTCATGGCCGAACGGGTGGGCCCGTCGATGGCCGAGACCGCGGCGATCAGCGCGACCGCCAGGTAGATCACCGCCACCGGTGGACGGCCCACGAGCGTGCCGCCCAGGAGGAGCCCCGACGCCACCATGTAGCCCAGCTGGGCCATGACGAGCAGCCTCCGCCGGTCGTAGGCGTCGATGATGGCGCTGCCGATCAACGTGCCGGCCGCGAGCGCCAGCAGGCCCACGAGCCCGATGACCCCTACCGCCGCGGGGGAGTCCGTGAGCCGCTGGACCTGGACGAACGTGGCCACCAACGTGAACTGGTAGCCGAGCTCCGAGACGAGCAGGCCGGTCCAGATCAGCCGGAAGTCACGGGAGGCGCGAAGCGGCGCGATGTCGACGGCCAGACTTCGGAGGGTCGGGCGCCGGCTCCGCCGGCGCTCGCCCTCCTCACCGTCCGACGTCACGCTCCGACCTTAGCAACTCGGTAGGATCGCTCCGGTCGGCAACGAGGGAGGGGGATCGATGGGCTGCCTGATCTTCGTGTTCGGGCTCCTCACGCCGCGAGTCGTCCTGTTCATCCTGTGGGTCTTCACCGACTATCTGAGCCGGGGCTACGGGAGCTGGTTCTGGCCCACGCTCGGGTTCTTCTTCCTGCCCACGACGACCATCGCCTACGCCGTTGCCGAGAACGCCTTCGATGGGGTGAGGGGGTGGGGCCTCGTCGTCCTGATCATCGGTCTCTTCGTCGACCTGGGCCTCCACGGTGGCGGGGGGCGGGCCGCAGGTCGTCGCGGGTGGCGCCGTCGCGGCGACTATTACTAGGGCGACTCCAAGGTCCACGGGCCCACCCCGCCGATCCGCTCGATCGTCACGTGCGTGACGAATCCCGGAGGCGGATTCGGCATCGGCGGGAACTTCACGTGCGGGCCGATGTAGGTGTGGGCAAGCTCCTGAAGCAGCTCCGGCGCTCCGCCCTCGGTGATCCGGGCTCGCCCGTACAGCACGAGGTACTCGGTGAGGCCGGCCGTGTTCCTCGTCGTGGCGTGGACGGTAACGGCGATCCTGGGGTCACGGCGGAGGTTCCGGAGCTTTCGCTGGTCGGGCATCGTGGCGATGACCACCTCTTCACCGTCGACGCCGACCCATGCCGCCGTGACGTGCGGGGTGCCGTCGGGGTCGAGGGTCACCACCGTGGCCAGCCCGTCGCCCTTCAGCAGGTCCCTGGCCTCCTCGGGGATCTGCATCCCTACGTGGAGATCGCGGCGATGGCGCGGTCCACGATGTCCAGGCCCTCGTCCAGCAAGCCCTCGTCGATCGTGAGCGGAGGGAGCAGGCGGATCACGTTGTCGTAGGTCCCGGCCTTGAGGATCACGACCCCCTCGCTCAGGCAACGCTGGACGATGTCGGTTCCGGTGGGACCGTCGAGCGGCTCCTTGGTCTCCCGGTCCGCCACGAGCTCGACCGCCGTCATCATCCCCCGACCCCGGACGTCGCCGATCAGCGCGTGCCGGGACTGCATGTCGCGGAGCCGGGCCAGGATGCGCTCGCCGACCGTTCGTGAACGCTCCAAGAGTCCCTCCCGCTCGATCTTGTCCAGGACGGCGAGCGCCGCGGCCGCCGCAACGGGGTTGCCTCCGTACGTGCCGCCCAGGCCGCCGACGTGGACCGACTCCATCAGCTCGGCCCGCCCGGTCACCGCCGAGATGGGCATGCCGCTCCCGAGCGACTTCGCCGTGGTCACGATGTCGGGGACGATGCCCTCGTCCTCGATGGCGAACCACCGGCCGGCCCGGCCCATCCCGCTCTGGATCTCGTCGGCGATGAACACGATCCCGTGATCCCGGCACAGCTCTGCAAGGCCCGTCAGGAACCCCGGCGCCGGGACGATGAATCCTCCCTCGCCCTGGATCGGCTCCACGATGACCGCGGCGATGTTCTCCTCGCCGATCTGCTTGTGCATCTCGTCCCTGGCGTACGCCAGGGCCTCCTCGGCACAGTGCTCCGGACCGCTCGGCCACCGGTACGCGTAGGCGAAGGGCAGCCGGTAGATCTCGGGGGCGAACGGCCCCATGCCCTGTTTGTACGGCATCACCTTGGCCGTGAGCGACATGGCCAGGAGCGTCCTCCCATGGAACGCGTGGTCGAACGTGACCACCGCGGAGCGTCCCGTCGATTTGCGGGCGACCTTCACGGCGTTCTCCACCGCCTCGGCCCCGGAGTTCGCGAACATCGTCCGCTTGTCGAACTCCCCGGGGGCCAAGGCATTCAGCCGCTCGGCGAGCTCGATGTACGGCTCGTTCGCCGTGACGTGGAAGCACGTGTGGGTATCGAGCTCCAGCTGCTTCTGGGCTGCGGCCACTACTTCCGGCGGGGTGTGGCCGACGTTCAGGACCGAGATGCCCGTGGCGAAGTCGATCAGCCGGTTGCCGTCGACATCCTCGATGATCGAGCCCGACGCGCGGGCGGTGACGATGGGATGGACGTTGAACACCGCCTGGGGGATGGCGGCCTTCCGGCGCTCGAACCACTCGCGGGACTTCGGACCGGGGATCTCGGTGACGACCTTTCGCTCCTGCGGGATGTCCATCGTTCGTCCTTCCGGCCGGGACTGTCGGTCAAGTGTGCCACGCCGGGCCGCGCGGCCGCGCGGCGACCCACGACGCGGGGCCTGTCGCTAACGGCGCGTGGCGGACTATTCCTCCCCTTCGACGTGGATGACGGGGAGATCAAACAGCCCTTCGACCCGACGGGGCAGATCGAGCTTCAACCACCTCGAGAGGCGGCGAGGAAGTGTGGAGATGACGATCCCATCGAACGCTTGCTCTCGCAGGACGTCCTCGACGGCAATCACGGGGTTGGTATCGCCTACCTGGCCCGTTGCTTCCATTCCCGCGTCGCGGAACAGAGCGAGGCCTTCGTCCAGCCTTCGACGCGCCATGCCCTGGACCTCCCCCTCTGTCCAGGGGTGGTCCTTGGGCACCGTCGCCGGGACCAGGACGTGGAAGGCACACGGCTCACCGCGATCGAGTTCTCGTACCTTGGCCATCAGATGGGACCCGGTCAAGGTCTGGTTCGCGACCACTAGGTAGCGGCGCATCCGCATCGCCTCCTCACTGGTCGGCCATCCCATGCTATGCGCCTTCGGATGTGTGGGGAAGGGCCTTCCAGTCGGGCTATCCAGGATCCCGGGTGGTCCCCGAACCGAGACTTTCGGCATACTTGGGGCCGAGCGCCGGCCCCGCCCGGGGTCGTCCGAGGAGGCAAAGATGGCGACCGCGTTGAAGGCCTGGAAGCTGTTCATCGGTGGTGCGTGGGTGGATCCGGCCGCCGGAGAGACCGAGCAGGACATCGACCCGGCGACGACGGACCCTGTGGCCGAGGTCGCGGTGGCCTCGGAGGAGGACGTCGGGCGGGCCGTGAAAGCGGCCAAGAAGGCCTACGAGGAGGTTTGGTTCGACACCCCTCCGAAGGAGCGGAGCGCGATGATGCTCAAGCTCGCGGACGCGATGGAGGGGGACGCGGACAACCTGGCCCGCCTGGAGTCCGAGGACGTGGGCAAGCCCATCGCGGTATCGGGCGCCGATATCCCGTTCATCGTTGACAACCTGCGGTACTTCGCCGGCGCGGCCCGGAACATGGAGGGGAAGAACACCGGTGAGTACGAGCGCGGGTTCACCAGCTGGATCCGCCGAGAGCCGCTCGGGGTCACGGCCGGGATCTGTCCGTGGAACTACCCGCTCATGATGGCCATCTGGAAGGTGGCCCCGGCCCTCGCGGCGGGGAACGTCTCGATCCTCAAGCCGGCCGAGCTCACACCCCAGACGACGCTTCGCCTGGCCGAGCTCTCGGCGGACATCTTCCCTCCCGGCGTGATCAGCGTCGTCACCGGCCGCGGCTCGGTCGTGGGAGCCGCCCTGTGCCGCCATCCGGACGTCTCGCTCGTCTCGATCACCGGGGACACCGCCACCGGCAAGCTCGTGGCAAAGGAGGCAGCCGACACCGTCAAGCGGGTCCACCTGGAGCTCGGCGGCAAGGCCCCGGTCGTTGTGTTCGACGACGCCGATGTCTCCAAGCTCGTGGAGATGCTGAAGTTCGCCGGCTACACGAACTCCGGACAGGACTGCACGGCGGCCACCCGGATCGTGGCCGGACCGAAGATCTACGACGACGTGCTCTCCGAGCTCGTCCCCGCCGTCGAGTCGCTCGTGGTTGGCGACACGCAGAAGGAGGAGACCGAGATGGGGCCGCTCGTCTCCGATACTCAGCGGCAGAGCGTGTCGGGCTTCGTCGAGCGGGCTCGGGAGAAGGGAGCGAACGTGGTCACCGGTGGGGAGGCCCTGGCCGGCGCGGGGTACTTCTACAAGCCCACGATCGTGGCGGACGTGGACCAGAAGGACGAGATCATCCAGCGTGAGGTGTTCGGGCCAGTGGTCACGATCCAGCGATTCAAGGACGACGACCAGGCCATCGCCTGGGCGAACGATGTCGTCTACGGCCTCGCGTCGTCCGTGTGGACCCGCGACATCGGCCGAGCGTTGAACGCCGCGCGCAAGCTCCAGTTCGGCGCGGTATGGATCAACACGCACTTCGGGCTGACCTCGGAGATGCCGCACGGCGGCTACAAGCAGAGCGGGTACGGCAAGGACAT
Source organism: Actinomycetota bacterium (assembly GCA_050692435.1). GTDB lineage: Bacteria > Actinomycetota > UBA4738 > UBA4738 > HRBIN12 > AC-69. The sequence continues at coordinate 5,282 of JBOGVG010000083.1, forward strand.
GTCCATGTACTCGCTCGAGGACTACACCCAGATCAAGCACGTGATGGCGGCCGTCGACTAGGGGGGGTTCGGGGAGCTCAAGGGTAGCCCCCCGAAGGACAGAGGTGAGGCCCATGCATACCAGGACGTTCCTCGTGAACGGGGAGTGGCGGACGGGCAACGGGACCTTCCAGGTCAAGAGCCCGTACGACGGGACCGTGGTGGCCGAGGTCGGCGTGCCGACCGAGGCCGACGTCGAAGAGGCGGCGACGGTCGCCGCAGAGACGTTCCGGGAGAGTCGGTTCCTCCCCGTGCACGCGCGAGCCGATGCCCTCGACCACATCTCCCGGGGCCTGGCCCAGAGCATCGATGACAACGCGGCCCTGATCGCCCGCGAGGGCGGCAAACCACTCAGGTGGGCGACCGTGGAGGCCACCCGGGCGGTGTCCACGTTTCGGTGGGCATCCGAGGTACTTCGCCACGGTGCGGACGAGGTGATGCGCCTGGACACGGAGGCGTCGCTCGGCTCGCGCCTGGGCATCATCCGAAGGTTCCCGTTCGGCCCGGTCCTGGGGATCTCGCCGTTCAACTTCCCACTGGACCTGGTGGCTCACAAGGTGGCCCCCGCCCTGGCCGTCGGTGCGCCGATCGTGGTCAAACCGGCCGCGGCCACGCCGCTCGGGGCCATCCGCCTGGCTGAGCTGTTCGCGGAGACCGATCTGCCCAAGGGGATGTACCAGGTGCTGCCGGTGTCTTCGAGCGTGGCCGACGGGATGGCCCGCGACCCCCGGTACCGCAAGATCTCCTTCACCGGGTCCGCCGAGGTCGGCTGGTACCTGAAGGGTCTGGACCCCAGGAAACGGGTGACGCTCGAGCTGGGCGGCAACGCCGGGGTCATCGTCCACTCCGACGCCGACCTCGACCTCGCGGCGCAGCGCATCGCCTTCGGCGGCTACTACCAGGCCGGCCAGAGCTGTATCAGCGTCCAGCGCGTGCTGGTGCAATCGGAGGTCTACGACGACTTCACCACGCGCCTGGTGAAGCAGGTCGAGAGCCTGAAGTACGGCGATCCCATGGACCCGACCGTGGATGTCGGACCGCTGATCGATGCCGGGTCGCTCGAGCGCATCTCGACATGGGTGGACGAGGCCGTGGCCCAGGGCGCCGAGGTCCTGACCGGTGGCCTCCGCGACGACCCCTTCTACGCGCCGACGGTCCTGGCCAGGACGAGCCCGGAGATGAAGGTGCGGTGCGAGGAGATCTTCGGGCCGGTCACGACCGTGAG
>JBOGVG010000084.1:0-9745 GCA_050692435.1 Actinomycetota bacterium
GACCGGTCGCGTGCACGAGGTACCAGCGCGAGGTCGTCTCGACGAGCCAGTCCACCCCCGTCATCAGCTCGTTCTGGATGCCGGTGTCGATCAGCCCGTCGAGCGCCTCGACGTCGGCCCAGCGTTCGACGGCTCCGGTCACGTCGCGCGCGATGCGGAACGCCCGCACCACGTCGGCCCCGCTCGCTCCCGTCTCGGTGACCATGCGCGACACGAACGTGATCCCCTGGGAGTTCACCACGTCGTTCGCCACGATCGTCGCGACGAGCTCACGGCGGAGGGGGTGCTCGGGGAGCAGGTCAGCGAACCGCTCCACGACCGTGGGGGGGAAGTAGCTCCGAAGGTCCTGTTCGAGGTACTTCGAATCGGGCAGGGACGAACCGAGCAACGCCCCGGCCAGGCTCTTCTTCGCGTACGCGAGCAGAACCGCGAGCTCCGGCCGGGCCAGGCCCCGGCCGGTCCGGCGGCGCTCCGACATCTCCTCCGACGACGGGAGGGCCTCCAGGTCGCGTTCAAGGACGCCTTCGGCCTCCAGCGCCTGCATCAGGTCCTCGAACGCCTCCATCCTTGACGCCGACAGCTGCGCCTCCTGCGACAGGATCTGGGCCTGCAGGAAGTTGTCGTACAGCACGTGGCGGACGACGTCCTGCTCCACCTGGTGCAGCAGCTCGTTCCGCTGCTCCAGGGGGAGCTCGTCCCGCTGCATAGCCAGGCCCAGGAGGATTTTCAGGTTCACCTCGTGGTCGGAGCAGTCCACGCCACCGGAGTTGTCGATGAAATCGGTGTTGATCCGTCCGCCGCCTTCGGCGTACTCGATCCGCCCCCTCTGGGTGAACCCTAGGTTGCCGCCCTCGGCCACCACGCGGCTCCGGAGATCCCCTCCATCCACCCGGACGTTGTCGTTCACCCGGTCGCCCACGTCGGCGTGGGACTCGGACGAGGCCTTCACATACGTGCCGATCCCTCCGTTCCACAGCAGGTCCACGGGTGCCTTGAGGATGGCCTTGATGACCTCGTCCGGCGAGAGGACCTCCCCCTCAACGCCGAGGGCACCACGGGCCTCGGGCGAGAGCTCGATGCGCTTCTCGGTCCTGGGCCATACGCCGCCGCCCGCCGAGATCAGGGTCCGGTCGTAGGAGTCCCACGAGGATCCGGGGAGCTCGAACAACCGCCTCCGCTCGGCGAGCCCCGCGGCCGGGTTCGGGTTGGGATCGACGAAGATGTGCCGGTGGTCGAACGCGGCCACCAGGCAGATCTGATCCGAGAGCAGCATCCCGTTGCCGAATACGTCGCCCGACATGTCGCCGATGCCCGCCACCGTGATGGGCTCGGCCTCGGGATCGGTGCCCATCTCCCGGAAGTGCCGCTTCACCGACTCCCATGCACCGCGCGCCGTAATCCCCAGCTTCTTGTGGTCGTAGCCGGCCGAGCCACCCGATGCGAACGCGTCGCCCAGCCAGAAGCCGTACTCGGCGGCCACCTCGTTCGCCGTGTCCGACAGGGCCGCGGTGCCCTTGTCGGCCGCCACGACGAGGTAGGGGTCGTCCTCGTCGTGCACGACGACGTCCGCCGGATGCAGGACCTTCCCGTCGGCAAGGTTGTCGGTGAGGTCGAGCAGGCCGCGCATGAACGTGACGTATCCGCGGCGGACCTCCTCCCGGAGGGCCTGGGACTCCGGCCCCTGATGCTTGAGGACGAACCCGCCTTTGGAGCCGGTTGGCACGATGACGGCGTTCTTCACCATCTGGGCCTTCATCAACCCCAGGACCTCCGTCCGGAAGTCCTGCCGCCGGTCGGACCACCGGATGCCGCCACGAGCCACCTTGCCGCCCCGCAGATGCACGGCCTCCATCTCCGGCGAATACACCCAGATCTCGAAGAGCGGCGTGGGCTTCGGCATCTCCGGAACCTTGGCCGAGCGGAACTTGAACGCGATCGACTCGCTCCCCGGCTTGAAGGCGTTGGTCCGCACGGTGGCGTCGATCAGACCGAGGTGGTTGCGGAGGATCCGGTCCTGCTCCAGTGACCTCACCGCGTCAAGGTCGGCCCGGATCTCCCCTCGAAGCGAGTCCGCCGACTGGGGATCCTGAGCCTGCGACGGGTCGAACCGATGCTCGAACAGGCGGATCAGCTTGGCCGCGATGCGCGGGTGCGCGGCGAACGCATCGTTCTTGTACTCCGCCGTGAAGCCCGCGTTCACGCGGTGGTGGTACTTGCGGTACGCCCTCACGATGTCCACCTGCCGCCAGTCGAGCCCGCCGGTCACGACCAGCCGGTTCAACGAGTCCGATTCGGCGTCGCCGCGCCACACCGCGGAGATGCATTGGGCGATCCGGGCCCCGCACTCCGCGACGTCGAGCGGCCTCCCGTCGGCTCCTAGGACGCCGAAGTCGTGGAGGAACCGCTCGTCCACGTCGCCCACGAGGTGGTAAGGCACCTCCTCCACCACCCTGAGACCGAGCGCCTCCAACCTCGGGACGAAGTCGGAGAGCTGGATCTTTCCGCCCACCTTGTACAGGCGGATCCGGGTAAGGGCCTCGGCCTCGTGGGTCACGTTGGCCACCCCCACCACGATGGCCTCGTCCCCCGCCCGGAGCTCCTCGAAACGCTCGATGTCGAAGACCGCGAGCTCGACGTCGGTGGAGGTCTTGTACGTGTCGGGGAACCGCCGCACCCATCGCTCGAACAGCTCCCGAGCCCGCTCCGCTCCGCGCACTTCCTCGAGCCGGGCCAGGAGCCGGTCGTCCCAGGTCCGGGCCAGGTCCACGACCTCCTTCTCGAGCTCGGCGAACGAGACGTCGGGGACCTGGCCGAAGCCCACGTGGACGGTGAAGTGGATCGACGCGAGCTGGCTCTCGCCGAGCGACAGGTGATAGTCCACGCTCGACCCCTTGAAGCGCCGCATGAACAGGTCCTGGAGCGCCAGCCGGAGATCGGTGTTGAACCGGTCGCGGGGAAGGGCAACAAGGAGGGAGACGCTTCGCCCGTACAGGTCGCGCCGGATGAACAGCCGGACCTGCCGCTGCTCCTGGAGGTGGAGGAGGGCGATGACGGCCCCTCGGAGCTCCTCGGCGGAGGCCTCGAACAGCTCGTCCTTCGGGAAGCTCTCGAAGATCGTGACGACGGTCTTGTAGTCGTGCGAGCCCTCGATCAGGTCCTCTGCGTCGAGTATCTGCTTCAGCTTTCGGTGAAGTACCGGGGTATTGGCCGCCGGCTCCATGTAGGCCTTCGACGTGAACAGGCCGACCATGCGGAGCTCGCCCACGATCCGGCCCTCCGGCGAGACCCGTCGGACCCCGATGTAATCCATCCGGGCCCGGCGGTGGACGGTCGATGGCCGGTTCGTCTTCGAGTAGATCAGGAGGTCCCCGCCCTCGATGCGGGCCCGGAGGTTCGGCTCGATCCGCGAGAGTGGGACCGGAGCGTCGTACGACGACCATCCGGGCTTGGACAGGATCCCCAGGCCGGACCCCGGCACCGCGTGCAGGGCGCGTCCCTGTGGGGAGTCGATCAATTCGTACTCCCGGTACCCCAGGAACACGAAGTTCTCCTGGAGCAACCATTCGAGGAACGCGACGGTCTCCTTCACCTCATCGCTGCCGTACAGGACCGCCGCGGCCTTGGCGGTCACGATCATCCGGCCCAGCCGCTCCTGCATGGTTCGGAAGTCCCTGACGGCGAGGCGAACGTCTCCCATGACGCCCCGAACGGCCTCTTCCAGCTCCACGAGCTCGGCCCGCTCCAGCCGGCGGTCCACCTCCCAGTGCATCACCGACTCCCGGAGGTCGGCCTCCCGAACGTGCATGACCCGTTCGATGCGCCCGCGCGGGCCCCGGTAAGTGCCGATCACGGGATGAACCACCCGCCGCACGGCCAGGCCGCGGGCCCGGAGCTCCTCGTTCACCGAGTCGAACAGGAACGGAGAGTCCTCGACGTTCGTCTCCAGGACCGAGCCGAGGGTCTGGTAACCGTCCTCGGCCACGGTGGGGTTGAACGCTCGGACCGCGACCTCTTGCTCGCCTCGGGAGTCGGCCAACTCGAACAGGGCGAGCACCTGCCCGAGCAGCTCATCGATCGAGACCTCCGCGAGCTCCTGGGGGGAGAAACGGCGCGTGCACGCCCGGGCGAACTCTCGAACGGTCTCCACCCGGTCCCGCGGCACACGCCCCTCGATCCGCTCGAGGAGCAGCTGGATGACGGAGCTGCCCTCGGTCGCCGCCTGGTCCGTCACGCTCACGAGCACATCGTATCGTGCGAGTTCCCCGTCCCCGGCCGGGGGCAGTTCGTCTGGAGCTGGCGGTCGGAATCGAACCGACGACCTGCTGTTTACAAGACAGCTGCTCTGCCTACTGAGCTACGCCAGCCTGGGCCGAGTGTACCCTTCACGCTCGGCGGGACGGCAGCACGTAGGCGTACAGCGCCGCCGCTAGTGAGGCTGAGGCGTTGAGCGAGGACACCTCGCCCCGCATCGGCAGCCGGACGAGCGCCTCGCACCTCTCGCGGACCAGACGCGACAACCCTTTGCCCTCTGAGCCGAGGACCACCGCCACCCGCCCGGCGGGACAGGGATCGTCGTACACGGTGCGGTCCGCCTTTCCGTCCAGCCCGACCACGAAGAAGCCGCCGTCCTTCAGGCGGTCGAGGGCCCGGGGGATGTTCGCAACCCGGGCCTGGGGCAGGTGGAGCAGGGCGCCCGCGGAGGCCCGGACGGCGGCCGGGCTCACGGCGGCGGCACGGCGGAGCCTACTGACGAGCATGGCCGCCCCGGCCGCCTCCGCTGATCGCGCGGCGGCGCCGAGGTTCTGGGGATCGGTGATGCCGTCCAGCACCACGACCACGTCCTCGCCGCCGAAGGGCCACGAGGCCAGGTGCCGCTCCCCCAGTTCGTCGCCGAGGCGGACCCGGGCCACGACGCCGTGGTGGTCGGTGCCCAGCGCGTCAAGCTCTCGACGGTCGGCCTCTCGAACGCCGACGCCGGCGCGACGGCATGCCTCAAGCAACTCCCGGAGCGGGGTCGTGGCCCGCGAGCCCTGCGCCACAAGGACCTCCAGCGCCCGGCCGGCCCGCACCGCCTCCAGCGAGGCCCGGCGCCCCACCACCACCTGCTCCCGCACTCCGCTCACCCGGCGGACAGAACCGCTAACGCGATGCAGCCGACGCCCTCGCCCGAGAGCCCCAGCCCTTCGGGCAAGGTGGCCTTCACCGACACCCGGTCCACCGCAACGCCGAGAGTCGCGGCCAGGTTGCGACGCATCTCCTCCCGCACCGGGGCGACGGCCGGCCGGTCCGCGACGACCGTCACGTCCGCGGAGAACGGGGCGAGCCCTCGCACCCGGATCTTGGCCACGACCCGAGCGAGGAGGTCCATCCCCTCGATCCCGGCGACCTTGGGGTCGGTGTCGGGGAAGTGCTCGCCGACGTCCCCCAGCGCCGCCGCCCCGAGGAGGGCGTCGGCGACGGCGTGGCAGACCACGTCTCCGTCGGAGTGGCCGAGGAGGCCGGGCTCACCGGGAAAGCGCACCCCGCCCAGGAACAGGGGCCGCCCCACGGCCCACGGGTGCACATCGAACCCCAGCCCGAACCGTTGCTCAGCCACGGGCCGGCTCCTCGGCGAGCTCCACCGCGCGGGCCAAGTCCTCCATCGTGGTCACCTTGAAGTTCCCCGGCTCCCCCGCAACCGCCTTCACCCGGTACCCGGCCCACTCCAGGGCGGCCGCGTCGTCGGTGAACTCCAGCCCCTCTCGCGCCGCTTTTTCATGAGCGTCGCGAAGGGCGTCGGCACGGAACGCCTGCGGCGTCTGCGCCAGCGCCAGCTCGGCCCGAGTCGCTTCGGTCCCGACCACGAATCCGTCCTGCACCCGCTTCACGGTGTCGGGCACCGGCACGACCGGGATCGCACCGTCCGCATCGCTGGCTCCAAGGGCCTCCACGACTGCAAGGAACAATTGCGAAGACGCGAACGGGCGAGCGGCGTCGTGACACACGACGATCGGCACGTCCTTCGGGATGGCGGCGAGCGCGGCCCCGACCGACGCGTGACGCGACGCCCCCCCGGCCAGAACGACGACGGGCTTGGCCGAGACGGTGGCCGCTCGGGCACGTTCCTCGGACCCCGCCGGGACGGTCACCACGACCGAGGCGACGGCCGGGCAGCCCGCCGCGGCCTCGACGGCCCGAGCCACCATGGGCCGGCCGGCCACCCCCACGAAGCCCTTCGGCTCCCCCAGGCCCAGCCGCGCCCCCCGGCCGGCCGCCAGCACGATGGCGACGGCCGCCGTCGTCACGAGCCGTTCGATCTCTGGAGTTGGGCGAAGACCATCCGCCCGGTGGTGGTCTGGATCACGTTGCGAGCCACCACGGTGACCTCGGACCCGATCCGGTCGCTTCCGCCCTCCACTACGACCATGGTCCCGTCCTCGAGATAGCCCACGGCCTGCCCGTGCTCACGCCCCTCTTTGACCAGTTCGAAGGTGAGCTCATCGCCCGGGCCGACCGGCAGGCGGAACGCCGCGGCCAGGTCGTTCAACCGGGGCACCGCGACCGAAAGCGCCTCGGCCACCTTCGAGAGGTTGTGGTCCGTGGTGATGAGGGATGCTCCCCGCTCCCGGGCCAGGCGGATCAGGGCGGCGTCCACGTCGGCCACCCCGGCCTCCTCTACCAGATGCACCTGGACGGTCGGCGCCTTCTGGAGATCGGCCACCGCGTCCAGTCCCCGCCGGCCCCGGCCCCGTCGCTTCGGATCCGACGAGTCGGCGATCCGTTGGAGCTCCTGGAGCACGGCATCGTGGATCAGGACGTCCCCCGTGAGGAACCCGGTCTTCGCCAGGTCAACCACCCGTCCATCGATCAGGGCGCTTGTGTCGACCACCGCGATCTCTCCTCCGGCCGCGCCCGCAGCCCGGGGCTTTAGCCCTATCAGCCCGAACAGCTCGGCCTGCCGGGAACGCCCAACCCGGTACCCCAGGTATCCCAGCGTGACGTAGACGAACGCCACGGTCGTCCATGCGGCGAGGGGGGGAAGACGAAACATCGGAACGGAGGCAAGCGCGGCGACGCCCAGGCCGATGAGGAGGCCCAAGGTGCCGGCCGCCAACTCGGGGGCGGGGACCCGGCGGAACTCACGCTCCATCTCGTTCACCGCCGACGCCGTCTGGCGCCCGAGAACCCCGCCCAGGACGAAGCCGGTCCCCGATCCGAGGATTACGCCCAGCAGGGTCCGGGTGGTGGTGGGGCTCCCGACCTGGGTCGCGACGGTGTAGCCGCCCGCAGCGAACAGCAAGACGAAGATCAGCCGCACGAACTCGACGAGCCATCCTCGCGGGATGGCCGGGGGTTCCTCGCCAGATCCGTTCACCGGCTTACCGTGCCTCTCGTTCGGCGTCGGCGCAAGCACCGACCGCCCGGCCGCCGGCCGCCCCTGGGTAAGGGTGTGGGTTACGCCTCGGCGAGGACCCGCGACTGGTGCGACTCCTCGAGCACCTTGTCGATCATGGCCTCGGCCTTCTCCTCGGTCCCGCCGGTCGCGTAGGCGAGCTCCGAGGTGAGGATCTGACGGGCCTTCATGATCATGCGCTTCTCGCCCGCAGAGAGGCCGCGGTCGCGCTCTCGGATGGACAGGTTCCGAACCACCTCGGCCACCTGGTAGATGTCCCCGGAACGGAGCTTCTCGATGTTGTTCTTGAACCGCCGGCTCCAGTTGGCCGCCATCTTCGATTCGTCCTGCCGCAGGACGGTCAGGACCTTCCTGACCCCGCTCTTGCTGACGACCTCTCGGAGCCCGACCTCCTCGGTGCTGTCGACCGGCACCATCAGGGTGAGGTCTCCATACGCCACGCGGAGGACGAAGTACTTCCGCTTCTCGCCGAGGATCTCGCGTTCCCGAAGCTCTTCGATAACTGCTGCGCCATGTTCCGGGTGTACAACCGTGTCGCCTTTGCGGAACACACAACCCCCTCGAGTCGAAAAGTGGTCGGTTCGCAGACTGCCAAGATAGCACGGCGCGCCTGTCTGCCGCAAATGAAAACCCCTGGTCAGAGGCCTATTTCGGTGCGTTTTGGCTGTTCGGGAGGCCTAGGCCACGTGGTCACGGCGGGCGCTGCGGGCTGCAAGCCGTGCCCATCGGAGCGCGTCCGCCACGTGCCTGACCGGCGCGATCCGGACCCCGTCTGCCGACCTCGCCTCCGCGGAAGCGAACACCGTGGTCACTCCGGAGGCCTTGGCCGCGGCGAGGCGCTGCCCCATGGCCGGGGCGGTCCGAACCAGCCCCGTGAGCCCGATCTCGCCAACGAAGGCGCTGCCCGGCGAGGGTGGGATCCCGGACGAGGCCGAAGCCAGGGCCGCCGCCACCGCGAGGTCGCAGGCGGGATCGTCGATCCTGACGCCCCCGGAGGTGGCCCCGTACAGCTCCGCTCTGGCCAGGTGGATCCCCGCCGCCCGGTCGAGCACTGCGGCCACCAGCTGGAACCGGCGGAGGTCGAGGCCGGCAACCTGGCGGCGGGCCGGCCCCTCGGCGGGCACAACCAGGGCCTGGACCTCGATCGCCAGGGCCCGGCGCCCGGTCCGGGGAAGCGCCGTGGCCGCCCCCGGCTCCCCCGCCCCGGAGCGAAGCAGCTCCCCGGGGTCGATCTCGTGCAGCCCGTCCGTCGCCATCTCGAACCAGGCCACCTCGCCATCGGCCCCGAACCGATTCTTGGTCCCTGACAGCATCCGATGCCCGGAACGGGGGTCTCCGTCGAAGGTGAGGATTACGTCCACGGCATGCTCAAACGTCCGGGGGCCGGCCACGTCGCCGTCCTTGGTGACGTGGCCGGCGAGGAGGACGGCGATGCCCTCGGCCTTGGCCATCCCTACCAGGGCGTCGGTGCACGAGCGGACCTGGGCCGGCCCCCCGGGCATCTGCCCGCCCGATGGGTCCCGGAGGGTCTGGATCGAATCCACGGCGACGAGGAAGGGGCCGGCCGCACGGGCTGCGTCCACGACGGTCCCGAGCTCGCGGCCGGGCACGAAGGTGATCCCACCGCCTGCGATCCCCAGGCGCTTGGCGCGCAGCCCGACCTGGTCCCTCGACTCCTCCCCCGACGCGAGGAGGCAGGGGAGCCCGGCGCCCGACAGGTTCGCCGCCAACTGGAGGAGAAGGGTCGACTTGCCGATGCCGGGCTCGCCCGCGAGCAATGCCACGGTCGAGGGCACCAGACCCCCGCCGAGGACGCGGTCGACGCCGGGAAGGCCCGTCGAGATCCTTCGTTCGTCCACGTCATCGTGGGCGAGCGTCTCCACGGCCGCGGCCGATGCGGCGTTGCCGCCGCGGCCTTCCTCGATCGTCCCCCACGCGCCGCAGCCGGGGCAGCGTCCCGCCCACTGTGCGAGCTGCTGCCCGCAGTCGCGGCACGAGAGCACGGTGCGAACCTTGCCCATCGGGGAACCGTAACCACAGGGTCTGACAGCCGAGCTCGACGAGGGATGTCGGCGACCGAGGGTAGGGTCCGCCTTCGAGATCGGATGTCGGATGTCCGATGGTCGTAGGACTGCCCGGCCGAAGAAACCCCTTCCTTGGGTATCGACCTGCGACCACAAGCTTCCGATAACGGAGGAACTGGAGGGCTGGAGATGCAGCGGGTTCGAGCGGATGGGATCGCCCTGGACGCGCTCGACGGCGGCCGCGCCGAGCCGATCTCCGGCCCGCTCGCCCGCTCCCTTCCGGAGCCGTTCGAGTACCCGCTCGCGATGGTCGAGTGGCACGACGCGT
>JBOGVG010000085.1:0-40532 GCA_050692435.1 Actinomycetota bacterium
CCAGATCGAAGGGTTTGGTGAGGAAGTCCTTCGCTCCTCGGGCCAAGGCTTTCTGCTTGATCTCGGTCGTGACGTCGGCCGTGAGGACCAAGACAGGCAAGTAGGTGCTCGATGGAACCAGGTGTCCTAGCTGGTCCATCACCTCGAAGCCGTCGAGGTGAGGCATGAGTAGGTCCAGGAGGATGATGTCCGGTTCGAACTCGGTCAGCAGACCGGCCACTCGGCGAGAGTCGGTCGTGGCCACTACGTTCACGTACCCGGCCCGCTCGAGGGCGCGGTTGAGAAGCCGGACATTCGGGGGCTCGTCGTCGACGACCAGGATTCGGGCCTCGTCGAGAAGCCTACCGTCTTCCATGTTCATCCACCTGTCGGTTCTATCGGCCGGCCTCCCGAGCCGCTTGATGCAAAGAAGCGATCGAGCCCCTCGCGGTGGGGAGGCCCGCTTTGCTTGTCTCGGAGGAAGAATCCTTCGCTCGGCTCAGCTGCGGCTCGCCTCCCGTCGTGGACTGCCCCCAGAGTCGCCCGGCCGCGCCTTTGGAACTGTCCACGCAGCTACCGCCTTCCGGCCTTATGGGCGCATGGCAGCAATCGGCAGAAGCCGAGCCGGTTTCCGCGGCTATTTGCAAGAATGCACTGGGATCGTGTGCGAGGGGAGTAGGAGATGTACGTCGCACGAGAGGTCGTCGTGGAGAACGACCCGGAGAAGCTCGATCAGGCGTTGGCGGTGTACCGATCCAGGGTCGACGAGCTCGAGAAGGTCGGCTGCGTGGCCTCATACCTGCTGAGAGACCGGTCCGAGGGCCGACTCACGTGACTGTCTGTGTGGGAGGAGCGTTCGGCGGACGCTCGAGGGGAGCAGACCCAGAAGCGCGTCGACATCGCTCGCGAGGTTGCCGAAGTGCTCGGCGGGGTCAGACAGACGATACCCGAGCTCGAGGTGCTGGAGCGCTACCCGTAACGGGAGCGCGTGGGTCGCAGGGAACTGGGGACGTCATTTTCAGAGAGGCTTCGATGCGAGCCCGAACTCGTTCCGCACGGCCTCGCACGTCTGGCAGGGCTGAGGAGGTCAAGCATCTACTTGCTGCCCTGGAGCAAGTCATCGTGGAGTCTCGGGCGTGGCATCCAGCCCCACTTTGTCGCGCCCGTGGTTTCGTACGCCTAACGGTTCGCGGAGGCGAAGGGAACACTGTAAGAACCTGAACGCTCCAGGTCAGGCGGTGAGGGTGGTTAGGCGCGGCTGGGATCGCGTCGCCTCTGCGGGAGCTGGAGCTACTCAGCGTGCTCAGGGGACAGCCGAGCGGAACAGCTCGAGGACTTGTGGAAGCAACTGATCAGCCACCCGCTCAGCTGAGAAGTGCGTGTGGCCTGGGAGCGAGACGAAGGTGGCGCCGGGGATCTCCGATGCTGCCCGTGCCGCGTCCTCGTGCATCTCGTCTTCCTCGCCTGCATAGATGAGGCATGAGACGTTCCACTTCGTGAGATCCCTGGATATGGGTCCTTCGACGAAGGCGGATCGGAGCTCGGCATCCAGCGCGAGGGGGTCGTTCTCGAGCATCCAGGTCCGCGTGGGCTCCGGGAACCGCTCGCCGATCGACGATTCCCATGTCTCGACGAACGCGACCATGCCGTGTTGCTTCCCTGCAGCGACCGCCTCGGTGACACCACTCAACAGCGGGCTGTCGAACGGCCATTCGTACGGCTGGTTGCCGCAGAGAACCAACGAGAGCACCCGATCGGGGGCGTGCTCGCCGATCGCGAACCCCAACCGGGCCCCCCACGAGAAGCCGATGTAGTGGGCTCGTTCGATCTCAAGAGCATCCAGGATGGCGATGGCATCCGCGACGCGTGTGGTCAGTGCGTAGGAACCGACCTCGTGTGGCTTGTCGCTGAGACCCTGGCCCCGGTGGTCCGCGAAGACGAGTCGGAAGTCCTTCTGGAGCGCCTGGGCGAGCGGAGACGCCTTCGCGTACTCGAGAGGATCGGTGAAGCCCGGATAGACGGAGAACCGGCTGTCCTCCACCCCCCGAGTCTTCGAAGAAGGTGTGGACGTGATCGATCGGGTTCGTCGCGTAGGGCATGCACATGGCTCCTCGCCCGCGGGGTCGTAGCAGCGTACCCCTGCTCCTCAGGGGACCGCGGCCTCCGGAGAGAGTCCCCGTGGGCGAAGGCGGGAAGGAGGAGGGCGCGCAGCTCCGCACTTCCTCCCCGCTCTCTCCACACGGAGGCGAAGGGATCCCTGTAAGAACCACGTTTCGTCGGGTCCGGCTGTGCGAGTCACGGTTCAGGGGTGGCACCGAGTCGCGGATTGAGAGTCCATGTGTTCGGTGGACCTTACATGACGACGTGCTCCAGGTTCCCGATCCGAAGCCTCAGTCCAGAGCGCCCTCAGCCTTCAAGGCCTCATGCCTCGCCACGAACGCCTGCCTCCCGGCTGGTGCCCCACAGTAGACCGTGGCGTGGATTAGCACTTCGCGGATCTCATCCAATGAGACCCCCGTCGACAACGCCCCCTTCACGTAGATGCCCAGCACCTGAGGCTGGCCCAGGGCCGTCAGGATCGCCAGGCTGAGCAGGCTACGGTCTTCCGATCGAGACCGGGGCGGCTCCAGGCATACCCCCACGCCAACTCCGTCACGGCGCGTTGGAATCCCATCATGAACTCGTCGGCGCCTCCCAGATCGGCATCGACATAGTCCGCGCCAAGGACCTCGCGTCGAACCTCCAAGCCTCGTTCGAAGAGCTCACTCTCCGGCATGTCCCCTCCCCTCGACCGTTATCTCACTCTGGCCCCGCCGCCTACCCCGAACACCGCCTTCAATGGAGTATCGGGACTCAGCTCGCGAGTTGGCGTCGCAGCATCGTGTCGTTCCGGGCCCTGCCCACGCGAATGGATGCCTCGCCCGATGACGGAACCCCTCTTGGGAGGAACCCGGAACCAGTCGAGTTGCAGTCCTCCTGACTTCGCTTCTGGGAAGGGCCTCATCGAACGGTCGACCGCGGGCGGATCAGTTCGGTTCGCTGGTGGGTTCTGGCCGGCGCGACGCGCAATGATCCCGACAACGTCGCGGCAGGATGCCGAGGAGAAGACGTGGAGTGCGTCGACTCCACGCTTCCTCCCCGATCTCTCCACGCGGAGGCGAAGGGAACACACTGTAAGAACCAGAACGCCCCAGGTCAGTCGGTATGGGTCGACGCTCGGCGCTGGGGTCGCATCTCTTGAACCTCATCCGGCCGATCGGAGCAATCGGAGTCCACTACCAACTCGGGGTACGGGTCCAAATCATGGCGTTTGGCCCAAACCTGGGCGACATTTCGGGAACGGGCGGGTCTCGCGCGGCAAGCAGGCTCATCGTGCGGAGCACCGACGAGCAGGCTCCACGATTTCTCGTCGGAAGCTCCACGCGTGGCGTGAAAATGCTTCCCGACTCAGCGTGTCACTGGATCAACTCCTCGATCTGTTGCCGGAGGAACCGCCGGTCAGCTTCCGTCGATGCGAGGAGGGCGGCGCGTTCGAAGGCGACCCGCGCTGCGTCTCGTTGCCCAAGCCGGCGCAACATCGTGCCGCGGGCTGCGTGCATCAGGTGATAGTTGTCGAGGTCGGGTGCGATCGCGTCCAGCGCAGCAAGCGCGGCGCCGGGACCGTCGATCTCTCCTATGGCGATGGCCCGATTGAGTGCCACCACCGGCGTGGGCATGACCGAGAACAGATGATTGTAGAGGGCGACGATCTGCGGCCAATCGGTCGCTTCTATCGAGTCCGCGTTGCAGTGCACGGCCTGGATCGCGGCCTGGAGCTGGTATGGACCCGGTTGGCCGCGACGGATGCACGCACGATCGCCTGTCCCTCTTCGATCATCGCGCGATCCCACCTGGTCCGATCCTGATCGCGCAGGAGGACGAGCCCACCCTCGGCCGTCCGGGCCGGCGCCCGTGACTCGCTCAGCAGCATCAGCGCGAGCAGCCCCGCCGCTTCGGGCTCGTCGGGCATCAGCTCGACGAGCGCGCGAGCGAGCCGGATCGCTTCGCTCCGCAGCGAGGCTCGCTGCCGACCTTCGAGCCCGGTGTTGTAGATGAGGTAGAGGACGGACAGGACCGACCGGAGTCGCTCAGGTAGGTCGGCCTCCCCCGGGACCCGATGGGGGATCCGGGCGGCCTTGATCTTGTACTTGGCTCGGACGAGCCGCTTCGCCATCGCCGACTCGCTCACCAGGAACGAGCGCGCCACCTCTTCCACGCTCAGGCCCCCGAGCAGTCGGAGGGTCAAGGCCACGCGGTGTTCCGTTCGCAACGCCGGATGGCTGCAAGTGAGGATCAGTCGCAGTCGATCGTCCGTCACGGGTCCGTCGTCTCCTCGCTCGTTGGGCGCGGGGTGATGCGACGTCGCCGCGACCGCACCGAGCTGTTCATGGAGTTCCCGGCCCCGCGCCAAACGGCGAAGGTCATCGATCGCACGGTTCCGAGCGGTCGTAACGATCCATCCCGCCGGGTTGGGTGGGATGCCATCCCTCGGCCACCGCTCGCTGGCCACGATAAGCGCTTCTTGAACGGCGTCCTCGGCGAGCGAGATGTCGCCGAAGGTGCGGATCAGCGTCGCCACCGCGTGGCCGTACGCCTCGCGGAACACACGCTCGACCGCCGTCGCATCTGCCCGTGCGTCGATGGTTCGGGTCACGCCTGGACGCGCCCCGTCGCTCTGAACGGGCGGACCTCGATCGGATGGTGGATCGCGTCCACTACCTTTCGGCCCCAGGCGATCGCGGCGTCGAGGTCGTCCACGTTGATGATGTAGAAGCCGGCGATGTGCTCCTTCGCTTCGACGAAGGGTCCGTCGGTCATGACCACATCGCCCTCGCGCGCGCGCAGGACGGTCGAGGAGTCGGGGTCGTGAAGCGCGCCACCGAAGACGAACGTGCCGGTCGCTTCCATCTCGTCCTCGAGGCGACAACCCGTTCCATGAACGCCTTCATCTCTTCAGGCGTTCCCTGCGCCCCGGGTACCTCGCCCTCTACGGCGTAGGTGGACAACAGATACTGACCCATGTGAACTCCTCCCTCGGTGCGGGTCGTTCCCGCTCAGCACTTCTACGAACGGGAACCGCCCACGAGGACGCTCGCGGCCAGCATAGTCCCGAGGCGATCCGTGCCCAGAGGCGGGGTCTACTCCCGGAAGGATCCGGCAGCAATTGGCGGACCGGAGGCGCGGAACAGGAACCATCGCGGGAGCGAGCGGACGAGCACGGGAGGTCCGTCGACCCGCACCAGGCCCTCGTCAATGGCATGCGCGAGGCTCTGCTGCCCGACCACTAGCCTGTACAAGTCGATCGGGTGGGCACTCACGAACACGTCCTCCTCAAACCCCGGATGCTCCGGGCAGAGCGACGCCTCCCCGGTGCGGAGGATCAGCCAGAAGAAGCGTCGCGACCGACTCTGCAGCTCGAACCTGATCACCACGCGGCGATCCGGCAGCTCGCGGAGGATCACGTGTCGCCTGATCCACTGCATCAACCCGTCGGGATCGATCTCCGATGGCCGCCTGTCGGGAACGAGCCAGCGGACCCCCCACATCCCCATGGCGTCGAGAACCCTCGTCAGATCGCGGCCGGCGTTGGTCAAGTGGTACTCAGTGCCTCGGCCGTCATCGACGACGTTGCGCTCGACGATCGCCTCTCTCTCGAGATGCCGGAGGCGCTGCGCGAGGGTTGATCGCGAGATGCCGGGCAGACTCCGCTCCAGTTCGTTGAAACGGCTCACGCCCCGCAGGAGCTCGCGGACGACGAGCAGCCCCCACCGGCCGCCGAACAGGTCGAGCGAGCGGGTCAGCGGGCAATACTCGTCCCTGGCCGGCATGACCCCAGCGTGTCACAGGTTCGAGATCCGTACCAGTTCGCGATCCGAACTGTCCTGGCGGCTGGGGCCGCGGTAGCGTCGGCTCGTCGACCGAGGGAAGGAGATCCGACGTGATCGCGGTGATGGGTGCGGCCGGGAACGTCGGCATCAAGGTGGCCGATCTGCTGCTGGAAGCGGGTGAGGAGGTCCGAGCGCTCCAGCACGCACGTGACCTGACGGACCTCAAGGAGAGAGGCGCCGAGGTCGTGACTGGGGACGCAACGAGCTCGGACGAGCTCCGTTCGCTCTTCGAGGGAGCCGTCGCGGCGCTCGTCCTCCTGCCCGAGAATGTGGCCGATCCCAGCTTCGTCAAGAACAGAGCGGTTATGAGCGGTGCGATCCGCGACGCGCTCCGAGCCTCGGGCATCGGTTACGTCGTCGCCCTCAGCACCGTGGGCGCTGCCCTGGTGGACGCCCCGGGGCCACCTGACGGGCTTCGCGGGTTCGAGCGAGACCTCGCCGAGCTCGAGACCAACGTGCTCGTGCTCCGGTCCGCGGCGTACGTGGACTACCTCCTCGCAGCGGTGCCGATGATCGAGGCGCAGAAGGTCAACGGAAGCGCCATCGATGCCGATGTGCGGTTTCCCATGGTCGCCACGCGAGACGTCGCGCGCGAAGCTGCCGACCGGCTCCGACTGCGCGACTTCTCCGGACACGAGGTCAAGCTGCTCCTCGGGCCCGAAGACATCACGATGGCGGAGGCAACGAAGGAGATCGGCGCCCGGCCGGGCATGCCCGATCTGCCCTACGTTGAGTTCCCGCCCGATGGCGTGAAGGAATCTCTCGTCGGAGCGGGCATGTCGGAGGAGGTGGCCGGCCTCCTCGTCGACATGCAGCTTGCCTTGAACGACGGCCGGTACTTCGAAGGCATCCGACGCACCTCGGAATCGACGGCGCCCACACGGCTTGAGGACTTCCTCGCGGCTGCTCTGCCGGCCATGAGGATGGAGGAGGATCGGTGAGCACCATCGAGGACCGAGGGATCGACGCGGCGGCCGTGGAGTCGCTTCGCGCCCGATTCCGCGGTGCTTTGCTGCGGTCGGGAGAGGAGGGATACGAGGAGGCGCGACGGGTCTGCAACGGCGCGATCGATCGCCGTCCGGCCCTTATCGCGCGCTGTGCAGGTGCGGACGACGTCGCCGAGGCCGTTCGCTTCGCCGGGCGAGAGCTGCTCGTCTCGGTCCGAGGGGGAGGGCATTCGATAGCGGGCCACGCCGTCTGCGACGGGGGTCTGATGATCGACCTGTCGCTGATGCAGGAGATCCACGTGGATCCGGATACTCGCGTCGGGCGAGCCGCCGGCGGCGTGCTGTGGGGAGAGCTCGACCGAGCTACGCAAGGATTTGGCCTCGCCACGACGGGGGGATCATCAGCCACACGGGGATCGGCGGACTGACGCTCGGCGGCGGCCTCGGGCATCTGATGCGCAAACTGGGTTTCACGGTCGACAACCTGCTCTCGGTGGACCTCGTGACCGCGGAGGGCGAGCGGCTCCACGTAGACGATCGCACCGAGCCCGACCTGCTCTGGGGACTGCGCGGCGGGGGAGGGAACTTCGGGATCGCCACCATGCTCGAGTACCGCCTCCACCCGGTTGGGCCGATCGTGCTCGGCGGGCCGGTCGTGTGGCCGCTCGCCGACGCGCCGGAGGTCATGCGCTTCGTGAGCGACTTTGCCGCAGAGGCGCCGGACGACCTCGGCATCACGATCGCCACCAGACTCGCCCCGCCGATGCCGATCCTGCCCGCAGAGCAGTACGGCAAGCCGGTCGTCATGCTCTTGCTGGTGTGGGCGGGGGACCCGGCCGAAGGGCGGAAGGCGATCGCCCCGCTGCTCGAGCTCGGGACGCCGATCGCGGAGGCGGTCCGTCCAGTCCCATACCTGATGATCCAGTCGATGCTCGATGGTGGTGCGCCGCACGGGATGCACTACTACTGGAAGTCGCACCGTCTGCCGACGCTCTCCGGCGAGGTTATCGGGGCGTTCGTCGGACGGGTCGAGGCCATCACGTCACCCTTCTGGCAGATCGCGGGGTGGGCCGTCGGCGGAGCGGTGAGCCGAGCCACCGCCGACGCGAGCTCCGTCGGCGAGCGGGAGCGGAAAGTCGGGTTCGAGACCAACGTCACCGCGGCCTGGCCGCCTCGCGATCAGGCGGGCGAAGCCCACGTCGCCTGGGTCCGCGAGGGATGGGAGCTCCTGCGACCGCACGCCTCGGGCGTGTACGCGAACTTCCTCTCCGACGAGGGCGCGCCAGGCGTCGTGGAGGCTTACGGCGACCGGCTCGAAGCGGCTCCGCGCGCTGAAGGACCGGTACGACCCGTCCAACGTCTTTCGCCTGAACGCAAACATCCGGCCGAGCCGCGACGCCACGCAATAGCTGAGGACAGCCCGGCGGTTCGTGGGCCGAAGTCGGATGCGGGCGACCTGCGTAAGCGAGGCCCCGACCGCTCCGGCGGTTCTTACACTGTTCCCTTCGCTCTCGCGTTTCCGCTGGTCACGGCGTAGCGGAGGCGAAGGGAACACTGTAATAACCCGATCGCCGTAGGTCAGGGCGTTTGGGTTGGTGCTCGGCAGTAGGGCCGGGTCGCGTGACCGCTTCTAGGTTGCCCGTATCCATCAGCAAAGACGCTTGGGCGCGGCTCTCGGCCACCTGCCTATCAGCGACGGGCCCCCGAGCAGCTTGGGGACGGCCCTACGGACCTACCGAGGAGGGACCGCCGAAGGGCGCCGAGATAGATGCCGATCAACACCAGGATCGAGCCAGCCGCGAACGCTCACGTGATGCGCTCGTCTTGCAGGAACCCGAGAGCACGACACCGGTCAGGACAGCACAAGGACTGGCTGCACACACACGGCACGTTGCCTCGAAGTGCAACCTTGCATTGCGCTTCTCCTTCATAGGCACGCGACGTACGTCGCTTGCATGATGCGTTTCTCTCATCGGAGCAGTTCACTAGTGGGTTGCAGCAGAGAGGGAGTCGGCTGAGAGGAGGGAACATGCGCATCCGAGGACGTTCCTGGGGACGCGCCGCGGCGGTATTCGTCGGTGCCACGCTCGTTGTTCTTGTGGCCGTCGTCCCTTCGGCATCCGGCGGGGCCCGGCACGCTCGATGGGACATCATCAGCTTTAGCGGAACCCCCCCGGGGCCCCTCAACCCCGGCGGTTTCGCCGAGGCGAAGACCCCAGAGGGCGCGAAGATCAAGCTCACAGGGTCCGGTACGTTCGTCGCGCCCCCAGGCGGGAACGGGGGGTCCGGCGCCGTGACCGGGGGAGGCACGTGGCAGACGTTCGACGCAGGCGGCGTGTCGACGGCGAGCGGCACCTACACGGTCACACGGTTGGTCACCTTCGAGTTCGCCAACTTCGCGAGTGCAACCCCGGTGTTCATCGACAACATCGGTGCCCTCGACGAACGAGCCAATGGCACCGCGGTTCTGACGATCCAGTACTCGGACGGTAGCCGGGGTGTCCTCACGGTGGGCTGTCACGGGCCGGGTGCGCCCCCCGGAATCTTCGAGGGCATCGCGGTGACGAAGGGCTTCACGACCTATTACGACGTTCAGGCTCCGGTGGGCGGGGTCGACGCGAACCGGACGCTCTTCCACGTGTCGTCGTAGCCCCCCAGGCGGCGTTCGAGGCGCGGAGTGGGGGAGCGGGCAGCAAAGAATCGCTCCCCCGCTCGCCCTGGGCTGGTGGTGGTGATCGAGGAGGCTCGGATGAAAAGAGCGCATGTTCTTCTCGTGGCCCTGGTGATGTCGGCCGTCCTCACCCCGTCACCCGCGGCTGCGGAAGGCCCGAGCATCGCGAACGGAGGAGGCCGCGGGACGGTTGACGGCATCAATCCCTTCTCGCAGTTCGGGTTCGTGGTTACTCGCGGTGCCGATGGCTCCGTACGGGGAGGGTTCAACTGTCTGATGGCGGGCGCGTCGGAGTTCCCCGGATTCGACCTGATGGCCGTGCGAGGCCAGGTTCAGAGTGTGGTCGTCTCCGGGAGCACCGCAACCTTCCAAGGCGCCGGCATGTTCCAGACGGGTAATCAGGGCAAGTCTCCGGCTACCTTTGCGGTCGTGGTGACGGAGGGAGGACCCGGCGTGGGAACGCTCCAGCTGACGCTCCTCACGCCTTTCCTCTTCGTCCTGCCGACAGAGACCGTGCTGAACGGGGAGATCTCAATCCACTAGCTCGGCGCGATTGGGGGGCGACACGTGGGACCTTCCCGACCATCCGCCCCAAGGCTGAGGGCCGGGTGCGAGCGCACCGCGCCAGTGGAGCCATCGCTCAGTAGGCGGGAACTCTTGCGCGGTGGGCTGGCCGGTGGCGCCCTGGCGCTGGGTCTGGGTAGCCTCCGGCGGTTCGCACACGCGGCCCCGCCCGTCAACGCGTTGGCGGACCAATTCGACGCCGAAGTTCCGACTGCCTGGTTCGACCTCTCTCTAGTACTGGTTCAGCAGACCGCAGGGTTCAGTCCGCCGGTGGCATCCCGCGCGTTCGCCTATGCGGGGCTGGCCCTGTACGAGGCACTCGTCCCCGGGATGCCCGACCATCGTTCCCTGGCAGGCCAGCTCAACGGACTCTCGGAGCTCCCCCACGCAGGGAAGAACCGCGCGTACCATTGGCCCACGGTAGCGAACGGCTCCATGGCGACCATCCTGAGGAGCCTGTTCCCGACGGCCTCCGCAGAGAGCCGGGCCGCCATCGATGGCATGGAAGCGCGGTTCGTTGGCCAGTTTCGCCCGGGCCTACCACCGGGCGTGTACGCGCGATCCGTCGACCGCGGGGAGCAGGTCGCGGCCGCGGTCTTCGAGTGGTCCAAGAGCGATGGAGGCCATGAGGGCTATCTCAGGAACTTCCCCTCGAGCTACGTTCCGCCGGCAGGCCCTGGTCTGTGGGTCCCAACACCCCCCGGCTTTCTCCCAGCCCTGCAGCCGTTCTGGGGGTCATGTCGGACCTTCGCCATCGCCTCCGGAGCTGCCTGCCCTCCCGGTGACCACACGCCGTACTCCGCCGCGCCTTCTTCCCGCTTCTACGCGGAAGCCGTCGAGGTATTCGAGGCGGTCAACGAGCTGACGACGGAGCAACGGGACATCGCCCTGTTCTGGTCGGACGACCCCGGCACCACGCCCACACCGCCCGGGCACTCCATCTCAATCCTCACCCAGGTGTTGCGGCAGAAAGGGTCCTCCTTGTCGATGGCCGCCGAGGCGTACGCCAAGATCGGGATCGCTGTGGCGGATGCGTTCATCTGCTGCTGGCACGTGAAATACCGGTACAACCTGCTCCGGCCCGTCACCTATGTCCGGGCTCAGATCGACCACTCCTGGTTACCACTCCTTACCACTCCGCCGTTCCCCGAGTACACCTCCGGGCACTCGGCGCAGTCCGGCGCCTCGGCCCAGGTGCTCACGGACCTGTTTGGTGGGGTGGCTTACACCGACCATACGCACGACAGCCGTGGGCTGGCCCCCCGCTCGTTCGGCTCGTTCCTCGAGGCCGCCCAGGAGGCCGCCATCTCACGTCTCTACGGAGGCATCCACTTTCGGCCTGCCATCGCGCTCGGCGTGGATCAGGGCCGGTGCATTGGCGAGCGCGTGAACGCGCTGGCGTTCCGGAGCCAGACCTGACTCGCCGAGGGCGACACCGGTCGGGAAGTCCTCGCGATGGGTCCAGCTTGAAGCTGTTCGTCCGGGTAGCGGAGGCGGAGGGAACACTGTAAGAACCCGAACGCCGCAGGGTCAGGTGGTCTGGGTCGATGCTCGGAGCTGGGATCGCGTGGCTTGAGCGGAGGACCGGCCGATCCTCTTGGCGGAGTATCGTCGCCACGTGCCAGAACGAAAACCGGGTGGCTTGGACCGCGTCCGCACAGCCGAACTGATCGGAGCGCTGTCGCTGGCCACCGACCTCGGTATCGGTGTACCGCTCGAGTACGGGTTGCACAGCACGCTCATCGCGATGCGACTTGGGGAGGGCCTCGGGATCGATCCCGAGACGGCATCAGAGACGTACTTCGGGTGCCTTCTGTTCTACGTCGGCTGCACGGCGGGTGCCGAGGTCGAAGCTCGGATCTTCGGGGAAGACCACGCTCTGACGACCTACGGCGCACCGAGCAGGTTCGGGTCGCGGCCCGAGATGATGGCGGGGTTGCTCCGAGCGGTGGCCCCTCCGGGGAGCGGTCTGTTGTCCCGGGCCGGGCAGCTCGGGCATGGCTTACCGATGTTGGCGAAGGCGTTCGGGGAACAGGTCGCAGCGCTCTGCGAGGTGGCGCAGATGCTCACCGATCGCCTAGGCCTTCCACCGGCTGTTGGAGCGCTGTTCGCTCACAGCGCCGAGCGTTGGGACGGGCACGGCCAACCGGGGCGTGCGAGAGGCGATGAGATTCCACTCCCGATGCGGATCGTTCACGTCGCCCGCGACGCGGCGTTCCAGCGGATGCTTGGTGGAAGTGAGTTCGCCGCCCGTACCGTTCGATCGCGGGCGGGGCGAGCGTTCGATCCCAGCATCGCCAAGCAGCTTGCGGATGGGGCAGGCGAGATCCTGGCCGTTGAGGAGGAGACGTCCGCCTGGGATGAAGTGCTCGCGTGCGAGCCAACACCGCAGCTCACGCTAGAAGGCGAAGCGATCGATCGGGCGTTGGCAGCTATGGGCAACTTCGCCGACCTCGCCTCCCCGTACCTGGTCGGTCACTCGCTAGGATTTGCCGAGCAGGTATCTGCGGCAGCCAAGACCTGGGGTGCTAACGACGCCGACCTCGGGGCGATCCGACGCGCCGCGCTCGTGCACGACGTCGGGCGTGTCGCGGTCCCGGTTCGAATCTGGCAGAAGCCCGAGCCGCTGACGCCGGACGACTGGGAGAAGGTGAGGCTGCACGCGTATCACACCGAGCGCATCCTTGCTCCCTCATCATTCCTGGCCGCGCTCTCCTCCCCAGCTACGTTCCATCACGAACGGCTCGATGGCTCCGGATACCACCGGGGAATCACCGCGGCGACGCTTCCGAGGGCCGCTCGGCTGCTCGCGGCCGCCGATGCGTATCACGCGATGACCGAGGCGAGGCCCCACCGGCCGGCGCTCCCGCTGCAACGGGCTGCTGAGGAGCTCATCGGCGAAGGCCGTGCCGGGCGACTGGACTCCGACGCGGTCACCGCAGTGCTAGAGGCATCCGGGCAACCGCCTCCCCGGATCCCCCTCTCGACCGGTCTGACGCCACGCGAGACCGAAGTCGTCGGCTTGCTGGCGCGCGGCCTCCAGACCAAGCAGATCGCCCGTGCGCTCGGCATCTCTGTCAAGATGGCCGATCGCCACATCCAGAACGCCTACGCGAAGATCGGCGTGTCGACACGCGCCGCGGCCACGCTGTTCGCGATGGAGCACGGCCTCGTGATCTGGGGAGAACTCCCGATTCCCCACTCGATCGCACGCCCCTAGCGTCCTCGCTCGGGGACACCCCTTCAGCGAGAAAGCCATGCTTGAGCGCTTCGAAACCATCGTTGTCGGCGGCGGCCAGGCCGGCCTCTCGGTCGGGCAATACCTGGCGAAACGAGGGCTCCCGTTCGTGATCCTCGACGCAAACGACCGGATCGGCGACGCCTGGCGGAACCGATGGGACTCCCTCCGTCTGTTCACCCCCGGTCGCTACAGCGCTCTCCCCGGGATGCCCTTCCCGGGGATCCCCCATGCCTTCCCGACGAAGGACGAGGTCGCCGAATACCTCGAGGCGTACGTAACCCGGTTCGACCTCCCGATACGGACCGGAGTCAGGGTGGACCGGCTGACTCGGGACGGTGGTCGGTTCGAGTTGTCGGCGGGGGAGCGGCGCTTCGAGGCGGACAACGTGGTTGTGGCCATGGCCACTCACCAGGTTCCGTGGGTGCCGCCGGTCGCACGCGAGCTCGACCCCGGCGTCGTCCAGCTGCACGCGGCCGACTACAGGAACCCCTCCCAACTGCGGGAGGGCGGCACTCTCGTCGTGGGTGTGGGCAACTCGGAGGCCGAGATCGCCGTCGAGCTGGCCGGATCACACCGCACTTGGCTTGCCGGGAAAGAGACGGGCCATATTCCGGTCAACATCGATGGCCTCGTGGCGCAGTACGTCTTCCAGCCCCTGCTGTTCGGGTTGATCGGCCACCACGTCCTGACGGTGAACACTCCCGTCGGTCGCAGGGTGCGCCGGAGGCTCCTCGCCCACGGAGCCCCGCTGGTCCGGATCAAGCCCAAGGATCTCGCCGCTGCCCGGGTCGAGCGAGTCCCACGCGTCGTCGGCGTCCGGGACGGTCTCCCTGTGCTTGAGGACGAGCGCGCGCTCGACGTCGCCAACGTCATCTGGTGCACGGGGTTCCGTCCCGACTTCTCGTGGATCGATCTCCCCGTCTTCGAGGACGATAGGCGAGAGCCGATCCACCGTCGGGGGATCGTGGACAGCGAGCCGGGCCTGTATTTCGTCGGCCTATTCTTCCTCTACGCCATGTCGTCGGGATTCTTCCGCGGCGTCGGGAGGGATGCGGGGTACGTGGTCAAGACGATCGCATCCCGGAGGGACTGAGACCTACACACTGAGTGGCAAGGACGACGCTCGACTGTGATCCCCCGGCATGCTGTCGTCGATTTGCGCAGGGCTTCGACAGCCGCCGCCCTTGACCTGCGCATTCGATGCTCGAAGCGGTTCGGGGTTCTTACACTGTTCCCTTCGCTCTCGCGTTTCCGCTGGTCACGGCGTAGCGGAGGCGGACGGGAATCGAACCCGCCTGGGAGCTCTCGCCCCCACACCGGTTTTGAAGACCGGGGGGCCCACCAGGCGCCCTGACGCCTCCGAGTCCGAGGATACGCCCCATCCATCTAACAAGCCGAAGTTCGGTTCGCGTCGGGGGCGTCCTCTACCATGGAAGTGCCATGGAAGCGGCGTTCTTCGACCTCGACAAGACCATCATCTCCAAGTCCAGCTCGCTCGCGCTGTCGCGACCGCTGTACCGGGCGGGCATGGTCTCTCGCGGCCAGCTCCTCCGGGGGGCCTACGCCCAGCTCGTGTACCTCCTGGTGGGAGCTGACGAGAAGAAGATGGACAAGCTGAAGGACGGCATGCTCGCCCTGACCAAGGGGTGGGACCGCCAGCAGGTGGAGGAGCTCGTCCGGGACGTCATCATCGACGTCATCGACCCGTTCGTGTACCAGGAGGCCCTCGACCTCATGGCCCTCCACCGCCAGCAGCGCCGGCGGGTCTACATCGTTTCCTCGTCCCCGGAGGAGGTCGTGCGTCCCCTGGCCCTGCACTTCGGGGTGAGCGGCGTCATCGCCACGCGGGCGAAGATCGAGGACGGCAAGTACACCGGGGAGCTCGAGTTCTACTGCGCCGGTGACGCCAAGGCCCAGGCCATCCGGGATCTCGCGGAACGCGTGCGGATCGACCTCGAGGGCTCCTACGCCTACACCGACTCCATCTCCGACCTCCCCATGCTCGAGGCGGTGGGGCACCCCGTGGCGGTCAACCCGGACCGGGACCTCCGCAAGGAGGCCGAGACCCGGGGGTGGGATGTCCGCGAGTTCCGTCGGCCGGTGAGGTTGCGGACCAGGATCGCCACGGTCGCGACCCGCCCCCAGAACCAGGTCGCCGTGGGGGTGGCGGCCGCCCTCGTCGTGGCGGGGATCCTCGGTTGGGTGGTGCTCCGGTCCCGCCTGTCCGGCCGCCGCGAGGCCTCCTGACCCGGGGCTGACCCTCGCTGGCCACGGGACCACCGGTTCGCGCGCTCTCCGCCCCCGGACTACAATCGGGGCGTCGCCTTCGGGTGACCGTGAAGGGAGCAGAAACCCACGCGCGTACTGCCGCGGGAGGCATGCTCGGGACGTGGTGGCAAGCCGCCCGCACCGAGCAAGTGCAGAGAGCGCATGTTCGCTGCTCCCTTCGCGTTTGTTCCGAAGCCCGGGCGGCCGGCCGGTCCCTAACTCCGGCTGAGCCGCCGCTCGCTAGGCCCGGGCGGGCGGACGGCGGTACTCGAAGTGCATCCCGTCGGGGCGCACGAACGTCCCGCCCCAGATGAACCCCCACGCCTCGAACACCGCGACCATCCGGGGGTCCTGGTCGGGAGGCGCGCCGTACGGGTTCTCCGGCACGTTGATGTCCAAAGCGATGCCCCACGTGTGGTGCGAAATGGCCTGCGAGGGATCGCGGTTCGCGTACCGCCTGGCGTAACACCCCGAGTAGCTGTGGACCGCGCCGGCCAGGCCGTCGGCGATCAGCTGTTCGATCGCCCCCCGGATCTGAGGGAACAGCGCCACGTTGCACGTGACCGATCCGAGGAGGGGGACGCGCTGGGTGGCGATGTGGGCCCGCTCCCACGCGGGGTCGACCAGGAGATAGCCGAGGCGGCCCGGGTCCGGCTTCGCCGCGAACTCGCCGAACAGCATCTTGATCTGGACGGGCGGAAGCACGGCGTCGCCCTGGCGGAAATAGGGCGTGTCGCCGGGGGCCCGGACCCTCAGCGGCAGGCCCGAGGGGAGGATGCTCCGAACCTGTTTGGTGAGCTGACGGTCGGTGGGGTGCCCGAAGGGCTGGAGCAACGCGTACCGATCGTGGGTGACGCCGATCTCGCGGCCCAGCTTCCGCGACACCATGAGCTCGTGCGCCCCCACCAGCTCGTCGGGAAGGACGGCGGCGACCTGAACCCGCACGGCGCCGAACCGAAGGACGGCGCCCGGGCCCAGGCCGCGGAGGCGAGCGCTGCTCGCACCGAGGATCCCCTGAGGCGTTCCCTCCTGCTGTCCGAGCGCGATCACCACGGTTCGATCGGCGGGGGGCAGGAACGGCGTGTAGTCCCGGGGGTTCACCGCCGCCACCTCGAGCGGGATTCGGAGGCCCTCCGGGGGATCGTCCACGACCTCGCTCTGGGCCGAGTAGGACCGGGTCATCCACACGGTGTCGCTGGCGACGACCACGGCCCGATCGATCCCGGGAAGGCTCTCCACCCGCTCCCGGAACCCCGGGGGGAGTCCGCCCGCGGTCCACGCCAGGAAGGTCTCCGAGGCCTCGGGCGTGGTGGTGGGCACGGGCACTCGAGCCCCGCCATCCCGCCCGCTATCGGGGACTCCCGAGCCCTGGACCGACAGGGTCAGGACCGCGCCGGCGACGAACCCGGCGATAGCCCCGGCCAAGACCTGAAGGATGCCACCGAGCCTCACGGCGCCGCGTACACTTGGAGGGACTCGGCCAGAGCCAGGAGGTCGTCCAGCTCCAGTGCCGCGGCGTCGAGCGAGTAGTAGACCCCGTCCTCCACCCACTCGAGCTGGTTGCGGTCGGGGATCCACCGACCCACCACGCCTCGCACCTCGACCTCGGACTGGCTGGCCGAGGAGGCCGGCGGGAGCTTCCTGGCTTCCTCCTCGTGCAGCCGGATGGGGCCCGCACCGAAGTCGGCCTCCTCCTGCTGGAAATACACGTTGAGTGCGATGGCCTTCTTGAACCGAACGAGCTCGGCGCTCGCATGGGTGTACCCGGACGGGAGCGCCTCGAGTGCCGGCACCAGCGCGGCGAAGGCCAGCTCTGCGGCCGCCGCCCCCAGGGTGACGCGCTCGGTCAGGCCGTCCGGCGAGGTGCGCACCCGCCAGGCCTTGGGAAGTGTCATGCCTGTGACTGAGAGGGAGCCCGCCACCCGAAGCAGCTCGGCGCGGGAAAGGTTGGTCTCCAGGTACAGGTCCGTGCCGGCGGCGTGGATGGACAGCCTCCGCCCGTGGTCGGGCGTGGCCGGCTCGTAGTAGGCGACGCCCCCGTTCGGCAGCGCCACCTCCTGGGCCCGCAGCCCCACCGGGCCGAACAGCGTGTTCCCCTTCCACCGGCGGGTCTCACCGAGCTTCAGCCAGGTCAGGCCCTTCGAGTACGCGATGAGGGTCTCCTCGCGCTTGGTCTCCTCCGCCTCCTCGAACGGCGGGGCCGGGAGCACCACCTGGTACAGGTCGAGACCCTCCACCTCGGCCGGCGCGATGGGCCGGAAGCCCGTCTCCTTCGAGGCGTCGGAAAGGGACACGGCCGCGGCGCCCTGGTCGCTGGCACGCTTCGTCTCCGGGATGCGGAACGTCGAAGACGCCGGGGGCTGCTCGCTCATGGACAGCGTGGTGACCTCGAAGATCGGAAGCCGAGAGGATTCGTCCGGGAGGCCGAACCGCAGCGCCCACTGGTCGCGTTCGCGGCCTGGGGCGGGGTAGACCGTGTAGCGGAGGGGGAACCAGCTCCGCGCGTCGAGCCACAGGTCCACTCGGTCGTCGGCGAAGAACGGTCGCCACGAGCCGCCGAGGGACAGGAACGGGAACAGAGGCTTGGCCCGCTCGAACGGCAGGCGCACCTCGATGGCCGGCCGGCCCAGCACGGCGCCTTCGCCCAGCACTTCCAGCTGATTGTCGTCGGCCAGAGTCGCGACCGGAAGGATGAGGTCGGTGGGCGTGGGGGTGGAGGCCGAGAACGGCACGCGGTTCTCCACCACCGTCTCCGTCCGGGGGCACACGCCGATCGGACACGCCGAGGGCCCCACCGAGTACCAGCTCGAGCCGTTCACCACGAGCTGGAGGTCGGTGGGGGTCACGTCCTCGGTCGGGTACTGGGTGTGGTCCACCACGTCCAGGCGGAATCGTTCGGGGGCCCGGAACCACACGTTCATCGACAGCTCGCGGATGGGGACGTCGGGCCCGAAGTGGTGCTCGGTGACCGAGAACCGGGCCTGGTACGCCGTGAGCCGCGACGCGGCCCGGGCCACGCCCTCGGTGACGTCCGCGGCGGCGATGGGCAAGCGCTCCGGCCCCCGCCACGGACCGCCGGCGGCGAGGCTCCCCACCACTAGGCCCACCACCAGGGCCGCCGCCACCGGGGCCAGCCGGCGACTCAGCCGGGGAAGGAATGGCCGGGCCGGACGGCGACCCGGGAGGAGGCGGAGCCGGACCGGCGGGCGCTCCCGAGCTTCCCGCGCCACGGCGGCCATGATCGGCTCCACCAGGTCGGGCACGGCCGGCGCCACCTCGAATCGGGCGGCCTCCCGGAGCGTCCAGGCGCCCCGCTCGAACGCGGCGCACCCGGCGCAGGTCGCCACGTGGTCCTCGACGGCGGCCGCCAGTCGATGGGACAGTCGCTCGCCGTCCATGCGCTGGGAGATGGCCCGGCGGGCCCGCTCACAGTCCACCGGCGTCCTCCTCCACGGCCAGGGCGCTCATCATGGCGTGACGCGCCCGGTGCATCCGGCTCTTCACCGTGCCCACCCGAAGGTGCAGCACGTCGGCGGCCTCCTGGTAGGACAGGCCGAACACCTCGATCAACAAGAACGGCTCGCGGTGCTCGTCCGAGACGGCCTCGAGGGCCGCGTGGAGCTCCACCCGGGCCTCGGGGTCGGGCGGCCCGACAGTGGGGGGAGGTTCCTTGGCCAGGTGGCTCTTGCGGCCCCGGATGGCGTCCATGGCGCAATTCCGAGCGATCCGGAACAGCCAGCTGGTGAACTTCGAATCGCCCCGGAAGCTCTTCAGGAACCGGAACGCGCGAAGGAACGCTTCCTGGGTCACGTCCTCGGCCAGGGACCGGTCCCGGGTGAAGTGGTAGGCGAACCGCCACACGTCGGCCTGGTACATCCGAACGAGGTCTTCGAACGCGCCGAGGTCGCCCTCCCTGGCGCGCCCAAGCGTGCGGGGGTCCGGGTCCTGCACGTATGCCCTCTCAGTCCGGCCGGCCAACCAAGCTTAAGCGCCCGTCCCGCGACCGGATACCCGCTGAGCAGGCGCTTCCCGGCCGGGCCAGGGACTCCCTCCTCTCCGGATGAGGCTGGTCCGCCCGTTACGACCGGGCCGGCGGCCCGTTGGTTCCCGTGCCTATCGCGCCGCCAGGGAGGAGGGGTGCTCCAGGCGCTCCGCCAGGTGCTCCGCGCGCTCGGCCGCGTCCCGCACCCGGCCCGCGGTCACAGCTCCGGTGATGGTGAGCAGCTCGGTCTCCACCCGGGGCCCCATCCGGCCGGTGCCCCGCCTGATCAGGGGATCCAGGCGGGCCACGGCCCGCTCCAGGCGGGCCAGGGTCCGGCGGCCCCGCTCAGAGCTGAGCCCTTCGGCCGGCGCGTGGTTCGGCTCCAAGCCGGGCTCGTGGTCCGGCTTCGCCCCGCTCCCCGGGCGGCGGCGCCAGGCTTCGAGGTCGATGACCGTACCCACGATCCGAAGCGTAGACCGGGGGTCTGACATTTCCCCGGAAGCTCCGGACCCGCGTCCGGAAGCCTCGTTTGGTCAGCTCGAGGAACCTCCCCCCTCCCGCAGGGCGACGGAGAGGTCTGACGCGTGCGACCCCTCCATGTAGCTCCGATGCTCCTGGGCCGGCGGCGCCGCGGCATCCGTGCTCGTCCGGCGGCGGCGGCAGCCTGTGCGACACGTCACGATCGCATCCCCCACCCCCCTACGCGACGTCCCCCGGTGCTGGACGATGCCATCCGGCGCGGCTGAGCCGACGCCGAGTGCAAGCCTGAACCTGAAATCCGCCGGGCTGGTGATTGTCCGCGCGGGCGGAGTGGTCTAGCGTTCGCCTCCACCGGCGGCTCGGCCGCGCCGGTCCCCGAAACTCCCTCTCGTGTCCCTGTGTTGGGTGGTCCTCCCCCCGGTTGCGACGGAGCTGGCATGGAGGAGGTCGCGAGGGTCGTGCTCGCGCTCGACGAGCACGACGTGGCCGAGGAGGTCATGCACTTCCTCGACCGTACGGGCCGGGCGCGGGTGGTGGCCACTGCATCGGATGGGCGGCAGCTCACCGAGGCGGTGCGGCAACTCGAGCCGGACGCGGTAGTCGCCTCGCCTGCCATGGTGGACTCCGGTGCAGAGCTGAACGGCAGCGCCCTGCTCGCCGTGGACACTTCCGAGTCCGTCCAGTCCCTGCGCGGAGCGATCCGAGCCGGGGCCAGAGGGTTCTTCCTGTGGCCGTCGGACCGCGACGAGCTGGCTCGCGCAACGGCCCGCGTGGGCCCGCCACGCGGTCGGGGCGCCGTGAACCGGGCGCGGGTGGTGGCCGTATACGGACCGCGGGGTGGAGTGGGGGCGACGTTCCTGGCCTCGCACCTGGCGGCGGCCTTCGCGCGACGCGGCCGGCGGTGCGTCCTCGTAGACCTAGATCTCGCGTTCGGCGACATCGCCTCGGCCGTCGGGGCCCCCGCGGAGGATTCGCGCCACACCATCGCCGATGCGGCGGCCATCGTCGAGGAGCTCGCCCCGCGTCACGTCGAGGGTCTTCTGTGGGCTCACCCGGATCGCTTCCGGGTCCTGTTCGCACCGGGGGAGGGCGCGTCGGCGGAGCGGGTGGGCGCCACCGACGTGGGCGCGGTGCTCGAGGCGGTTCGCGGCACGGCGGATGTGGTCGTCCTGCACATTCCGAGGGGTCTGGACGACGTCGCTCGGACCGGCCTTCGCATCGCCGATCGGATCCTGATCGTTCTCAACCTGGACGTCATGTCGTTCCGGGCCGCCAAGAGCGCGATCGACGCCACCGGCCTCGACGAGCGGTGCGCGTTCGTGGTGAACCGGGCCGTCAGGCGGGAGATCGCGCCGCGCGACGTGGAGCGCGTGTTCGGACGCGCGGCGACCGCGGTGATACGGGCGGACCGCGCGGTGGCGGCGGCGCAAGACCGAGGACGGCTGCTACCGCGGCGCGGTCGGGTCGGTCGCGCCGTGGACCGCCTGGCCGTCCGGCTGTTGGAGGAGGAGGCCTGATGCGTGCGGACGCACTGTCCGAGGTCCGCCGAGGGCTGCACGAGCGGCTGCTGCGTCGGGTCGACCCCCGAGGGATGGAAGGTGTGTCTCGGGCGGAGCGACGCCTGCGGGTCCGGGAGGAGGCGCTGGCCGTCCTCCGCGAGGATGGACACATCCTGCCCCGGGGCGCGCTCACGAAAGTTGTCAACGAGGTTTCGGATGCGGTCGTCGGGTTGGGGCCCATCGAGTTCCTGTTGAAGGACCCCGACGTCACCGAGGTCATGGTGAATGGGCCCGACGACGTCTACGTGGAGCGGAAGGGGCGGGTCGAGAAGGTGGTGGACGGTCTATTCGAGGGGGAGGAGGCCGTCCTTCACGTGATCGAGCGGATCGTGGCCCCGCTCGGCCTTCGGGTCGATGAGTCATCACCCTGGGTGGATGCGCGACTGTCGGATGGCAGCCGGGTGCACGCGATCATCCCGCCCCTTTCGCTCTGCGGTCCCACCCTGAACATCCGCAAGTTCTCGCCGGTGCCGTTCACGCCCGAGGACCTGGTCGCGCGAGGGACGCTCGGGCCTCGGATGCTGGCGTTCCTCGCAGCGTGCGTGCGTGGGAGGGCGAACATCGTGGTGTCCGGCGGGACCAGCTCGGGCAAGACCACATTGCTCGGCGTGCTGTCGGCGTTCGTTCCGGAGAGCGAGCGGCTCGTCACGATCGAAGACGCCGCGGAGCTGCGACTGGCCAAGCCCCACGTCGTCGGCCTGGAGGCGCGCCCACCGAACGTGGAAGGCAAAGGCGAGGTGACGGTTCGCGACCTGGTCCGGAACGCGCTCCGGATGCGACCAGACCGCATCATCGTGGGCGAGGTCCGGGGCGGGGAGGCACTCGACATGCTCCAAGCCATGAACACCGGCCACGATGGGGCATTGTCGACGGCCCACGCGAACTCGCCTCGGCATGCGTTGTGGCGCCTGGAGACCATGGCCCTGATGTCCGACGTGGAGCTCCCCTTGGCGCACGTCAGGGAACAGATCGCATCGGCCGTCGATGTCGTGGTTCACATGGCCCGACTGAGCGATGGCCGCCGAGTGGTCATGGAGATATCGGTGGTGGATGGCGTGCGGGACGGGGAGCCCGTCGTCACGCAGGTGTTCGGGTTCCGGCCGCGGATCGGACCTCGCGGCGAGTTCGTCTCGATGGGTGTCGTGCCGGAGATCGCCGACGTCCTCGCCGACCGGGGCGTGGAATTGCGCGACGCGCTGTTCGTACCGGGGCCGGACGGATCCGGGGCCACGCCCGCAGGGATGTCGACGGGGCCGGAGGGATGAGACCCCAGATCCTGGCGGCGGCACTGGCCGCGCTGCCGGGACTCTTCGCCGCCGTGGCCGCCGACATCGCGGAGCGGGATCGTGTGCGGTCGCGCGCGGGCGCCGGGCCTGCACCAGAGGGATGGGCCCGCCCGTTTGCCCGGCGAGGTGGCAGGCTACGGAGCCTTGGGGTCGGAGCGACATGGCTCGTCGCGGGGGTCGGACTGGGACATGCCGTCGCCGGCCTTCCCGGCGCGGCCGCAGGAGGCGTGGCGGCAGTCGGGGCGCCCGTCGCACGGGCTCGGCACGCGGAGGCCCGTCGGAACGCGCGCATGCAGGAGCAGCTCGTCGATGCCGCGTCGTCGATCGCGTCGGGGCTTCGGGCTGGGCTCTCGCTGGTCCAGGTCATCGGGCTGGCCGGCGACGAGGCCGATCCGCCGCTCGGAGCCACCCTGCGAGGGTTGGCCGATCGGGTCCTGTTGTTGGGGGAGCCGCTCTCCGAGGCACTCGATCGCTGGGTGTCAGATGTGGCGCAGCCGGAAGCGCGCCTCGTCGCCGGGGTGCTCCGTCTCCAGCACCGAACCGGGGGCGACCTCCCGGCCGTGCTCGACCGGCTGGCCCGCACGCTTCGGGACCGAGAGGCGGCCGCCCGGGAGATACGGTCCCTCACGGCCCAGGCCCGGTTGTCGGGCGCCATCCTCGGGCTCCTTCCCGTGGGCTTCTTCCTGTTCCTCTCGGCTACCTCGCGTCGCGAGATGGCCGCCGCCTACCAGTCGCGGGTGGGCGCCACGGCCATCGTCGCGGGCCTGCTCATGCAGGGGGCGGCGTTCCTGTGGATCCGGCGGCTTCTCCGGGTGGAGAGCTGATGGAGGTTCCGCTCGCTCAGGCGCTGGCGGTCGCCGCCTCGGTCCTGGCCGTGGCGGCCGCGGCGACCCGGGCCGGTGAGTCCGTCGCCGCACGATTGGGAGTGCCTCCGGGCGAGGCGAACCAGAGCCGGCTTCACTGCCTCGTTCGCCGGCTCGGCGGGTCACGTCCGGTTCGGAGATTGCCCGGCGCTGAGACGCTGTCACGCCGGCTGGCTCTCGCGGGCTGGTCGGTCCCGGTAGAGGAGGTCGTTGGATGGAAGGTGCTGCTCGCACTCTCCCTCGGTTTCGTCGTCGCCCTCGCCCCCCCTCCCGCGAGCGTTCTCGCGCCCGTCCTGGCGATCGCGGGATTCCGGTTCCCCGACCTGGTCGCCGGGGCGGGCGCGCGGCGCCGCCTCAGGCGGGCCGACCGCGAGCTCCCGCTGCTGATCGACCTGTTGGCAGCCGCCTCGTCCGCGGGGCTCTCCGGGCAGATCGCCCTGCGCAGGGCCATCGAGGCGACTGAGGGCCCGCTGTCAGAGGAGCTCTCCGCGGTCACGCGGTCCGTGGATCTGGGAGCCAGGTGGCGCGAGGAACTTCGGGCCGCGTCCGATCGCCTTGGGCTTCCTGACCTGCGGCGCGCCGCCGCCACGCTGACGCGGTCGGAGTCCCTCGGTTCCTCGCTCTCGGATTCGCTGTCGGAGCTCGCGACCCAGGTCCGCGATGCGAGGCGCGCCGCGGCCTCCGAGCGGGCACGGACGGCACCGGTCAAGATGCTCTTCCCCCTGGTCTTCCTGGTCCTTCCGGCCTTCCTCCTCCTCACGGTGGTGCCGGTCCTCGTCACCACGCTTCGGTCGATCAGCTGAAAGGAGGTGAACGGATGGTGCTCGCGCTCTACGTGCGCATCCGCACGCGCATCCAGGAGGAGATCGGCCAGACCACGGCCGAATACGCGCTTGTGATCCTGGCGGCAGCCGCGGTGGCAGTCGTCCTGATCGCGTGGGCTCGTTCGTCGGGCAAGCTTCCGGCGTTCTTCGACTCCATCATCGACAAGGTGGCGGGGAGTGCGCCGTAGCCTTCGCCGTCGAAAGTGGGAGCGGGGCTCGGCAGTGGTGGAGTTCGCCCTGGTCCTCCCGATCCTGCTGCTGGTCTGTCTTGCACTGGTTCAGATCGGCGTGTTGGCTCGCGACCAGCTGCTGCTCGTGCAGGGGGCCCGAGCGGGGGCGAGGGAGGCCGCGGTCGAGCCCGATGAGGGCGCGGTCCGAACCGCGGTGCTGGAGGCGGCGCCGGGCCTGGACCCGACGCGCATCGACGTGACCATCGAACGGACGGGTGGACGAGGCGAGCCCGTCAGGGTGACGGTGGGCTACGACGGGATGATCGCGGCTCCCCTCGCCGGCTTGTTCCTGCCGGAAAGGGTCCGGCTCGACGCGGCGGCCACGATGCGCCAGGAGTTCCCGTGAGCGGCGAGCGAGGTTCGGTGTCGATCGTGGCGGCGGCCATCGTGGCGATGGTCATGGTCGTCGCGCTGGGCGCGGGCGACCTGGCCCGAGTGCTCGTCGCCGCAGCGAGGGCCCAGTCCGCGGCCGACGCGGCGGCCCTGGCGGCCGCTCAGGAACTCGCACTCCCCACCGGTCCGGCTCCCGGCGACGTGGCTGCCCGGTTCGCCGGGCTCAACGGCGCCGAGCTCGTGGAGTGCCGGTGTGATCCGGGGGCGTTCGAAGCCGTGGTCCGGGTGCGGGTCGCGGTGGGGCACCTCGCGACCCTCGGAGGGGAGCGAAGCGTCGAATCCCGGGCCAGGGCGGTGGTCGGCGGCGTCGGGCCGTAAGCCCTCCAGGGCATCCCGCCTCGTCCGCCCGAAACTTGCGTCGGGGGGCGGGCGTACAATGCTCCAACCATGCAGAACCCTCGGTCGGTCACCAAGGGAAGGCGGGCCCTCCTCGGGGTCGTGGACTACACGTTGGCCAAGCGGGCCCTCCTCCGCGAGGTCCGCGTGGGGCTGAAGTCCAGGGCCGACATCTGCGATGCCCACCCCGAGCTGATGCGCGCCGCCAAGCACGTCGGGGAGGTGACCCGGCGGGATTGCCCGGTGTGCGGCAGGGCCCGGCTGGTCCTCCTGGCCTACGTCTACGGCGATGGCCTGAGGCGGGACAACGGCCGCGTGTGGTCGCTCGACCAGGGGCTCTCGATCGCCGCCAACCACCGAAACGCCTGGTGCTACGTGGTCGAGGTCTGCACGGAGTGCTCCTGGAACCACCTGTCCGAGGCGTTCGTAGCCCGCGACGCTGGCTGAGCCTCCGGGGCCGGAAACCCTGGTCCGAAAACCCGGGTCTACCTGGCATGAAGCCCAAGGTCCCTGGGTAGAATCGGCTGGTCTTGGCGGTCAAGGCCGCACCTCGACGGGCCTCGAAAGGCTCGAAGCACGCCCCCCGGAAACGCCCGAAGCAACGAGGGTTCCTTCGCCGGTACTGGTGGGCGTTCGTCGCCGTCCCCGTCCTCGCCATGCTCGGGGTGTTCCTCACGCTGGTCTACGTCTACGCCCGCCTCGACCTCCCGGCGGCGCCGCCGCCGCTCCAGACGACGTACGTCCTGGATCGGAACGGGGGCGTCCTGGCCACGTTCCACGCCTCGGTGGACCGCACCATCATCCCGTTCAAGGACATGCCGGAATCCCTGCGGGAGGCGGTCATCGCCGCCGAGGACCAGGACTTCTACCGGCACCGCGGCATCGACCCCGCGGGCATCCTCCGGGCCGCGTGGAACGACCTCATCGCCCGCAAGGTGGTGCAGGGCGGCTCCACCATCACGCAGCAGGTCGTGAAGAACGTCTACGCGGGCAACTACGAGACCGACTCGGAGACCGAAGAGGTTACGTACGTCGTCCCGTCCCGCACGCTCTCCCAGAAGGTCCGGGAGGCGCTCCTGGCCATCAAGCTCGAGCGGACCTACACGAAGGACCACATCCTGGCCACATACCTGAACACGATCTACTTCGGGCAGGGCGCGTACGGGGTGGAGGCGGCGGCCGAGACCTACTGGGGCATCCACGCGAGCGAGCTCTCGGTACTCCAGTCGGCCACGCTGGCCGGTTTGATCGCCAACCCCTCCCTGTACGACCCCATCGACCATCGCACCGATGCGGAGATCCGCCGTGACTACGTGCTCGACCGGATGGCGGTGCTGGGGTACCTGACGCCGGAGCGCGCGGAGGAGCTGAAGCAGAAGGAGGTCAGGATCGACCCGTCCGCGCCGGCCCTCACCTTCCCGTCGAAGCTCGGGTACTTCCTCGACTACACGCGCCGTGACCTGATCGACCGGTACGACGAGGCCCAGGTCTTCGGCGGCGGCCTCCGGGTGACCACCGGCCTCGACCCCCGGATGCAGGGGGCGGCCATCGAAGCCGTGAACGAACGGCTCGACACCATGGGCGGCCCCCAGGCCGCCGTGGTGGCCATCGACCCGGCCACCGGCGAGGTCCGGGCCATGTATGGGGGGAGCAACTGGGGCCGCTCCCAGGTGAACCTGGCCACCGGGAAGGGGGGGACGGGGCGCCAGGCCGGCTCGGCCTTCAAACCGTTCGCCTTGGCCGCCGCAATGGAGGCCCAGGTCTCCCTGAGCTCGCGGTGGAGCGGACCGGGAACCATAACCATCCGGGACCCCCGCTGCTACACGGACGGGCGGCCCTGGACCCTGTCCAACGCGAGCGATGAGGAGAGCGGCACCTTCACCCTTGCCTCGGCCACCGCCCACTCCGTGAACACCGTCTTCGCCCAGCTCACGTCGCTGGTCGGCCCGGAGGCGGTGGTGGATATGGCGCACCGGATGGGCATCCGGTCGCCCCTCGAGCCGGTCTGCTCGATCACCCTCGGAACCCAGGCGGTAAATCCACTCGAGATGACCAACGCCTTCGCCACCCTGGCCGCCCGAGGCACCCGGCGGTGGGCCACACCCCTGCACGCGGTCAGGGACGCCAGCCGCGAGGTGATCCTCCGGACCAATCGGAAGGGCAGGCAGGTCATGTCCGCGAACGACGCCGACCTCGTCACGTCCGCGCTCCGGGGCGTCATCTCCGGCGGCACCGGGACGAACGCGTACATCGGACGGCCGGCGGCGGGCAAGACCGGGACCGCGCAGGACTACGCGGACGCCTGGTTCTGCGGGTACGTGCCCCAGCTGGCGGCCTGCGTGTGGGTCGGCTACCCGAAGGCGGAGATCCCGCTTACGGACGTGGAGGGCTATCCCGCCGTGTTCGGGGGGACCATCCCCGCACTGATCTGGCGCGACTTCATGCTGGCGGCCACGGAGGGCATGCCGGTCCAGGACTTCGTCACGCCCTCCTCCGGCGGCTACACGATCGGGGCGCCCACACCACCCCCGTCGCCGACGCCGTCCACGACCCCGTCACCGTCGCCCTCGCCGTCCCCGTCGCCCTCGCCGTCACCTACGCCATCGCTCCCTCCCAGCCCCACCCCGCCGCCTTCCATCACCATCCCGCCCACGCCGACGATCTCGCCGCCTCCCTCCCCGTAGCCGCGGCGGTGGGCGTCCCGATCCGGCGGGGCTGCAACGTGATGTGGTCTACGAGACTTCGTTGACGGCGAACTCGCGGGGGGCCGGCACCGATTCCAAGGGGAGCGTGGCGAGCACCGTGGTCCCCCGGCCCTGGGTGGAGTGGACCATGAAGGTCCCGTTGGCCAGCTCCACCCGCTCCCGCATGGAGGCCAGCCCGACCCGGCCCATCTTCAGGAACTCCCGGGCCTGGGTCGCGTCGAACCCCACGCCGTTGTCCCCCACCTCGATCCGAAGCTGTCCGGCGATGGCCTCGACCGCGACCGAGACCCGTGCCGCCGCCGCGTGCTTGCTCGCGTTCGATAGGGCCTCCTGCACGACCCGGTAGGCCAGGGTTTCCAGGTCCTGGGGGACCACGGTTACTCCTTGAGCCTGGAACTCGGCGTCCAGGCTGTTGTCCCGGCCGAACTTCTCAACGGTCTCCCGGAGCGCCGGCACCAGCCCTCGCTCCTCGAGCAGCGGGGGACGGAGGCCGGCCATTAGCCGGCGGAGGTTGTCGGCCTCCTCGGCGAGCTCTGCTCGGACCTTGGTCAGGACCTCCACCCCCTCCTCGACCTCCCCGGCCTTGAGCATCAGCAACACGGCCTCCATCGAGAGTGACGCGGCCGACACGCCCTGCACCGGACCGTCGTGGAGGTCGCGGGCGATCCGGTTGCGCTCGCTCTCGATCGCCGCGTTCGTCCGTCGCATGATCCGGGTGCGGTCCTCGTCGCGGTCCTGGAGGAACTTGAACAGGGAGCGGATGGTCTGGTCGGCCACCCGCTGGGCCGTAATGTCGCGGACAAGGAGGAGCCGTCTCGGCGGGTCGCCGGGGATCTCGGAGGTTCGGGCCTCGAGATAGATGGGGTTCCCCTCGCGAAGAAGCGTCCCCTGGCCGGTGGCGGGGAGCGTGGCGAAGGACTGGTCCGCCTCGATCGTAGAGGCGAGCGCCCTCCAAGGCTGGCCCTCCACCATGGCGTGCGGCTGGTCCAGCATGTGGCAGAAGGCCTCGTTGGCTCGGACGATCACGTCCTTGTTGTCCAGCTCCACGATGCCGTCCACGGCCGCCTGGAAGACCAGCCGGAGGCGCTCCTCCGACTCGCGCAGCGTCTCGTTGGCCCGCTGGAGGCGGGCCAGGGCCTTGTCGGTCTCGCGAAGGGCCGCCTCCCTCTGGTCCAGGGCGTCCTGCGCGTCCCGGGTGGCCTGCGTGCTCCGGAGCTGGTTCACCAGGATCCGAAGCGCGACCCCCACGCCGAGCACGTAGATCAGCCCGGACGCCTGCACCGCTCCGATCCGCATGCTCGTCTCCATTGCGGCGACCAGCCCGAGCGCGGCGCATGCGGTCGCCACCGAGACCGTGGTGAGGAGGGCCCGTCCGTACCGCGACGGTCGGGCTACCTTCCCCTCGCCCACCCGGCGCGGCGCCACGGTGACCAGGAACGCGAGGCCCAGGGCCCCCAGGGCGAGCGGAACCTCGACCACGGGCTCTCCCGAGGCGTATGACCCCCGGACCCACCGCTCCGCGAACAGGACGGCCGCGAGCGAGAACGCGGTGACCGCGGCGAACTGCCCGATGTGGGCCACGGACGGG
Source organism: Actinomycetota bacterium (assembly GCA_050692435.1). GTDB lineage: Bacteria > Actinomycetota > UBA4738 > UBA4738 > HRBIN12 > AC-69. The sequence continues at coordinate 29,844 of JBOGVG010000085.1, forward strand.
ACCCACAGCACCAGTGCGCCGTAAGCCGTCACGGCGGTCGCGGCCATCAGCGCGAATACGGCCGTGGAGAAGGACTCGACCGGGTCGGCCCCGCTCGGACGGAGCGCCAGGTACACGATGATGCCGGCGGACGCCGCCGCGAGCGCCACGTCGGCCCCGATCTCGCCCCGGACCTCACTTCGGAAGTGCTCCCGGTACTCGATCCCGATGGGGATCAGGAAAATCGCGCCGACAAGCAGGAACAGGGCGTCGTAGGCGCTCGGCGAGTACCGCACCCCGTCGCGGAGGTCGTTGACCAGGAACAGGACGGCCATCCCGGCGATGGCCAGGATCCCCAGGCCGAGGAACGGAGCGCTCTTCAAGATGCCCGGGGTCCGGACCCGCCAGAAGATCACGACGGCCGAAAGCAGGCACGCCGAGGCCAGGACGGCATCGGACAGCCCTTCGACCCTCCGCAGGGTCCCTCCGGCCGCGAGGTGGGTGGCCACCACGGCGCCCACCGCCAAGAGAAGGACGACCAGCACCAGCCAGGTCGCCCGTTCGTTCACCGTCCGGGTCGACATCGGGGCACTATGTTGCCTCGGGGGAAGGCGCGACTCCATCACCCGGTTGGGCGTGGCCCGGACGCCCTAGCCTAGGCCGGATGGAGGATCGGAGGTGGAAGCCGGTTGGACCTCGAGCGGCTACTCGATCAGGCGGCGCCGGAGCGCTTCGGCCACCGCGGCCGTGCGGTCCGAGGCCCCGAGCTTCTCGAAGATGTGCTCGAGGTGGGTCTTGACGGTGTCCGGCGAGATGTACAGCCGCTCGGCGATGTCTCGGTTCGTGTGCCCGAAGGCCAGCAGCTGCAGGACCTCGATCTCCCGGGCCGTGAGGGTCTCGGCCTTTCGGTCCCGCTCCTTGGCCTGGGAGAGCTCCTCGGCCAGGGCCACCACGAGCTGGGGGTCGATCACCATGTTCCCCCCGGCCACCAGGCGGACCGTCTGGATCAGGTGCTCGGCGTCGCGGGCCTTCAGGACATAGCCCCGGGCCCCCGAGCGGACTGCCTCCACGACGAACTGGCGGTCGTCGTAGGCGGTCAGCATGATCACGCCGACCTTGGGGAACTGGTCCCGGATCTGCCGGGCGGCCTCTAGGCCGTCCATCTCGGGCATCCGGATGTCAACCAGCGCGATGTCGGGCTTCTCGTTTCCGATCAGATCCACGAGCTCCTGGCCGTTCGACGCTTCCCCCACGACCTCGATGCCGTCCGCCATGTCGAGGTACCGGCGGAGGCCCTGGCGGACCAGCGAGTGGTCGTCCGCGATCGCTACCCGTATCGTCACCCGTCGCTCCCTTGCCCGTCCCGCGGCCCCGGATGTCCGGCTCATCCTATATGTCGGCACCATCCATCAGAAGATGTAGTACCAGTTCACGAACAGGACCACGAGTAGCCCCAGGCCGGCGGCCCCCAAGGCCGCCACGGCCTTTTGGGGGATGCGCCATCGCTCGGTCAGCTCCGCCAGGACCCAGAACACCGGGAACAGGGGGAGCACGAACCGGGGCATGGACATGAGCGGCCGGTCCGGGAAGATGACCGAGAGGGGAACGAGCAGCCCGCCCCACAGGTAGGCCAGGTACGACGGCCGGTACCCCCACAGGGCGTACACGGATGCGACCAGCACCGGTGCCACGATCAGCCAATCGATCAGCCAGTACCCGCCGCTCGCCTCTCCCACGAGGCGAAAGGCCTCGCTGGTCCCTTCGATCAGCGTGGTCCAGGGCCACGTGGCCGTGCGCTGCCAGTTCGCCTGCTGGCCGAGGGGAGCGAGCCATTCACCGGTCTTCGCTCCCCAGAACGCCAGATAGGCGAGGGTCCCCAGGCCCGTCGCGCCGGCCGCGGCGATGCCGGGGAGCCACGAGCCGCGGCGCTCGGCCCGTTGATGCAGCGCTTCTGCGAGGAGGGCCACGGCGAGCACCACGCCGACGTTTCGGGTGAGCGCGGCCAAGGCTCCGGCCACGCCGGCCAGGCCCCACCGGCGGGTCCGGGCTCCCCAGAAGGACGTCACCGCGAGCAGCAGGAATGACGACTCGCTATACGGCGCGAAGAAGAAGAACGACGTGGGGAACAGCGCCAGATAAAGGATTGTCCGGCGAGCCGCGGCCACCGACAGTTCGAACGTCGTGAGCGCGTACAGGACGCACAGCGCGGCGGCGAAGGAGGCGTTCGAGACCAGCAGCGCGGCGGCAAGGGGGTGGCTGCCGATGGCCCACGAGACCACCCGGATGGCCATCGGGTACAGGGGGAAGAATGCCGCGCTCCCGTCACCCGACCGGTACCCGTCCGAGGCGATCCGGAGGAACCACAGCGCGTCCATCCGCTCGAAGCTGGTGAAGACGTTGTGCCATCCGGGGTCGGGGAGGGGCTGCGCCGGCCAGCCGGGAACCGAGACCGGCCCGAGCGGCGGGATCAGGGTCACGGCGGCCAGTCCCAGGACGAACAGGCCCAGTCGGACGGCCAGGAACACCGTGAGGCAGTACCGGATGCCCTCGCGGGTCTCTGGCCTCACGCCGGCGCGTCCGCCATCTCCGGGGCGGGGGCGAGCGGAACGGCCTCGGACCGCCCGCGGCGGACCCACGCCGCCAGGCACCATACGAGGACCGCGGCCCGCACGAGGACCGCGATCTCGAACGTGCCGATCGGCAATCCGCCGATGCCCGTGTGGCGGCCGAACCACGAGAACCGCGTGAGGAACACGGCGACGTCGGCCGCCTGGAACGCCGCGAACAAACGAAGGTTCGGAAGCGCGAGGGCGAACCAGGGCAGGAGCCACAGCCCGTATTGGGGCGAGTAGACCTTGTTCGTCAGCAAGAACGCAACCAGGATGGCGAACCCGAAGGTCCACCTGGGGAAGTCCGGCGCCACCCTTCGGCGCAGCCGGTAGAGCAGAATCGACAGCGCGACGAACAGGACCGCGGAGGCGATGTTGATGACCTGGAGCAAGCCGAGGGCGCCGAGGACCCGTGGCCGGTCGCAGAACAGCTCGCCGGTCAAGCGGTGGCAGGCCACGAACCACAGGCTGTCCCAGTCGGCCGGCCTGATCGCGTTGAACCGGAAGAACTCTCGCCAGCCGAGGGGCGCGGCCAGCGCGAACGGCAGATTCACCGCGAGCCACGCCGCCGCCCCCGCCCAGGCCAGGTAGATGCCGGCGTCGGGCTTCCGCTCCCGGAACCGCCCGAGCACGACGGGGAACAGCAGCAGCGCCGGGTAGAGCTTGGCCGCCGCGCCCAGGCCGAGCAAGACCCCCGACCACACGTCTCGCCGGTTGAGGTATGCGAGCGTAGCGGCCATGGAGAAGGCCACGGCGATTAGGTCCCAGTTCATGAAGCCGTAGATCAGCAGGGTCGGCGCGAGCGCGAAGTACAGCGCGCGTGATCCGACCAGCAGATACAGGCAGATCAGCGTGGCGAAGGCGGCGATGGAGAGCAGCAGGACGTTCGCGAAGAAGAACCCGGCGGTCCCATTCGACATCCATGCGGCCATCCGCATCGCGTACATCGACAGCACCGGGTACTCGTCGCACGGGCCGTCCGCGTCCACGCAAGCATCGAGGAACGGCAGGCGGTTGCCGGTGAGCTGCTCGGTCCCGAGGAGGGGGACGATGTCCGAGTAGCAGTACCGGTGGTACTGCCTGCCATCGCGCCAGTCGCCGTCCCTGCAGGGAGCCTTGAGTGCGACCCCGAGCGCCAGGGTGGTTCCCAGGCAGGCTATGGCGAGGCCCAGCCCGATCCGCTTCGTGGGGAGCGCCACCGGCCGAATTATCCCGCCGGGGCAGGGCGGGGCGGGGAGCCGGCCGGGACGGGTAGTGAAGCGGGGCCGCCGAGGGGGAGGCGACCCCGCTGTCACTCTGCGAGCGCGCACCACGGTCGGTGTCCCGCGCTCCAGACCATCGAAGAGCCCGATCGGCCCCTCGAGGTTCGGCCACCTATCGGTTCGGCAGGACGGGGGTCGGCGCCACATTCCCGGCCGAGGGGAAATGCAGCTACCCGATCAAGGGTAGGCACGGCCCGGGAGGGCGACCAGGCGGCCTGGGGTCAGACCGAGATGGCGCCGTGCCGGACGGCGAGCGCCACGGCCTCGAGCTTCGAGTGCACCCCCAGCTTGGCCAGGAGGTTCCGCACGTGCGTCTGCACCGTCTGGGGGCTGATGAACAGCCGCTCCGCGATGTCGTCGTTGCGTATCCCCTCCGTCAGCAGCTGGAGGACCTCCCGCTCTCGGTCGGTCAGCGCGTCGAACAGGGCCAGGGCGTCCCGTCGAGCCTCGCGCTCCTTCGACACCTGGTGGAGCAGCCGGGTGAGGGTCGAGGGATCGATCAGCACCTCGCCTTCCGCCGCCGCCTTGGCCGCCGCCAGGACCTCGTCGGCGGCCTCCTCCTTGCCGAGGAACGCCGAGGCTCCGGCCTCCACCGCCTCCACCAGCAGCCGGTCGTCGTCGTGGGCGGTCATGATGACGACCTTCGTGGCCGGGGAGACATCCTTAATCCGGCGCGTGGCATGGATGCCGTCCATGCTCCCCTTGAACACGATGTCCATCAGCACGACGTCGGGACGATGCTCCCGGCAGAGCTCGATGGCCTGCTCGGGAACGTGGACGGGGGGCGCGACCATGCGCAGGGTGGCGTCGCGCTCGACAACCATGGCCAGGGCGTCCGTGAGGATCTTGTGGTCGTCGCAGATCAGCAGGGTGGTGGGCCCCTCGGCGTTCTCGGACACCCTCGCGCTACCCTCCCGAAAGCGTGACCCGGAGCATGGCACCCACGTCCGGCTCCTCCTCTATGTCGATCCGTGCGCCGTGGGCCTTGAGATGGGCCCGGCTGATATACAGGCCGAGCCCGGCACCGGGCGTGTCCTCGTAGCCGGCCGGCCGCCACGCCGCGAACCGCTCGAAGACCGCCTCCCGCTGCTCGGGCGGGATCCCCGGACCTCGGTCGGCGACCTCGACGATCGCGCCGCCGTTCGGCCCCCGGTGCGCGCGGACCTCGATGGGGGCATCGGGGGGGGAGAACTTCGATGCGTTGTCGATCAGGTTCGTCAGTACCTCGGCGAACCGCGTTCGATCGAGGGGCACGGTGAGGTCGTCCTCCACCTCCACCACCATGGCGTGCTCGCCCACCGGAGTGCGCCACGCAACCTCCTGGACGAGCTTGCCGAGATCCTCCGGACGGATGTCGTACGTGAGCCGGCCGGCCTCGATCTTGAGCGCCGTGGACGTCTCGTCGGCTACCTGCCTGAGCCGGGTCGCTTCGGCGTGGATCAGTCGGAAGAACTCCTGCCGCTCCTCGTCGCTCATGGACTCGTACAGCCGGGTCCCCGTGGACGCGAGCCCCTTGATCGACATGATGGGGTTCTTGAGCTCGTGGGCGATATTGGCCGCGAGGTCGGCCCTGCGCCCCGGGTCCGGCGAACGAGCTCCCCGATGCCGAAGGCGCGTCCACACGAGCACCGCGATGGCGGAGGCGAGGATCCCCGCCCCCGCACCGAGCAGGAACGTGCCGACCGACTCACTCACCGACGGGAGTGTAGGGCCTGGGTGCCGGCGGATGGCGAGGACGAGGAGGCTAGCGGTAGGAGTGCCCTTCGTCGGGGAAGGTGCCCTCCTCCACCTCCTTGGCGAAGGCCCGGGCGGCGTCGGCGATCTCGTCCCGGAGGTTGACGTAAGCCTTGGCGAACTTCGGGAGCTTGCTTTCGGACAGGCCGAGCAGGTCGGTGATCACGAGGACCTGCGCGTCGCATCGGGGGCCGGCCCCGATCCCGATGGTCGGGATCTGGACGCTGCTCGTGATCCTTTCGCCGAGGTCCGCGGGGACCCCCTCAAGGACCATGCAGAACGCGCCGGCCTTGTGCAGCGCGCTCGCCTGTTCCATCAGCCTGTTCGCGGCCTCCTCGCCTCGCCCCTGGACCCGGTAGCCGCCCATCTCGTGCACGGACTGGGGGGTCAGCCCGACGTGCGCCATGACCGGGATGCCGAGCTCGGTCAGCCGGTGGGTCAGCTCGATCTGGGGGCCCTCGATCTTGACGGCGTGCGCGCCGCCTTCCTTCAGGAACCGCCCGGCGTTCCGCACGCCCTCCTCCCCCGACACCTGGTAGGAGAGGAACGGCATGTCCGCCACCACCATGGCCTGGGAGGTCCCCCGGGCCACGGCTCGGACGTGGTGGAGCATCTCCTCCATGGTGACGGGAAGGGTGGTCTCGTAGCCCAGGACGTTCTGGGCCAGGGAATCACCCACCAGCAGTACGGGGATCCCGGCCCGGTCGAGGATCCGGGCCGTGGGGAAGTCGTAGGCGGTGAGCATGGCCCAGCGCCTGCCCTCCGCCTTCCACGCACGAAGGTCGTGCACGGTGACGGTCATCGCTCGCGCCTCCTTTCACGAGAGTGCACGGCTGGCGAGAAGTGTAACGCCGCGGTAGGGCCGGGCCCATCCCGAGGGCCCTGTCAGACCCCCGTGCTAGGGTCGCGCCCTGGTGGACCTGGTAGACCCGGTAGACTCTGGAGGCCAGCCACATCCTGCTCCCCGTGGGGGCCGTCCAGACCAGAGGAGGTGGGGACCTGAGGCCCTACGAAGTGATGTTCATCCTGTCCCCCGAGATCGACGAGTCGGTCATCGGCGGGGTGCTCGACCGCATCACCCGGATCGTCTCCGAGGGCGGGGGCGAAGTCGGCAAGGTCGACCGGTGGGGTCGCAGGCGGCTGACCTACGAGATTGCGCAACAGACCGAGGGCTACTACGTCGTGGCCGAGTTCACGGCGGACCCCTCGGTGATCCGCGAGCTCGAGCGCAGCATGCACCTGGCCGACGAGGTGTTGCGGTTCAAGGTGGTTCAGAGGGCCGCCTAGGACACTTCCCCCTCCCCGGCTCGCCATCCGCCGGGGAGCGGATCCAGATGGGTAGGTGATGGAGATGGCGAGCGACAACCAGATCACGATCGTGGGCAACCTCACCGACGACCCCGAGCTCCGCTACACTCCGAACGGGGCGGCCGTCGTGAACTTCTCGGTGGCCGTCACCCCTCGGATCCGAGACGAGGGCGGCGGTTGGAAGGACGGCGACACCTCGTTCTTCAGGGTGAACGCGTGGCGGACCCTGGCCGAGAACGCGGCGGAGTCCCTCACTCGAGGCGCGCGGGTGCTCGTGGTGGGACGGCTGCGCCAGCGTTCCTGGGAGACCCCGGAGGGCGAGCGGCGCTCGGTCGTCGAGATCGAGGCCGACGAGCTCGGGCCCAGCCTGAGGTGGGCCACGGCCAAGGTCGAGAAGCAAGGGCGTTCGGGCGGCGGCGACTGGTCGGCACCCGCCCCGGCCCCGGCTCAGGTCGGCGCCGGCCCCGGCACGGACGAGGAGTCACCGCTGGATGCCACCTAAGACCAAGAGGAGACCCAAGAAGGAGAAGGACGAGAAGGCCTGGAAGAAGCAGAAGAAGAAGGTCTGCGTCTTCTGCAAGGACCGGGTCGAGTACGTCGATTACAAGGACGTCATGATGCTGCGCAAGTTCGTGTCGGAGCGCGGCAAGATCCGGGCCCGCCGAGTGTCGGGCAACTGCGCGCAGCACCAGCGGGTAGTGGCAACGGCGGTCAAGAACGCCCGCGAGATGGCGCTGCTCCCGTACTCGACGCGATGAAGGTCATCCTCCAGAAGCCGGTGGACAAGCTCGGGGTCCCCGGGGACATGGTCGACGTGGCCGACGGCTACGCGCGCAACTACCTCATGCCCCGGGGCCTCGCCGTCCAGGCGTCGAAGGGTGGGGTAAGGCACGTCGAGAGCCTGAAGCGGGCCCACGCCACCCGGGTGTCCCACGCCAGGGCCGAGGCCGAGACGGAGGCGGAGAGGCTGACGGCCATGCCGATCAGGGTGAAGGCCCGGGTGGGCGGGGAGGGCCGGCTGTTCGGCAGCGTCACGGCCGCGGAGATCGCCGAGGAAATCGAGCGGCAGACCGGCCTCAGGATCGACCGCCACGACGTCCACCTGGAGGAGCCCATCCGAAGCATCGGCGTCCACGAGGTCCGGGTGCACCTGTTCCCCGAGGTCGATCCGGTCGTCTCGGTCGAGGTCGAGCCCGAGTCGTAGTTCATCCGACGCGCTGAAGTCCGGGCTTCGCTCCGCGGCCATGCACCCACGCTTCCCCCGCGTCGCGAAGCCCCTTCCGTCGGCCGCGGACCTGGACGATGACTCCGGCGAAACGCCCCCAGCGACCGAACCTTCTGACCAGCGGTAACGGTTTCTTGTCACTCCCCCCCTGTACACACGTATGCACAGGGTTATCCACAGCCTTGGATGCAGGTGGAGGTGGGAGTGACAAGGAATATTGAGTCACTAGCTGGGCGCGGGTCTGTTCACAGGATTTCCAAGTCCCTTTCCCATTCACAGCACCGATGGCCGCACGATAGCGTTCGCCCTCGTCTGATTTTCTGGGTGCGAAGAGAGGGACGGATTCGTGGCGACATCGACTGACGACATCCGTCGTGTGCGACCCGACCGGATCCCCCCGCAGAACCTCGAGGCGGAGGAATCCGTCCTCGGGGCCATGATGCTCTCTGCCGAGGCCATCGCGGACGTCGTCGAAGAGGTGCGGCCCGAGGACTTCTACAAGCCGGCCAACGGCAAGATCTTCGACACTCTCCGAGCGGTCTATGCGCGGGGCGACCCCGTTGATGCCATCACCGCGGTCGAGGAGCTGCGGCGCCGTGACCTCCTCGAGGACGTCGGCGGGCACCTGTATATCCACGAGTTGGTGGAGCAAGTCCCCACGCCGGCCGCGGCCGGGAACTACGCGAGGATCGTGGCCCAGCATGCTCTGATGCGTCGGCTCATCCAGGCCGCGGCCGACATCATGGCCATGGGGTACTCGGCCCCGGAGGACCCCGAGCGGGTGGCCGACCAGGCCGAGCAGCGGATCTACGAGGTCGCTCGCCACCACGAGAAGGACCAGGTGGCCTCCCTCCGCCAGCTCGTCGACCAAGCAATGACCGACCTCGAGCACATCCAGAACCGAGAGTCCGCCTTCGCCGGCCTCCCCACCGGGTTCCGGGACGTCGACGAGCTGCTCTCGGGCCTCCAGCCCGGCAACCTGGTCATGCTCGCGGCCCGGCCCGGCGTCGGGAAGTCGTCCCTCGCCACCAACGTCGCCCGGAACGTCTCGGTCGAGTCCCGGGTCCCGGTCGCCATGTTCTCCCTCGAGATGTCGAGGTGGGAGATCGGCATGCGCCTGCTCTGCGCCGAGGCCGGCGTGGCCTGGGACCGGATCCGGGGCCGCCGCGTGGGGGCCGACGACTGGTCGCGCATCGTCCAGGCCGCCGAGGTGCTCCACGACGCGCCACTCTCCATCGTGGACTCGGGCAACGTCACGATCGTGGACATCCGGGCCAAGGCCAGGCGCTTGTCGGCTCGCAAGCAGGGGCTGGGGCTGATCATCGTGGACTATCTCCAGCTGATGTCGCATCACCGGCGGGTGGACAATCGCCAGCAAGAGATCGCGGAGATCAGCCGGAGCCTCAAGCTCCTGGCCAAGGAGCTGGCCATCCCGGTCCTTGCGGTGTCACAGCTGAACCGGGACCCGGAGCGGCGCCAGGACAAGCGCCCTCAGCTTTCGGATCTCAGGGAATCCGGGTCTCTCGAGCAGGATGCGGACGTGGTCATGTTCATCCACCGCGACGACTCGAGCCCGGAAAGCAAGGGCCTGGCCGAGCTGATCGTGGCCAAGCACCGCAACGGCCCTACCGATTCGCTCCGGCTGACCTTCCTCCCGCACCTCACGCAGTTCCGGAACTTCGCGCCGGCCACCGCGTAGCCCCCTGTGCCCTAGGCTGCCTTGGATGACGGCCGACCGTCGCCGCGTCCGGGCCATCCATGGCCGGCTGCTCCGGTTCTACGGGGAGCTCGAGCCGCCCAGACGGAGCGATCCACTCGAGGAGCTCGTGCTCACGGTGCTGTCGCAGAACACGAGCGACGCGAACAGCTTCCGGGCCTTCGAGTCGCTCCGGCGGCGCTTCCCCACGTGGGAGGAGCTGGCCGCGGCCCGGCCCTCGGAGGTCGCGGCGGCCATCCGGTCCGGGGGTCTGGCCAACGTGAAGGCCCCCCGGATCCTGGCCATCCTGCGAGAGATCGGAAACCGGGAGGGAAGCCTCGACCTCTCGTTCCTGCGAGGGATGACGGACGCCGAGGCCCGCGAGTACCTCACCTCGCTCCCCGGGGTGGGGCCCAAGACCGCGGCCGTGGTGCTGGCGTTCTCGTTGGGCCGTCCGGCCCTGCCCGTCGACACGCACGTACACCGGGTGGCCTCCCGCCTGGGCTTGATCCCGCCGAGGGCATCGGCGCAGAGGGCGCACGAGGTGCTGGAGGAGATCACGTCGCCCGACATCCGGGTGGAGATGCACGTCGGCCTGATCCGGCTGGGACGAGAGATCTGCAAAGCCGGGCGTCCGAGGTGCGAGGAGTGTCCGCTCGCCGACCTCTGCCCTACGGCGCCGCTCTTCCTCGGAGGCACCCGGACACGAAGGGACACCTGAGCGGAGATCCGGGTGTATGGAGCGGGCGAGGGTGTCTGAGTTCACCAGATAGTGGACACCTGTGTCGGAGCATCGTGGACACCTATGACGGGGGTCTGCGATGGATCTGGCTCGGTACCTGGTGGACGCGGTCGTGCTGGAGGGGCGGAGCTACC